>CAZTPJ010000114.1:0-3195 GCA_964614515.1 uncultured Phycisphaeraceae bacterium | reverse complement strand
GCGGATGCCCGGCTCCGGCTCCGGCTCGGGCTCCGGCTGCGGTTCTGGTACGGGTTCGGGTTGGGGTTGGTTGGCTTCCAGCTCCGTAATCCGCGACTGCAACGCCGCCAACTCCGTCGCGTGGTTCGCTAGGACCGCTTGGTGGTGATCGCGCATGCTGAGGCTGTCCGCTGCGGCTGCGGCTGCCGTGGTGGCAGCAACACTCGCGGACGCCGCACTATTCGCGGCGCTGTCGGCGTCCTGACGGGCTGACATGGCGGCGTGTGTAGCCTGCCGCGTCAACTCCAACTGTTCCTCGATGCCGGTGAGGTTCCTGAGGCGCTCGACCTCGCTCACCAACTCGGCGTGCTCAGCGCTCGTGACTCCGCCTAACCAACGAATGATGATGCTCATGCTGCCTCCCAATCTTCTCCGAGGTGCGGGGCGGTTGCGAGTTGGTGGTTGGTGTTAGGTGGTGGCTAGGGCGTAGTCGTCTGCGACGGTTTGGGCGGTCCAGGGGTAGTCGTAGAACACGATGTCCCACGCCAGCCCGGTGAGTCTGGCGCCGCCGTCTTCGCTGCCGATCTCCCAGGTGTCGCTGCTGGTTGGTGGCTGGTAGGAGTAGCTGACGCCGTCGGGGAGGTTGGTGGTGGCGTTGATCCAGGCGTAGGAGCGGCCGGTGTTGGCGTCGTGTGTGATCACGAAGCGGACCGGCTGGTCGAGCGGGATCTCGGTGATCGGTGCGAAGTTGGCGTATCCGCTGCCGTTGCCGCGGTAGAAGAGTGGCATGCGGGCGTCGGAGACCCACATCTGGTAGCCGTGCGTCCAGGAGCCGTTGAAGGCGTTGACGATGCTCATGCCGGCGGCTGGTGAGGTGCTGGGGATGATGACCCAGGCGGCGCAGGTGAACGAGGGGCTGCGTAACGCGGCCGTGCTGGTGAAGCTCGAGTCGGTGCTGCCGTTGTAGTTGTGCGCGCCAGCGGCGGTGGGGATCGGTGCGCTGATGAGGTTCGTTACATCATGGACGCCGTTGTGGACGCCTGTCTCGTCGAGCATGGTGGTACCAGCGTCCGCCATGCGATAGAACGCCTTCGGGCCGAGGTCCATCAGGAACTTGCGGTAGGCGGCCACGGGGTCCAGCTCGAGCGGCGGCGCCTGGCTGACAACGCCGTGGATGAGCGGGAACATCTAGGATGTCTCCTCGAGCGCACCGTACGCCTCCCACACGTTGCTCCCGACGTGCAGTAGCGTAACGGCTCTGCGGTTCACGACCTCCGGCTCGAAGCCAGGAGGCAACGTCAAGGTGGTCTCGGCGTCCAGATCGACCACATCGGAGTCGGTGGCGTTCACAATGACGCACTGGAAGCCCTGCGCCAACCCGTCCGGCAACGTGACGGTGGCTTCGTCAGTGAACCTAAGGAGGCGGCCGCTGTTGCCGCTGTCGAGCGTGCGGTTCCCCGAGTAGTTCTGAGGCGGCGACAACAACCCAAGCTTCGCGTCGAGCGCGGTTTGTAGGTCGGTCTGGGAGGAGAGGGTTCCAGTGATGCCGCCCCACGCCACTCCACCGTGGTACGGCAAGGACGCCCACGCGGTAGCGCCGTCCCCGATCTTGAAGCCGCCTGTAGTCAGGTCAAGCCCGACCTCGCCCTCCGCGAGAGTTGGGTTCTCACTCGCCCAGTTCGCGGTTGTGTCGCGGCGAAGCTGAATCTGCACGGCCATTACGCTGCACCTCCATCAAGGGCGGTCGTGCCGCCGAACACACTCGTTGCGTGACCACCGTCTAGGTTCCCGAATCCTCCGCCGGGTGCATCCACGAACTCCAACGCGGTCGCTCCACTGTTGACCGCCACATACTTGCCGCCGTGAGACGTGTAATCACTCGGAACGTCCGACAGGTCGGTGAACACCTCAGCGCCGGGCTGGTCGACCCCGACGATCTCATCACCAACCCGCTTCAACCACTTGCCGTCAGCGACGGACGAGATCAGTAACTTGACCGCTTCGAACTTAGGACCTACGTGTCTCATGCCAGCACGGTCACGCGGAACTGATCAGTCGTGGGAGCGACAGCGAAGCGCAACCGAACCTGAGTGGTCGACAGCGCCTCAACGTCGCACAGCACCTGAGCGTAGGGGGAGCCAGCCTCGCGCACCATCACGACCACGTCGCGAGTGCCGAGGTTATGGGTGATGTCGATCTCAGTGCTTGAGTTGTTCCCGACGTTGGCGGAGTGCCTGAGAACGGCGGCGGCTGCGAGGTCGCTTACGACCTCGTCGAGCGCCGCCTGCACATCCGTCGCAGCCAACCCGGACGTGCCACCCGAGTAACCGATGTCCCCAGCGTCAAGAACAACCGCACCCGTCTGGCTGTTCACGCTCACCACGAGGTCGGTGTTATCGATCTTCACCCACGCGTCGGTGATGAACACCGCCCAGTCGCCGACCTGCCAATCGCTTATGCCGTCCAGGGTGGTGGTGCCGGCGTCACTGACGATGTAGTAATACCCGTGCGTGCCGGTGCCACTTGCCAGGGTGGGCGCGTTCTGGTCGGCGTCCCACGCCCCCTGAAACGCCAAGCCGCCCAACAACACATCAGGGATCTGGTCAGACTTCAGTTTCCCGCCACTGTCGAGTTGCGCGACGCCGTTGTTCGCGCCAGCCGCGGACGCAGCCAGGAAGTCACTGGCGTGGCTGCCATCCACCGTGTCCGCATCCAAACCGCTGCCGCTACCGTCAACGGACAGCAGCGCCGTCAGGATGTCGGACGCGCTCGGGTTCACCTCGGCGCCAGCCTCGATGCCTTCCAGCTTCGACCAGTGCGTGCTGCTCATCGACCCGGCCGCGCTACCCGACGCCGCGCTGATGCTGATGGTGTACGTCCCATCCTCATTATCCGTAGCGACGATGGGAGCTGAACCCAGCAACCCCGTGAGCGTCCCGCCGGAAGCCGACGCCAACGTGTGAGTCGTCGCGCCGTCGAAATACTTGAGGCGCTCCGACACCGAGTTGAACCAGATCTGACCAGACGCGGGCGAGCCCGGATCGGACGCCAACACCTGCGCCCGAAAATTCAGGAGTTGGTTCCCAGCCAAATCGACGTTAGTGAGGAACGTAACGGCCATAATGCCCTCCTAGTTGAGGTACGCGCGGCCGCTGAACGCCGCACTGAACGAGATCTCCACAAGATCATCACTGTGGTACTTGACGGCCCCGAACA
>CAZTPJ010000113.1:0-8375 GCA_964614515.1 uncultured Phycisphaeraceae bacterium | reverse complement strand
GGCTCCGCGCCGAACATCGCTTTTGTGCGGCGCGAACGGATCGGACTCGCCGCGCGTATGGTCCGCCGGGGGGGCAGGAGGGGCCGGGGCCCCCCGCCCCCGGGTTTCACCCCCCCCGGGGCCTTCCGCCGGCGCGGGGGGGGGGGGCCCCTTGCAATCATCCGGGACTTCCGGTATCGTGCAGGTTCCGCAAGGGTGATCGTCGCCCGCGCGGGAAGGTTCACAGGAGGATACGTACATGAACGCACGTCTCGGATTCATCACGGCCAGCACCCTTACCGCCATCGCCGGAACCGCACTCGCCCAGGGGCCCGTGCTGCTCGGCTCTGACGCGAGCAACGGCACGCTCGTTACCATTGACCCCGCCTCCGGCGCGACCACGCTCATCGGTCCCATGGGCTTTTCTATCGTCTCCGCCCTGGCCTATGACCCGATCAACGAAGTTCTCTATGGTTTCGTCAACGCCACGAACCAACTGATTCGCATCGACCCGAACACCGGCGTTGGCTCGCTCATTGGACAATCCAACATCGGCATCGTTCACGGCATGGCCTATGACTCGCTGCGCCAGACGCTTTACGCCGTCACGTCCTTTGGCAACAACTCGCTCTACACGATGAGTACCACCACGGGTCTGGCCACGCTCGTAGGCCCTCACGGCAAGGGCGGCCTCCAGGGCATCGTTCACGATCCCGCGACAGATACCATGTACGCCGCCGAAGTCCAGGAGAAGCGGCTCTACATCCTCGACACAAGCAGCGCGGCCGTCACACCCGTGGGCGACTTCAACCAGCCGGGCGGCGTGTCCATCGGCAACAGTCTCGCATGGGATCCAAACGTCGGCCTCCTCGCCACCGACAACAAATTCAGCGCCACCGTCGATGATGAACTCTACGACATCAACCCCGCCACAGGCCAGGCCACGCTCATCGGACGACTCAACACCGGCAACTGCCTCGGCCTTGAGTTCCTCGGCCCGGCCGTGCTGCCGTGCTATCCAGACTGCGACACCACCACCGGCGTCGGCGTTCTCGACATCTTCGACTTCCTGTGCTTTGGCAACCGTTTCTCGGCCGGCGATCCATACGCATGCGACTGCGACACCAGCACGGGCCTGGGTGTCTGTGACATCTTCGACTTCCTGTGCTTCGGAAACGCCTTCAACGCAGGGTGTCCGTAACCGTGCGGTCGAAGTCGTTTCGACTTCGATGCGTTGATTCCTCGTGCCACTGACGTCGTTTCGACTTCAGTATTCTCGGATCATCAAGCATTCCCACAAGCCGGGGCCACCCGCCCCGGCTAGTTGTCTGATCGCCCCGCGCTGGGCACGCTCGCGGACTTCCCGTCCGCTCGCTCGCGCCGCGCAACAATCCCGTGTGACCCTTCGATTCGCCGACCATCGCCGACACATTGACGCGATCATCGCGGGCGCGATGGCGGCGGTTGATCCCGCCGTGTGCGTGGCGCGAGCGGTGGATGCGGATCCGTCACTGCTATCGCCGGATACGGCCGTGCTGGCGATCGGCAAGGCCGCGCCGGCGATGTTTCGCGCGTATGCGCGGATCGCGGGCGAGGCGGCGTCGCGCATGATGCTCACGATCGACGGCGCGGGCGCGCCTTCGTGGGCGTGCATCGGCGATCATCCCTTGCCGACGGCGCGAAACATTGCCCACGCACAGGCCGTGGCGCGATTCGTCGCCGCCGCACCCGCCCTGACGGTGCTTCTCAGCGGCGGCGCATCGGCCTTGCTTTCGCTGCCCGCGCCGGGCGTGACGCTTGATGACCTTACGACTATCACGCGTGCGATGCTCCGCGCCGGCGCAACCGTCGACGAACTCAACGCCGTGCGAAAGCACGTCGAACAACTCAAGGGCGGACATCTCGCGCTGCTCGCGGAAGCCAAGCCCATCACCGTGTTCGTCCTTTCCGATGTCGTCGGAAACCGGCTCGATGTCATCGGTTCCGGCCCTTGCACGGCCGACCCGACGACATACGCCGATGCGCTCGCGATCCTTGAACGGCGAAACCTGCTTGATGCCTCGCCCGCGATCACGAGCGTGCTTCGCGATGGGACTCACGGCTTGCGCGAAGAAACACCGAAGCCAGGCGATGATCGCCTCGCGCGTGTGCGACATGAGATCATCGCGGACAACGCGATGGCGGTGGACGTCGCGGCCGTCGCTGCTCGATCGCTCGGGTTCGACATCGCAAGCATGACCACCGGCGTGCAGGGCGAAGCGCGGGAAGTCGGCGAGCAACTCGCCCGCGACATTGCCGACGTTTCATCAACGTCGTGTCCCGCCTGCATCATCCTCGGCGGCGAAACGACCGTGGCCGTCGGCGAGGCGCCCGGGCGTGGCGGGCGCAATCACGAACTCGCCCTCGCGGCCGCGATCGCGCTCGATGAGATCAACGCGCGCGACATCGCCATCGCGACGTTCGCCACCGACGGCCTCGATGGCGACACCCGCGCCGCCGGCGCGATCGTCACACACCAGACTTCCAACGCCGCGAAGGACCGCGGCCTCGATCCCGCCGACGCCCTCGCGCGCCACGATTCCGGCACGGTCTTCGAACGACTCGGCTTCCAGATCATCACCGGCCCGACGGGAACCAATGTCAACGACCTGGCCATCGCGCTGCGATACACACCATCATCCTGACGCGCCCGTTGCACGATACGGTGGCACAGGCGTCCCGCCTGTGCGCTGCCGTGCCATCGAAGTCCGCTGCGGAACTCGCGCTCTCGTGCCATCGAAGTCCGCTTCGGACTTCGATGTCGTGGCCCGCGTCCGACGCGGAAGCATCGAAGTCGGAGGAACCGACTTCGATGGCACGCACGCCCGCGATTGCTCGACCAAACCGCAAAGATCACCTCAGAGACACCCATAGCAAAGAGTAGATCATGCTCCTCTCCTCTTCCTCAGCGCCTCGGTGGTGATTCCTCTTCACCGCGAATCAAGAGCGGACGTGATTCACTCACACCCGGCCGCGAACGCGTTCTGAAAACACAGGAAATCAAAGATATCACACACGCCTCCGCCCGTGGAAAGGTCGCAGTCGCAGGCGTACGGGTCGTTGACAGCGAAGCGATTGCCAAAGCACAGAAAGTCAAAGACATCAAGCACGCGCCGCCCCGTGGAGCCGTCGCAATCCGCGTAGCAGAAGCCCGTATCCACGCCGAAGACAAACCCGCCGTGCATGACAAACCCGCCGCCGGCCATGAATCCCGCGTCCGGCTGGCCCGTCGTCCCGTGCATCACGAATCCCCCGCCGGAAGATTCGCCGCCGCCCGCGTCGATCGTGCGCCACGTCATCTCCGGCTGCGCGAGCGCCGGCGTTGTCGTCAGCACGGCCAGCGTTGCCAAAGTCATCCATCGTGTCATGGAGCATCCTCCGAAAGTGGCCGTGGAAGAGCCACGACAGGTGATCATTCAAACTTTCCCGCGCGGAGGAAACTGCCAGCCTGCACCGTGATTGGGTCGTTGGGCGCTCCGCCGTTGCTTCGTGGCGACCACTGAAGCGTGACATCACCGGCAGTTTCTCCATTGACGACCATTCCTCGGATGCGCACGATGAAGGGTGTATTGAGGATTGTTCCGAAGTACGCTTCCGCACTTCCAGTGCGGTAGTAACTTCGTAGGATGGCCATGGCCTCATCAGGGCTGTTCCATGTCACGTCAGCACCCAACCCCGACCAATGAATCGTCGCACCTGCTGGCACGTCGAATGCGATGCGGATATCGCGATTACCGTTGCCCTTAGTGATCACCAGCATGTCAAACTCCCAGACTTCATTCGATCCAACCGCGAATGTCAGATCGTTGTCGTTCTGAAGTGTCTCGTTGCTGGTGATCTCCTGATTGGTCAACTTGCGAACTCGAACATCTCCCGCGCCCGCCGGACCCGGCTCGCCCTGCGGACCTTGTGGCCCAATGTCGCCCTGCGGACCCTGTGGCCCAACTTCACCCTGTGGACCCGCCGGGCCTACGTCTCCTTGCGGTCCCGCCGGTCCCACTTCGCCTTGGGGCCCCTGTGGTCCGGCCGGCCCAGCATCACCCTGCGGCCCGGCCGGCCCCACTTCACCCTGAACCCCTTGCTCACCTTGCGGACCCTGTGGCCCCGCGGGCCCGACATCACCTTGCGGACCTGCCGGTCCTTGCTCACCCTGCGGTCCTGCGGGTCCAACGTCACCTTGTGGTCCCTGTGCACCTGCTGGACCTTGCTCACCTTGGGGTCCGGCGGGCCCGGTCTCACCCGGCAGCCCTTGCTCGCCTTGTGGACCCTGCGGCCCAACGTCGCCTTGCGGGCCTGCTGGTCCGACGTCACCCTGCGGTCCGGCTTCACCTTGCGGTCCGGCCGGGCCAGTCTCACCCGGCAGCCCTTGCTCACCTTGCGGACCCTGCGGTCCTACGTCGCCCTGCGGACCTGCTGGTCCGACGTCACCCTGCGGTCCCATCGGACCGGTTTCGCCTTGTGGTCCGACCAAACCTTGTTCACCTTGCGGACCCTGCGGTCCAATGTCACCTTGTGGTCCTGCCGGTCCCGTTGGTCCGACCTCACCTTGTGGGCCTGCGGGTCCCACTTCGCCCTGTGGCCCTGCGGGTCCGACGTCACCCTGCGGTCCTGCCGGTCCAACATCACCTTGCGGACCCTGTGGCCCAACATCACCTTGCGGACCCTGTGGCCCAACATCACCTTGCGGTCCCTGCGGTCCCGTCGGTCCGACTTCACCCTGTGGCCCCGCCGGCCCCGTTTCGCCCTGAGTTCCTGGCACACCCTGCTCACCCTGTGGCCCAACATCACCTTGCGGTCCCTGCGGTCCGGCCGGTCCAACTTCACCCTGTGGCCCCGCCGGCCCGACTTCACCTTGTGGCCCCGCCGGTCCGACGTCACCCTGCGGCCCGATTGGCCCAGTTTCGCCCTGTATTCCCTGCTCACCTTGCGGACCCTGTGGTCCTTCAGGACCAACATCACCCTGTGGCCCCATCGGACCCGGCTCGCCCTGCGGTCCCGCCGGGCCGGGATTGCCATCCAGCGCGTACAGCGCCACCGGTGCGGCCGTGATGGGCTGACGCGGCATGAGCGTCGTGTATGACCCGGCCCCCGCCGGAGACCGCACATCAATCTCGATCCATCGCGCATCCGGTCCGAACGCCGCGGGACCGAAGTCCAGTTCAACCGTCAGCAGGCCGTCGGTCAATCCCGCGTTGAGCAGAATCAGCGATGGCCCCACCTGCACGCCCCCCCCGGCCGCATCATACAAACGAAAGCGAAAGTCCGCGGAGCCATTGACAGGTCCGCCCGCGTTTCGCAACTGTCCTTGATACGTGAAATGCGAGCCAACGGGCGTTTGCGCGGCCGCAATTGTCGCGAACGCAAGAACACCAATCAACCATCCACATCGAAGTCCGCGCATGATCCATTCTCCTTTCACCCCGCCTCGGGGTTGGGGCGAAAGATACAAGATTCATCACGGCGATGCAAGCGGAATATTGCAGGCCACATTGGCTGCTCGGCAGCCCAACATCGCCCAGTTTCGCCTGTTTGCGTAGATTGTCAGACAATCGCGGGTAGAGGCCGGAGCGTCGAGAGTCCGGTATCCATCGGCGCGATCGAGTCAGCCGCCGCCCCCCCCCGGCCGTATCACACAGCGAGCAGCCAGTCCCACAGGTCATCATCGCTGGCGAGATTGCGCACCACGCGATCCGCCCCGGCGAGTTCCTGCATCGAATATCTTCCCGTCGCCACGCCGAGCGATCGGCATCCGTTGACTTTCGCGCACCGCACATCATGCGGCGTGTCGCCGATGATCGTGATCGATGTCGGCGCGATGGATGCGCCGAAGCGACGTTCATATTCCACCTGCGCCACGGGCGGCAGGTCATCTCGCGTCGGCACGGCCGCAGGAGACACCTCACGATCGCGCCACGGCGCATCGCCCCAGACGCGAACGACAAATGGCGCCGCATCGATGCCGCAGGCCGCGAGTTTCAGAAGCCCGCCTTGCTCGATGTTGCCCGTGAGCAGTCCCAGCGTGATATTCGTTTCATCCCGCAATCGCGCGAGCAGCGAATCCACGCCAGGCATCGAACGCCCGCCCCCGGCAAACAGCAATCGCCCAAGTTCCTCGACATACGCCTGGCGGAACTGCGCGAGCAGCGCGGCCGTGGGAGACACACGGTTGACCACCATCAGATCCGCGATGATCAGCGGGTCGAGCCTTCCTGCATAGTCCACATCCTCTGCGGCGAACCCCGGCCCGAACATCCGCCGCCCCGCCGCGGCCATCGCCCGCATCCCAGCGCCATCCGTGCTGAGCAACGTCGCATCGATGTCGAACAGGATCATGCTGCGAGAGGTGGTCATGGCCAATTCGTAGCGGCCGGATTTCACCTTCGAATCACAAAACTCGATTCGCCCGGTTCGGTCGGCAGGGGCTGACTGGACTCATCCGTGATGTTCTCGCGCATGACGGCGCGAAGGTCCGAGAGGCACCGGGCAATGTCCTCGGGTATGCCTTGGATTTCCATGACCACGCTGCGGTCGGGTTCGTTTCGGACCCAGCCGGTAACCGGGTGGCGCGCGGCGATTCGCACGGCCGTCATGCGGAAGCCCACGCCCTGGACATGACCCGAGAACCGATATCGCCATCGCTCCATATGGGATTCTTGGCGGGGCTGGCGGGGGGAGACGCACGGCGGCTCGGGGGGTTGGGTGGAGGCTGCCGGTGGTGGTGGTGGGATCGCAAAGTCCGAGGGTTCGGATGGTTGATTCGGCCCGAAGTGGTGCTAGGCTCATTTTGCGGCACCATCGCCCGCCACCTCCCGGATCCGCGGCCGTCCTTCGGGACACCATGGCCTGAACAAGGATCACCATTTTTGGCGAGCGGGGCGCGCCGGCTGAGTTTTGGCGCATGTCGTGCGCGCCAGAGGGATGTACGGCGGTAACGGCGGATGGTTCACGTGGATTGGCAAGTGGAGACGGTGGGTTAAGTCCGACGATCGGATGAGTTCGCGCATCGCGCGTCGATGGTGTGGCGCGCATGGTTCCGGCGGTCGCCCGGAGACAAGGAAAGAGACGATTGGCCAGGCTGTCGCGCCAAGTCGATGATGTCCAGCGCGTGCTTGACGCGACTGACATCGTTCGCATCATTGGCGAACATGTGCGGCTCAAGGCTCGCGGACGCGAATACGTCGGCATCTGTCCCTTCCACAACGATCACGATCCCTCGATGTGCGTCGTGCCGCACAAGCAGATCTTCCACTGCTTCGTCTGTCAGGCCGGCGGCAACGCGCTGACCTTCACCCGCAAGTATCACCCCATGGAGTTCCGCGAAGCGCTCGAGTATCTCGCGCAGCGCGCCGGCATTGAACTCACCCCACGCTCGGCCCCACGCGGTGAACAGGGCGATGAACCCACGGCCTCCCGCACCGAACTGCTTCGCGCCAACGCCGCGGCCGGGGAGTTCTTTCAGGCCATCCTGCGACACCCCGAGCACGGCGCGGCCGCACGCGAGGTCATCGCCCGGCGCGGCATCGCGCCCGAGATGGTGACAGCCTTTGGCCTCGGCGCCAGCCCGGATCGCTGGGATGGCCTGCTGATGACGCTGCGCGGCAAGAGTCTCGACGAACGCGCGTTCCGCGCCGCCGGGCTGCTCAAAGAACGCGAGTCCGGCGGACACTACGACGCCTTCCGCGCTCGACTCATGTTCCCCATCTGCGATCAGGCCGGACGCATCATCGCCTTCGGCGGACGGCAGATCAAAGACGACGGTCTCGCGAAATACATCAACTCCGAGGAAACGCCCCTGTTTCGCAAGTCGCAGGCGCTCTATGGCCTGCACCTCGCGTCGCGATCCATCCAGCAATCGCGCACGGCCATCCTCGTCGAAGGCTACACCGACGTCATCGCCTGTCATCAGGCGGGCGTGGACAACGTCGTCGCGGCGCTGGGCACGGCTCTCACGGCCGGGCACGCCAGTGTCCTGCGGCGCATGTGCGACACGGTGATCCTGATCTTTGATGGCGATCGCGCGGGCCAACAGGCCGCGGATCGCGCCACCGAGGCCCTCTTCGCCGAACCCATCGACGTGAAGGTCTGTGATCTCTCATCGCTGACGAGCGCGAAAGATCCCGATGAACTGCTCAAGCGCCCCGACGGCGTCGTCACGCTGCGTTCAGCGCTCGTCGGGGCGAAGGATCTGCTGGACTTCCGCTTCATGCGGCTGCGGGCGAAGGTGGCGGGGCTTGGCGCGGCCGCGCTGAGCCGCGCGATCGAAGAAGAGATCGAAACGCTCGTGAATCTTGGGTTGAAGCACCTTCCGCCGATTCGGCGTTCGATCGTCGCGCGGCAACTTGCGGGTATTGCGGGCG
>CAZTPJ010000112.1:0-8537 GCA_964614515.1 uncultured Phycisphaeraceae bacterium | reverse complement strand
GATCGCGAGTTTGCTGTGGATGCACCTGCTCGATGAAATGCGCGGCAGTCTCCGCGACGCCGCCGACCTCGCCGAACGAAACGCACAACCCCCAACCCCTGCCGAACCACACGCGCCACGGCCGTATGCTTCAATGTGAGTGATGCCTCGCCCGCTTCCGGCCCGAGCATGAACGTTGACACGGATGCGCCATGTGTCCGCTGCGGCTACTCGCTTCGCGGGTTGCCCAGGAGCGGGGTGTGCCCCGAGTGTGCGCTGCCGGTGGTGCGATCACTGCTGGGCATCCCGCTTCGCTTCGCGTCACCGGAATATGTCCGGCGACTCGTGCTTGGTATTACCATCGCGGAAGGTGGATCGGTGCTGATCGTGGTGACGCTGTGGGTGCTCGCCATCACGATGTCGATGCAAGGCCATCGTGTGCTCCCTCCACTCTCGACGTTCTCGATTTCATACTTCCTTGTGTTACTCGCATCGATTGTTTCGATGGTTGGATGGTGGCTCGCGACGACGCGGGATCCCAGACTCGGCGACGACCAAGGGCGTGCGACGCTCCGCGTATGGGTGCAGAGCACGGTGTTCGCGGTGTCGGTGTTGTTAGGGTGTGGACCGGCGATGGGGTGGTTCTTTGATGGCGAACTTGTGGTTGTGGTTGTCGGAATGCTGCTCGTGGTGGCGCTGGGCATCTCGCTCATCAGTTGCCTGATGTACATCACATGGCTCGGCTCGCGAATGCCCAACACGCGCGTGGAGCAGTGGGGCATCGCAAACACGCTGGCCATTCCAATCATCTGGATTCTCTCGATGATTCTGGCATGCGCTGGGGCGGTCGTCGCGATGTTCATCGGACCGGCCGTGACCATGATCCTGTGGATCGCCATGCTCGAAGCCACGCGACAGGGATTGCGCAAGTCTCTTGCGGAAATCACAGTTCGTGCTGCCCCACCTCCACGCAACACGGCCGAGAGCGCCCGCGTATAGACTGCTTGACATGCACGAACCACCCGAGGCATTGGCGACACCGGCGACACCAGCGACGACGGACATCCCCTGCCTCCGCTGCGGCCATTCGCTGCGCGGGCTGCCGGTTGGCGGGGTGTGTCCGAAGTGTGCGCTACCCATCGTGTGGACGATGCGTCGTAGGAACCTGGCCTACGCCTCCACTGCCCGGCTGCAAACCATGGTTACAGGCTTCGCCGTGGCTGAAGTAGCCGCTGGGATTGGAATGCTCGCTCTTCTGATAGTTGGGATCAGTGCGTGGTTTCCCGCTTTGTTCCAACCAGGGCTCATCTTCGTGATCTTCGGTGCGGGATGGGCGGTGTCGCTCGGCGGCTGGTGGCGAGCCACCGCGTCTGAAGCCAGACACCCCACGGACGATGTGCTCTGCGCCTTTGCGTGGATCACCAGGCTCTGCGTGGTGATCTGGCCGTTGGCGTTCTTGATCGTCATGCTCGACGCGTGGCTCTTGATCGGATTGTGGCAGGTCGGGTTGACTCTGGTGGGCTTATGTGGCGCGGTGGCGTTCGCGTGGCGACTTCTCTACATCTTCGCGCTCGGCTGCCGCATGCCCGGCCGATGGGTGAGACTCGCGGCCGTGACGTGCGGAGTCGTCGCGCCGGCGGCGTTGCTCACCATCTACGTGACGGAGTTGGTTGGCCCGATTCTGGCGTGGCTTTCGTGGATCGTGTTGCTCGATACGACACGGCGCTCGCTCCGCGCGACGCTTCGCGAGTCCCTCGCACGCACATCCCAACCGGCAGAGTCGGCGGAAGGAGCATCGACGTGACCGATGCGCCGCCGATGACGAGCACCGAGCCGGGCGACGACCTCGTCTGCCTCCGCTGCGGCTATTCGCTCCACGGGCTGCCGGAGGACGGCGTGTGCCCGGAGTGTGGGCTGTCCGTAGCGCGGTCGATCCGCGGAGATGGCCTGGAGAACGCGTCTCCGGAATATGTGCGGCGGCTGTTGACGGGGTTTCAGATCGCGACGGCCGCGTCGATCGGCGGATTCGCGGGAGTCCTGCTGATGGCGAGGGGAGCGAAGGCAGCGACTGACTTCGGGTGGATTATCATGCTCTTCGGCTCAGTTGTTTGTTTCACGGCATGGCTTGCATCGCTCCTGGGGTGGTGGATCGCGGCGAGTGCGGACCCGCATCGCGTCTGGTCACAGACGCGACCGGTTCTTCGATCCGCCGTGCGAATCTTGGCTTGCGCAGGAAGTTTGGGTCTGGTCATCGCATGGTTGGTGGTTCGCGGCCAGCCCATCGAGGTGGTCTTTGGCCTGTTGGCCACTTTCTTCTCAGTCATGGCGTTGTCCGCTCGACTGATGTACATCCATTGGCTCGGTCGACGGATGCCCGACACGCCGATTGCCCATGGCGCGCTGGTGTGCGCGATGTTCATTCCCATTCTGACGGCGGCGGCGGTCATCTTCTATGAACTGGGTCCGATTCTCGCGTGGGCCGTCTGGCTATGCCTTCTCGTTTCGGTGTCCCGGGCACTTCGACTCGCGTTGAACAAGGCCGCAAACAGCTGGACCGGTCCGGAAGATGGCGGCACGCCCGCAGGGACTCCCACGGCCTGATGCGCCGCGGTCCATCGCGCCCTTTCGGACTCTTTCAACCAACGTCCGCTACACTGGTATCACAAGCAGTCGCGACATCGCGGCCGTGACCATCACTTCGCGGAGAATACCCGTCATGACTCGAGGCACATTTACCACGTTGCTTGCTTGTGCGATGTTGTTCGTGGCTCTGATTGCGCCCGCTCGCGCTGTAGCATTCGACTCCGCCATCGACGAACCCCACCGCCAGAAAGCCAACGAGATTTCCACCAAAGCCCTCGCATGGCTGCGCACGCAGCAGAACATCGAACTCGGCGGATGGAACACCGCGGGTGACGGCCCCAAACTCCCCGCGATCACCGGTCTGGCTCTCACGGCCATCCTCCTCAATGAAGAGATCAAGCCTGACGACGCGACGGTCAACGCGGCCGTGCGATACATCCTCTCGTTTCAGAAGCCCGATGGCAGCATTCACGACGGCCTGCTGCCGAGTTACAACACGTCGATCTGCCTGTCCGCGCTGGCGATGCTGCGCGGGCCTGAGACCGAAGACGCGATCAAGCGCGCTGTCGTCTTCATTCGCGGCCTGCAATACGGCGAAGATGCGTTCACCGAAGGCGCTGTCGTCGAAGCCCTGCGCATCGGACCCACGCACCCGTTTTATGGCGGCATCGGTTATGGCCGTCATGGCCGTCCTGACCTGTCAAACCTCTCCATCGCGCTCCAGGCGCTGCATGATGCGGGCGTTCCGGGTTCTGATGCGGCGTTCCAGCGCGCGCTGGTCTTCCTGTCGCGCACGCAGATGCTCGATTCGATCAACGACATGGACTATGCCAAAGGCTCACAGCAGGGCGGGTTCATCTACGCCACCGCGCAGAACTCCACCAATCCCGGCGTCGGGCAGAGTTTCGCCGGCACGATTGAAGAGACCATTGATGTCGGGCCGGACGCGGGCGAGCAGGTCTCGCGCCTCCGCGCGTATGGCTCAATGACCTACGCCGGGTTCAAGAGCCTGATCTACGCCGACCTGCCGCGCGATGATCCGCGAATCACGGCCGCGTATGACTGGATCACGCGAAACTACACGCTTGACGAGAATCCCGGCCTCGGGGCCGAGGGCCTGTACTACTACCTTTCCACCTTCGCCCGCGCGCTTCATTCCTATCACGGCCCGGGCGATGTCGATGAAATCGTCATCACGCTTCCCGACGGCACGCACGAAACCCGCGACTGGGCCAACGACCTCATCGACCGCCTGGCGGAACTTCAAAACGATGACGGCTCCTTCAAGTCCGTGCATGACCGCTGGATGGAGAACGATCCCGTACTCATCACGTCCTACGCGCTGATCGCGCTGGGCCACGCGACGAAGTGAAACCCGCCACGGCCGGCCGCCGAAACGCGATTGTCGCGTGCGATCAAGGATTCGCGTGATCGACGCCCTGTTCCACTGATGCGCCGTGCAGTTCAGGATGCTGATACATCCCGCGCTCGCCATCCGGCTTGTCCGCCTCGACCGGCGCGCCGTGCGTGCGCACCCACGCATCGTTTCGCACGGCTTCCACTCGCCACGACACGCGCCCGCCCGGCACGCCGCCGGCGATGCGGAACGTGACTTCCGGCACGGGTTCGTTCGGCGCCGCCTGCGCGGCGAACTCAAGGTCGGCGGGGTTGATTTCGGTGGCGATGTGCAGCAGGGGCATCGGTGCGCCGATGGCCGTGAGCGTATAGCGTGGATCCTTGTTGATCCGCGCGAAGTACGGCGGCAGTGTGATGATCGCCTCGCCCATGCCATCGAGTTGCGCCGTTCCCGAGTATGCATTGAGTGGCTCGGGTGCCTCGGTCGCGTAATGGAGCAGGTACTTGTTCTCGGGGTCTTCAGGATGATCGATGCGGAAGGACTTGGTTCCGCTCGCGCCCGTGTTGCCCAGAGAATAAACGCCAAAGCCGGTGCCGCTTGCGGTGCGGCCATAGACGCCGTAGTTCGTGCCCGTTGAAGCGGTGGCGAATCCATAGGCGGCGCGACCGGATGTGGCACCGTTCTCCGCATGGACGCCCGCGAAGCCCGACGTCGTTCTGATCCACGCGGCCGTGTCCTGCGGCGCATCGATGAGCAGGCCCCGCCCCGAGCCGCTGTTGAGGATGCGCACGGTGTCCGGCCCCGGCCCTTCAAACCACCCCGCGTATCCCGATGGGCTGCTGCCAACGAAACGGCCCGCATAGGTCGTGCCCGTGGTTCGCGTCGCTTCCCCGAGCACGGCCACGCCGGACGTGCTGAACGATTGGAACCGCCCGCCATACGTGGTGCCCGAGAGCGCGTCGGCGGTGCCGTAGACAGCGACGCCACTGGAACTCTCGTTTTCGAAGTACCCTGCATAGGTCGTGCCGGTTTCCGCGTCGGCCTTGCCGTACACGCCTCGACCAGACGTGCTGAAGGTGAGGAATGATCCGCCGATGGTTGTTCCCACCGAGGAAGGAACGCTCCCAACGACGCCGGTGCCTGTGGCACTGGAGGAGATGAAGAATCCGCCGTAGGTATTGCCCGTTGGGGATGTTGCCCGACCATCGACTCCGTGGCCGCTCGCAGACTCGGTTACAAACTCGCCGCCATAGGCGAATCCGGTTGTCGCGCTCGCGCGCCCGACCACGCCGGAACCATCGGGGCTGGCCGATGTGAACTGCCCGCCATCGGCATTGCCTGTGATCGCCGTAGCGGTGCCTTGAATGCCGGCGCCAAACGGTCCAGCAGTGGTGAACAGTCCCCCGGTGCCGCTTCCCGTCGTTGAAGTTGATTCGGCGCGAATCGCTCGACCCGATGGATGGTGGCTAATGAATCGCCCGGCGTAGGTCACGCCACTTGGCGATGTCGCTTCCGCATGCACGGCCGTGCCTTGATTGCTGGAAGTCACGAACCTGCCGGCGAACGAAATCCCGCTGGTGCTGGTGTCGTCGGCGAGGAGGGCGGTTCCGGTGCTGGCGGCGTTGGTGAAGTGTCCGCCCATCGGACTTCCAGAGAGCGCGGTCGCGGCGCCGCGCACGCCGACTCCGGTTGAACTGGCGGTTGCAAATGAACCACCGATGGCCGCGCCGGTCGTTGAGGTCGCGGTACCCGTGATACTCGCACCGCTTGTGCCAGTGAACGTGGATTGCAGCGCCGCGGCCGTGCCGCTGGACAACTGAATCGGGTTTGGCAGCAGCGAGTTGTCGAGTGGTCCCCACTCGGGCGTCAGGCCGTTGCTGATGAGCAGGTTGCCGGCGGAGCCAATCGAGAGCGACGCGAGCGACGATGGTGCATTGGCATACAGCATGTCGCCGGCGGCGTATGTGCCGCGTCCCGTCCCGCCGCGCACGGCGCTGAGAATGCCTGATGAGATGTTCGCGGCATTGAGCCCCGTCAATCCCGCGCCCGAACCGGTGAACGAGTTGCCCGCATCGCTGAACGTCAGGCGACTGGAATACGTTCCGGCCAAACGCGCGTTGGGTACGACCCCGGCGGTGAGGTTGGATGCACTCTGATAGAACGACGCCGGTTGCCCGTTGAGTTGTGAAGAATTCGTCGCGTTGGTGGCGTTGGTGGCGTTGGTCGCATTCGTCGCGTTGGTCGCGGTGGCGGCGACATCGGCCATGGCCGCGTTGACCGCGAACAGCGATGCCGGCGCAGGCGTGATGCGCTGCCTTGGCGCGAGCGTTTCGAACGTGCCCGACCCGGCCGGGCTTCGCGCCTGAATCTCAAGCCATCGCGTCTCGCCGCCGAAGACGCCCGGCCCGAAGTCCAGTTCCACCGTGAATCGACCTTCCGACAACGCCGCGTTGTTCAGCGACAGCATCGGCCCGATCTGCGAACCGCCGACTTCCGCGCTGAAGATCGTGAAGCGAAAGTCCGCAGGCTCCGTGACGACCGCCCCGCCCTGACGCAACTCGCCCTGGTACGTTACGGCGTCGCCAAGCGGCTGCGCCACGGCCGCAGCACAGATCATCGAAACCACAAACGCGAGGACCAATGGATATCCACCTGCGCGAAGTTGCATCACACGCGCTCCTTTCACATTGTGCGACGTCGATCACCCGCCACAGAGACACACCCGCGGCGACGCCGGCGACGGCTCGGGTTCATGGCCAAAATACCAGAACAACGCCGCCTGGTCAACACCCGTGAGCGAACTTTGTTGGCGTCATACGCGCGGCGATACCTTGATTCTCGGGCCTTGCCTACGGGCAGCCGGCGCTGAAGGCGTTGCCGAAACACAGAAAGTCGAAGATATCGCATACGCCAGGCCCGGTGCTCACGTCACAATCGCAGGCATACGGCGTCCCGGAGGCGAACTCGTTGCCAAAACATAAGAAGTCGAAGATATCAAGCACGCCCGGGCCCGTGCTCTGATCGCAGTCGGCATAGCACTCCTGAACGACGCCCGCGCCCGCGAGGAATCCGCCGTGCAGCGTGAACGTCCCGCCCGTCATCACGCCGGCATCCGGTTGGCCGATGACACCGCGAACCTCGAAAGTTGCCCCGCTTGACACACCGCCCCCGCCATCAATCGACCACCACGAAATCTCGAATGGCTGGGCCGACGTCGCGCCGGCCGCGACCAGGGCGGTCGTGATGACGGCCATCAGACATCGAGTGGATCCGTCCTTCGGGTTCGTGTGCATGGGTGTCTCCATGGGGCCACGCCCGCGCGGCGGCGGGGTGGGTCGGAATCCATCCTAATGCAAGTCCGCAGCGTGTCAACCGGGTTTCTCCTGACAGAGCGGATTTTCACCGCGCCAGACGCCCCAGCCAGCCCGCCCACCCCGGGAAAGCCGCCCCGGAGAGGCGAAAACACCGTCCATGTGGCCGCCGCAATTGCCATTGGCCCCGAGTTTCTGGTATGCTGTCCCTATCTCGTGGCGCATGTGGCGTCGCATGAAACTGGAGGATTGCATCATGACAAGGCGAATCGTGTGTGTGGCGATGGCGGCCGGCCTGACGGCCGTGCCAGCAGCAGTGGCCCAGAACTGGTCCGAAGACTTCGAGAGCCGGACTCCCGGTCCCATCGCCGGTCAGGCGGGCTGGTCGATCTGGTGTGATGGGGGCAGCGATGGGAGCGTCGAGAACACCGGTCCCGCTCGCTCCGGAACCAACGCGTTCGTGGCCGTCACCAGTACCGATGTTGTGCAGGAGTTCGTCGGCGTCACCTCGGGACAGTGGACCTTCACGGCGTGGGTGTATGTTCCATCCAACGCACCCGGCACGGGCCTTCGCTCGGGCTGGATCAACCTGATGAACACCTACTGCACGCCCCCGCACCACTGGTCCACCGCGACATCCTTCAATCTCGCCGTCGGACAGGTTCGCTCCTGGCTGAGCACCAGCACCGCGCCCCTCATCACCGATCAATGGGTGGAGTATCGCGTCGAAATCGATCTCGACACCGACATGTTCGAGGAGTATTACAACGGCCAGCTCTTCGCTCCTGCCCGCCCGTGGACGACGAACGTCGGTCCAGGCGGCGCGCGCGCCCTCGTCGCCGTGGACCTGTACTCCGATGCGATCGACGGCATCCGCTTCGATGATCTCTCACTGACAAGCGCAACCGGCTGCTACGCAGACTGTGACACCTCAACGGGCGTGGGCGTGCTCGACATCTTCGACTTCCTGTGCTTCGGCAACCGCTTCAGCAGCAACGACCCCTACGCCTGCGACTGCGACACCAGCACCGGTATGGGCGTGTGTGACATTTTCGACTTCCTCTGCTTCGGCAACGCCTTCAACGCAGGGTGTCCGTAACCGTGCCACTGAAGTCGTTTCGACTTCAGTGCCCAAGAAGTGACGTGCCACCGAAGTCGCTTCGACTTCAGTGCCCCAGAAGTGACGTGCCACCGAAGTCGCTTCGACTTCAGTGTTCCAGTCCTCATCAGACTCTCTCCCAAACCGGGGCCAAGTGCCCCGGCTTGTCAATTCACGCGGGCGAAATGCCGCGAAGGGGGGTGGGGGG
>CAZTPJ010000111.1:0-9165 GCA_964614515.1 uncultured Phycisphaeraceae bacterium | reverse complement strand
CGGGCGGCGCCGAGGGCGCCATCGACGCGAGCAACGTGCTCAAGCCCGCGCTGGCTCGCGGCGAAATCCAGTGCATCGGCGCGACAACCTTCGACGAGTATCGCAAGTACATCGAGAAGGATGCCGCGCTCGCTCGACGATTCCAGTCCATCGTCGTTGATCCGCCCAGCAATGAGCAGACCTTCGAGATCCTCAAGGGCCTGCGCGATCGCTATGAGCAGCACCACCGCGTGCAGATCACCGATGCGGCGATCCGTGCGGCCGTGGAACTCTCCGGACGCTACATCACGGGCCGCGTGCAGCCGGACAAGTCGATCGACGTGATCGACGAGGCGGGTGCGCGTGTTCGCATCAAGAGCATGAGCAAGCCGCCGGATCTGGCGGACATCGAGGCGCAGATCGAGCGATTGACCGTCGAGAAGGATGAAGCGGTCAAGGGCGCGGACTATGAACGCGCCGCGGAACTGCGCGACAAGGCCGAGCAGCTCAAGAAGAAGAAAGAAGACATCCAGCGCCAGTGGCGCGAGCGTTCCAACGAACTCGACGGCACGGTGGATGAAGAAGTCGTGGCCGAAGTCGTCAGCAAGATGACGGGCGTGCCGCTCCAGCGTCTCGAGAAGCAGGAGGCCCAGCGCCTGCTCGAACTCGAGAAGGAACTGCACAAGAAGGTCATCAGCCAGGACGACGCCATCAAGGCCATCGCCAAGGCCATCCGCCGCGCCCGCGCGGGACTCAAGGATCCCAAGCGCCCGATGGGTTCGTTCATCTTCTGCGGCCCCAGCGGCGTGGGCAAGACGCTGCTTTCCAAGGCCCTGGCCGAGTTCATGTTCGGCGATGAGGAAGCCCTCGTGCACCTCGACATGTCGGAGTACATGGAGAAGCACAACGTCAGCCGACTCGTCGGCGCGCCTCCGGGCTATGTCGGATACGAAGAAGGCGGGCAACTCACCGAGCGCATCCGCCGACGGCCGTACGCGGTGATCCTGCTCGACGAAGTTGAGAAGGCCCACCCCGACGTGTTCAACATGCTTTTGCAGATCATGGAAGAGGGCCGCCTGACGGATTCGTTCGGGCGCAACGTGGACTTCAAGAACACGATTTTGATCATGACGAGCAACATCGGCGCGGACCTGATCAAGGGCGGCGGGGGCTTTGGCTTCGGCGTGCGATCCGGCGAGCAGAGTTTCGAGAACATCAAGGCGATCCTGATGAAGGAGATCGAGCGGTTCTTCCGCCCCGAGTTCATCAACCGCCTGGACGATGTGATCGTCTTCCGCCCGCTCACGCGCGATGACCTCGTGCAGATCGTCGAGTATGAGGTGAGCAAGGTCGCCAAGCGGCTCGCCGGACAGGGCATCCGCATCGAACTCGATCAGGCCGCGAAGGACTTCCTGATCGAGAAGGGATACAACCCCGACTTCGGCGCCCGCCCGCTGCGTCGTGCGATCGGCACCTATGTGGAAGATCCGCTGAGCGAGATGGTCCTCGCCGGCGACTTCGCCGAGAAGCCGCTGCTGGCCGTCACGCGAAAGGAAGGACAGGAACACCTGACGTTTGACTCTCGCCCGCTGCCGCCGGAAGAGACGGCCGAGACGGAGAAGACCGCGGCGTCAACATAATCGTGTGGCATGGGCAAGGTTGAAACCGTGCCCATGCCATTCGTTCAGACATCCACGCCTTCGAACACGACCTTCCCCTCGTGAATCCGAAGGAAGAACGCGTCGATCGACTTCACGCCCGTGACGCGGTGTACGAACGCGGCCGCACGCACCAGATCCGCGCGCTGCACGCGCTCCAGCCGCGGCTCATCGAGATCAAGCCGCGTCTTGTAGAACGCGCAGCCCTGATGGGCGATCAGCACGACACGCCGGAGTTTGTGGACCTCCACGAGAAACTTGAGTTCATCCACAACGCCCTGCTCTTCGAGGTGCGCCTGTGGATGCCCCGCCAGACACGCCGGCCCACCCGGCAGCGCCACGCGGTCATAACGCGGCAACTTCAGACCATCCTGAAGGAAGTCGTCGAAGTGTTCGCCGACACGGCCGTCCGAACAGTACACCGCCGCCGCCCCGATACGGGTCGCCTCATACGGAATCCGACTTTCATACCGATCGCTCATGGACGCAAGTCTAGACGCCATCACGAGCGGCGGCGTGCGGCGATGGCGACGGCCTCGGCGACTTCCGCGATGCTGCGCTTGCCCACCCCCACCACGTTCGGTCCGCGATACGAAATCGATACCTTGTGGTTGAGCTGCGTCGCACCCCAGATCACGACGCAGTCCGCCCATGCCATGTCGGACTTTGCGGCCGTGGATGTCCGCGAACGATCACCCTCAACCAATCGCAGTTCGAGGCGTGAATCGACGAGTCGCGCGAGTTCCTGTCGCGTGCCCGGCGAGCCGCCGACGATGCAGATGCGCGTCCAGCCGATGCCGCGACAGGCCTCGACCATCTGTTCCACCGCTCGGACATTCGGCCCGCCGCCGCAGATCGCGCACGCCTCTGCGGTCGCGGCGGGCACGATCTGTCGCGAATCGCCCATGGCCCTGGCCGACGCCTGACAATCCCCGCGCCCACACACCGGCATGAACCCTTCACGCAGCACACGCTCCACCTCGGCGGACTTCGACAGGAGTATGCGGCGCTTGGAGGCGTTGGTCAGGCCCTCGGCCGTGAGCGCGCCATCATACAGCGTCGGTTCGCCTCCGAAGCCGAAACTCGCATACAACTCGGCCTTGTCGATGTCGCTGCGCATGAAGACGCCCCCGGGCCATCCTATGGATGCAACCCGGGGGCGTGTTGAGTGCGGGGCTTCAGAGCGTGTTGGTGCCGAAGATGGCGATACCGCACGCCGCCAGCCACACCATGCCCTTCAGGAAGAAGAAGGCGAAGCCCACCACGCCGAGACGTTTGAAGTTGCGAATCATGGAACTCTCCTTTCTCTCCGGGCGAGGCGTCGCCCGGAGCATTGTCGTTGGCTCACACCGCGCGTCGGCGCGGGATGGGGATGAGCATGGGCACGCGCCGTCGATACTCGGCGTACTTCGGCCCGTGATACGCGACCAGGTCGCGCTCTTCGAGTTGAATCGCCACCAGGATGTACGCCGTCGTCGCGATCGCGAACACCAGGTGCGCGGCCGTCATCGTCGGCGTCGCCCAGAACGCCAGCAGCCAGCCGACATAGAGCGGGTGTCGCACGAGTCGATACGGCCCCGGGGTGACGAACTTGAGTTGTGTATACGGCTTGCCCAGCAGAAACAGCCACACCTGGCGCAGCCCGAACAGATCGAAGTGATTGATGAGGAACGTCGCGACGAGCACGACCCCGAAACCCGCGGCGCAGATGGCCATCATCGCGATTCGCCCGGCCGGGTGCGACACATCCCAGATGACCCCGCCCATCGGCTGCCAGAACGCGAACAGCGCGATCAGCGCGAGGCTTGAGAAGAGGACATAGGTGCTGCGTTCGGCCGCGGGATGCACGATGCGTGTCCACCAACGCTTGAACGCCGGGCGGGCCATGACGCTGTGCTGGACGGCGAACAACCCCAATAACGCGACGTTGACGAGCAGGGACTGCCACACCGGCCCGACGGCCGGGCCGTCGATCGACCTGGGCACCACGATGTTGCCGATGAAGCCGATGGCGTACAGGAACGTCGCGAAGAAGATCGCGTAGCACACGACTCCATACGCGAACACCGCGATCCGGGAACCCAGGCTCGCTTGCGCACCGTGCGCATGGCCGTCCAACTGAACCTCTGCGTGACCTTGCATACCAAACTCCTTTCCTCAGTGATGATGAACCAGTTTCTTGTCACCTTGCAACGTGTGATTTCCTTCTCATCCAGCCGGTCCACGGCGCGGTCGTCAGGCATCCAGCCCGGGTGGGCGGGCTTCCACCGCTTCCGGCGCCCGAAGCACCACGTCATACGCCGACGCATCGACCTGCATCGACGCATGCCAGTGATGCACATGCACGCGATCGGCAAGCCCGGCCGACGCCACGGCCGATCGCGCCGCATCCACCCGGCCCCAATCGCTGACGTGCAGATCAATGATGGCTTGAGGGCGAAGTCGAGCGACCTCCATCGCCAGCCCGGGCGGCCCGATCACCGCGACGCGCGATGGACGCGGTTCGTGATCCCGGCCGTCCAACCCCGGCGGCGGCGGCGGATCGATCGGCTGACGAACGTGACACTCGATTCTGATGGCATTGCTTCCCATCGTGCATCCTCCGACATCGCTCACCATGAGCGTGCAAGAGAGTACCGGCGGGAATCACGCCGGCAACTTCACTTGGGGTCCATTATCCATGCACTCGTGGTGCAGCAGACATGCACCAGCGGTCAAGGTGAACTTGACCGTCGGTACATATCAACTTGACCGTGAGTCAACCCGCGGCCGCCGCGTCAGCGCAGTTCAAGTTCGAGTTGACGCTGCTGCTGGCGCTGAAGGAACTCGGCCCACGCGCGGCGATGCTCGTTCATGCCCGGCGGTTCCGGAAACGCCTGGTCAAACGTCCGCTCGCTGCGCTCCGCGAACTGCGTGTAGAACTCCTTGTACGCATTCACCAGCGGGTCATAGGCATACCTGCGCAGATCCTCGGGCGCGCTTTGGTACATGCGGATCGCTTCATCGAGATCCACGGCCATGATGATCTTCATGAACACATCGCCGGCCATGATGCGGAAGTCGCGCGGCATCTGTTCCATGCGCGCCCGCTCGGGATTGATCGCCGCCTCGCGAATCTGCTTCTCCATGAAGAAACGATGCACCATCGCGGCATACTCGGACTGCGTGCGATACATCTCCCTGTCGCCATACAGCAACCCCGCGATGAACGCGGATTGCAGCGCCGCGACGACCTCCTGCACCGCGACATACGGCGAGCGCAGACGATCCTGCAACTCCGCCCGCACGAAGTCCTCAATCGGCTGCGCGTAATACTCCTTGCGCAGGATGTCGTTGGCGTTCTGCTCCTCCCACACGCCAAGGTCATTCTTCATCTGCTCGGCGAGTCGCACCTGGCCGCGGCGGTAGTAGAACCGGATCGCATCCTTGATGAAGTTTTCGTACCCGGTTGAATACATCGTCAGCGCGCGGCGATCCGCATCCTCATACACGCCTCCACGGCTGCGCAGTTCGTCAAGGACCTCCTGATACGTGTGGATGAAGTAGACGTTGGGCGTGGCGCTGTACGATGGATACTTGTTCGCGTGATTGATGATCGACCCGGTGTAGTCGAAATAGATCTCGCCCGACCGGAAGAGTTCCTGCACGGACTGAATGAGCACGCGATCGGTGTTGAGGAAGTCAAAGTCGGTCTGATTGGCTTCGGTGACACGGGTGAGCGCGCCCTCGACGCCGCGAGCCACCCAATAGATCCCGTGCGACGCCGGGTGTCGCCAGTCCATCGGGCCGTATTTCCGCGTATACCGCACCATCCGCGCCGGCTCCATGTTGTACTCGTCGATCAGCACGCGCTTGCGCGTATACGCGAGCACGGCGTCCCACGCCGCGGCCAGCGACGGATCGTGCAGCATCTCATCGAGCGCCTTGGCGATCGGACCGAACGTGTCCACAAACCTCGCGCGATACGCCGAACCCACCAGAATCCGCTGACGCTGATACCGCTGCAGGAACGTCTTGTCAAACTCCGCCTTGCATTCGTCGCGAAGGCGCTGAATCAGCACGGCCGCGGACGGCTCGCGCGCGATCACCCCTTCGAGCGTATCGGGCGCCTCGGCGATGGGCACGAGCCAGTTGACCCATCGCTGGACGACGACCTCCTTGGAGTCCATGGCGCGCGCCGGCGGCGGCGGGCCGAGAATCTCCGTCCACTCCTGCGCCAGTTTCCACTTGTAGTAGTTGTTGAACTCGTCGGTGTATCCCGCGATCTTGTGCAGGAAGATCCAGCCGAGTTCCTTGTGAACGAGAAGGTCGTTGGGGTTGTGCTTGACGCCTTCCTTGCGAAGCAGGTCGATGCCCGCGTTGACCCACTGCCAGCGTTCATCGTGCGTCTGCGTCGTCACCGAGATGTTGTACGCCATGTTCCAGGCGTGAAAACTCCACACCGCCCCGAATCGCGGCTGGAGTTTCGTGATCGTGCTCGCCAGGTCGATCGCCTCGTAATACCGGCCCTCTTCCTTGAGTTTGTTCGCGCGGATCCACAGCACGTTGACGAACAATCCGCGAAACGCCCCCATCGCAATGCCCAGGCCCACCTGCGGCGGATCATTGTCCTCCGCACGCACGACATACGTCAACTTGTGCCGCCCCGCGCTGGCCGTCAGCGACATCGCCAACACGCCAGACGCCGTCAGGCACGCCACCATCACGAAGCCCGCGATGATCTGAATGATGGTGTCCCGCTGTGGCATGATCCAGGTCTCCGCGCCGGCGGGCGTGCCGGCCTTGACATACTACTGCCCGGAATAGATGGCGAGTTCGCGCCGCCGGAAAATCAAGGCCCCGGCCAT
Source organism: uncultured Phycisphaeraceae bacterium (assembly GCA_964614515.1). Lineage (GTDB taxonomy): Bacteria > Planctomycetota > Phycisphaerae > Phycisphaerales > UBA1924 > CAZTPJ01. Next base: position 2,681 of record CAZTPJ010000111.1, on the reverse strand, counting down.
GTACAGCACGCCCGACCAGATGCCCAGGATGACCAGCCCGCGTCCGACGCCGGGGTTCTTCGCGTCCACGCCAATCCACGGCAGCAGGCGTCCATCAACCAGCCGGGTGATCGCGTCGAGATTCGCGTATGACTGGAACGTCCACGCGACGCCGTGGGCGATCGGGCCGACGACCAATTGCACCAGTCGCCACAAGCCCGGGTCCGCGCCGGACGTATACGTCTCGCTCGCTTCCTTCAGATATCCCGCGCCCTGCGCGGCGAAGAAGACTCCAAACGCGATCAGACACGCCACCGGAAAACTCAGGAACGTCGCCGCCGAGATCGCCAGAATCGACAGAAACGCCAGCTTCAGCCACAGCACCAGCATCACACGCAAAAAATTCCAGTGATACGAGCCAACGGAGTATGTCACCTGAAACCCATCCGGTGGGAATGTCAGCGTGAGCGGGTTGACCAGACCCTCGGAGGGGTCGCCATTGACGACGGTGATGTCCAGCCGGCCGTCGGAGTCAATGGCGGTGGGCGGGATGTTGTCGATGACGTGCATTTGCCCGAGGGCGGCCTGTCGGACGTAGGGCACGCCGCCGATGATGAACATGAGTCGATAGGTCTCGCCGGGATAGTTGCTGCCGGATTCGATGCGAAAGCGCAGCACGATGGGCGTGGATCTCTCCCTCGCGGCCCCAAGCCCCGTGAAGCGGAACACTTCGCTGCTGGCCGGTTCGATCGAACGGTACGCGGTCATCAGTTCCTTGTAGATGTCCTCGCGCAGTTCCGCCCTCGTCGCCGGCGTGTCTTCATAGTCCAGCGAGATCTGCTTCTGACGCTGCACATAGTCCTCAATGATCCGGTCCATGTCCGGATGGTTCATGTCAAACGGCGACTCGGGCTGCACGGCCACGCGCGCCTGAAGAATCTGAAAGTGCAGAATCCGCCGATCCTCCGAGATCGTGCCGGGTCCGGTCGTGGCGACATACGGCATGATCTCGCCCTGGGCCTTCTGCCCTCGCAGGTACTCGGTGAACATGAACACGGCCGAGCCGCACACCGCCAGCAGCACCGCATTGAGCACGCACACGCCCAGCCACTTGCCCGCGACATACTGCCACGCCGAGACCGGCTTGGTCATTGTCTGCCAGATCACGCGGTCGCGCTGCTCGAAGGTCACGCTCGCCGCCGACAACAGCAGCGTCAACATCGCGATCACCCAGAACGCCCCGGATGTGCCATATTGCAGAAACGACTGCACCCGATATCGCAGCGGGCTGGTCTCCTGAAGCAGGCCCGGAACGGCCGCAAGACCAAGAATCAGCAGCACGATGAACACAAGCGAGACCTTGAGTCGCACGGCCTCGGTGAGGACGTTTCGCGCGACGGCAAAGACCGGTCCTGGCAGCATGCCCAACGCGATCCGTGCGCCTTCCATCAGCGCGGTAAACGAGGCCGTGAGCGCCACGATCCCCGCGACAAGTCGCCCCGTGTCGCGCATGGCCGGCATCGCCAGCAGCGGCAGGGCCAGTCCGAGCCCGACCGTGAGCAGCGCGAGATACGTCAGGCCCAGCCCGAGCCAGATCACGATCAGCGCAAGGCCGGCGATGACGGCCGCGCCCATCGCCACCGATCCGGTTGACTTGCGGGCGGAGAAGACATCATCGAGCGCACGCTGCGTAGCCTGCATCAGCGTGCGGGCCTCTTCGAGTTGACGGGCATCTTCTTCATTCGCCGCCTGCGTCGGCAACCGCCCGACGAGGTCCACCGCCGGAATCGCCTCAACATTGACAAAGTACGCCACGACCACGCTCAGCGCGATGACCACCACCACGCACGAGGCGATGATCTTGAACATCAAGCCCTTTTGCGCACGATTCAGCCGGCCGATGACCTCGCGCGGACTCACGATCGACGCTCCTGTGAGTCCGACGTGTCATCGCGATCCAGCAGCGACGCGATGACATCGTCATCAACCTCTTCATCGCGGCGCGGCGCCTTGGCCGTGGGGGCCTGCGGCGCGGGCGTCGGCGCGGACTCTGGCTCGGGGGCGGTCTCAACAAGCCTTGAAATCAGCGACTCGCTCGGGTCTTCATCCGGTGTATCCGGCGTGGGTGGAGATTCGATCGGCGCTGGCGCATCCGCCGCCTGCACCAGACGATCAATCAACTCGTCGCCGGCTTCCGGCTCCTGATTGCGAAGAAACGCGGCCATCGTGCCTTCCTGACTCGCGCCCGATGTCTCGACGCGATCCTGCCGCGCCCGAGCCACGATATCAAGAAAGAGTTCTTCGAGGCGTTGTCGCGGCCTGGCCACGCGAAGGATCGCCTTTCCCCCCCCGCTTCGCTGGCGGATCACCCGATCGATCTCCGCCACCGTCTCATCATCCAGCGCGTCGGCTTCGATCGACGTGCGCTCGCGCGCTTCGAGCAGTTCCTCGCACGTTCCGGCCGCGCGAATCTTCCCGCCGTAGAGAATCACAAGACGATCCACGCAGTCCTCGACATCCGCCAGGAGGTGGCTCGAGAGCACAACGGTCTTGCCGCGACGCCCGAGTTCGAGGATGAGGTCCTTGACCTGTCGCGTGCCGATGGGGTCCAGGCCGGTGGTGGGTTCGTCAAGGATGAGCAAGTCAGGATCGTTGATGAGGGCCTGGGCGATGCCGATGCGGCGCTGCATGCCCTTGGAGTA
>CAZTPJ010000110.1:0-9532 GCA_964614515.1 uncultured Phycisphaeraceae bacterium | reverse complement strand
CCGCGCCCGCCTGAATCACAATCTTGCCGCCGGCGCTGGGATACCCAAAGCCGTTGTACGTCAGTTCCGAATCGCCGTCGAAGTCCACCGTGTCGAAGCGGACCTGATAAGGATGCGCCGACAGGTCCACGAGGTACTGCTTGGCGATGTTGTCAGGATCCATCATGCCGTCGATTTCATACGTCGCGGGGTCCGTTGTGAAGATGAACGTCTGCGAGGCGCTCAGCGCTGAGGCCCGCGCCTGCGCCAGCGACAGGTCCGCCATCATGCGCATCGCCGCCTGACGCGCCCGCGCTCGACACAGCGAGTTATTGAACCGCGGCGCCGCCATCAGCGCCATCACGCCGACGATCGCAACGACCAGCGTCACCTCAAGCAGCGTGAAACCACCACGCGGCCTTCGACGCTCCATCGGGGTTGTTGAGATCTGTCTCTCCACGCATCGCTCCGACAATCGCTCGGTTCAATTCTCGGCAATTCACCCCAATGCCTGAAACCATTCAGCAATGCCGCGCCAAAGCGAACAATCCTGAAACCCTTCCACCCGGTACGACCCCTCTAAACCATCGGTCCCCGCGTTATCACGCTCACACGTGCCCCGTCTCACGCCACGTGAGCCATCGTCGCGTGATTGGGATCCCCCGGCGTGGACGCCAGATCCTGGCCGTATCCTTATCGACCCTGCCGCCCCGCGCCTTCGCCCGTGACACGCACGCTCAGCCCATCCTCGCCCGAAGACACGCGAAGCCGCGCTTCCTGGCGATCGCCGCGCGCCACGATCGACCTGCTTCGTCACGAGCGGCGCGACTATCCCATCCGCCATCGCATCCACACGGCTTGCGCCATGCTCATGTGCCTGGCGCTGCCGGGGCCGATCTCGATCTGCGAGTTCGCCGGCGCGGCCGTCATCCTGTGCTTTCTGCTTCGCACGCCGCACCTGTGGCGGACGTGGCCGATCGTGTTCATGCACACGATGATGCTGCTTGTGTGTGGCCTGGCGGCGTGGATGGCGGTGTCGCTGGCGTGGTCGGGGAATGTGGGGCTTGGGCTAGAGGAGGTTGGAGCGCTACGCTGGGCGTGGATTCCGCTTGTGCTCTATCCGGTGCTGGATCAACGGCGGTGGCTGATCGTCGCGCTGATCGCGGGGTTCCTCATCGCCAACGCCGCGCAGGCGTGGCCCGGTATAGCACGCATGATCGGCGCGGAGCCGATCTGGTATCGTGCGGCCGGGCGATTCTCCGGCTGGTGGCATCCGGTCATCGCGGGTTCGCTGCTCACGGCCGCGCTTGGCCTGCATCTGCCCGCCGCCCTTCGCGGGCGCGGGCGGATGCGCATCGTGGGGATTGTCGGCGCGGGCGTCACGCTGATTGCGATCCTGGCGACGGGTTCGCGCGGGGCGTGGATCGCCGCCGCGCTGCTCATCGCCTTGGCCGTGGTCATGCACGCGCGAACGCTCCTGCGCACCTGGCGATCTTCTGCGGTCGCGGCCACGGGCGTAGTGGTGATGATCGGTGCTATGGTCGCGATTCCAGCGCTTCGCAGCGCGGTGATTCAGCGAGTCGAGACGGCGACGAAGGAGATCTCCAGCGCTATTGACGAAGGCAACTACACCACCGACACCGGCGCACGCATCCTGATGAACGCCCAGGCGATCGACGCGTTCAAGGCCTCGCCGATCATCGGCGCGGGCGCGGGTGGGTATCGCGCCTGGGCCGAGGCGAACCTGCTGCGCAAGGGGTTTGAACCCGGCACGTTCTTTATCCACGATCACGCCCACAGCATGCCGCTGCATCTGCTGGCGACGACGGGGCTTGTCGGCGGCGCGATCTTCGTCTCCATCATCATCGTCGCCTTTCGCGGCGCGCGGTGGCACGCTCGCCGTCACCGCGATGATCCATACGCGGCCGGGCCGATCTATGCCCTGGCGGGGCTGCTGCTGGCGGGCCTGACGGACACGATCCACGTCAATGCGCAGACGGGGGCGATGTTGTTCATGCTGCTGGCGCTGTGCATGGCGCCGTATCCGACGCCGCGCATCATTCGATCCGCGGGTCCACCCACCGATACATCACATCCACCGCGAGATTGAACAGGATCAGCATCGTCGCGAAGATCAGCACGACGCCCATGATGAGGAACAGATCCTTGTTCTGCACGCCGTTGACGAAGTGCTGCCCGATGCCCGGCACGTTGAACACGCGCTCGACGACGAACGAACCCGTCATCGCCAGGGCCGAGGCCGGGCCGAGAAAACTCAGCACGGGCAGGAACGCGTTCTTCAGGGCGTGGCGAAAATAGACGCGAAGTTCCGGCACACCCTTGGCGCGGGCCGTGCGAACGTAATCCATCCCCATCGCATCGATCATGCCCATGCGCGTCAGGCGCGCGATGTACGCCGCGAACGGGAGCGACAACGTCACGGCCGGCAGCACCATCGCCAGCACGCTTCCCCACGTCGCCACCGGGAACACCGGCAGCCACACGGCGAAGACAAGCAGCAGCACCGTGCCGATGACGAAGTTTGGCAGACTGATGCCAATGAGCGCGATGGTGAGCGTTGAAAGGTCTGCCCACGATTTTGGCCGTACCGCGCCGACGACCCCCGCCGATACGCCGATCACCAGCGCCAGCAGCATCGCGCACGCGCCAAGGGTCACCGACACCGGCAGCGACGCACGAATCACCTCGTTGACACGTTCATCCTTGTAATACAACGATGGCCCGAGATCGAAGACAAACCGCGGCGGGGGCGCCATGCCGGCCTCCTCAGCCCGGCGACGCGCCTCCGCCGCCTGGCCGCTGGCGCTGTCCGTGACATACTTCAGTCCCGTCACGTTCCACAGATAGGTGCCATAGAACTTCCAGAAGTTGTCGAGATTGTACTGGGCCTTCATCTGCGCGATGACGGTGTCGTCCGGGCGGCGGCCGTCGTGATCCAGCGGATTGCCGGGAATGGCCCACGCGAGCGTGAGCGTGATCGTGTAGATCACGAGCAGGATCAGCGGCAGTTGCAACAGTCGTCTGACGATCAACCCGAACACCACGCGCCCCTTTCACACTCGCGCCCCTGCGCATTCCAAGCATACGCCCGCCGCCGAATCCGCGCACCCCTACACTCGACCCATGCCCAACATGGACCTCAAGGACATCGCCAGGCTCGAAGAACTCCGCCAGGCGCGCGGCATCGCCGAGATCGCCCCCGAAGCCCAGCCCATCGCCGGCGGATTCATGTTCCGCGCCGACCCGGGATCGTGGATGAACTCGGCCATCGGCCTGGGCTTTGACGGCCAGGTCGCCGACGATGCCGTCGAACAACTCATCGCCTTTCACACCGAGCGCGGCGTCGAACCGCGCATCGAGCACTCGCCCTATGCCGATTTCACTCTCACACAGGCTCTCGAACGCGCGGGCTTTCGACTGCGAAACTTTGAAACAATCTTCTATCGAGAACTCACGCCGCACACGCCGATCACCACGCCGCACAAACCCCCGCACGGCCTGACGATGGAGATCGTCGATCCCGGCGATGCGGCGCTCGTGCGCGAATATGCCATCACGGCCGTCAGCGGCTTTTTTCCGCCCGATTTCGCCGTACCCGCGTCGTATCTGGAGTCGATCGAGCGTGCGGTTCGCCATCCGCGCGTGCTGGGCATCGTCGCGCGACTCGATGGACGGATCATCGGCGCCGGAGCGATGGAGATCGTGGGCGAGATGTCGGCGCTGTTTGGCCTGTCCGTGGTCGAGGCGTATCGCCGTCGCGGCGTTCAGCAGGCGATGATTGCGCATCGCCTGCAACTTGCGCGAGAGCGTGGGGCGCGCATCGCGACGATCGGCGCGCGACCCGCCATCGCCACCGAACGCAACGTCCGACGCATGGGCTTCCAGGTCGCGTACACGAAGGCCGTGCTCGTCCGCCCCGGCGAGGGACTTGCGGCGAACCTCGAGTAGGTTCCGTGATGCTGCGGGGGTGGTTTATCGCACGATGGCTTCGGGTGGCGCGAGCACGATCGCGCCGGTCCATGTGTGTTGAGGTATCGTGATGCGCATGCCCGGGCTGGTCACCATCCACCAGATGCACATGGTGGTTCGGTGTTGATCGGTGTAGGCGAAGGTGTGAGTTGAGGAGCGAGTCCACGGCAGCGGAAGTTCGACGTCGTCACGGGTGGCGACATACAGGCGTCCGAAACCGATCGCCTCGACGGTGATGGCGGCAGGCTCACCGCCGTCCTTCTGCGTGAATCGCCAGCCTTCGAGCGACTCGGGCACGTTCGACCATGTGTAGTTTCGATTGGCCCAGGCGCGCTTGCGGTTGCCAAAGGCGGCGAGCGTGTGACCATCGCCGTAGACACGTATGGGCGCAGCATGGGCCGGCATCCTTCGCCGCGATGGAGTTGAACTCTCCAGGCGCATCAATTCCGCGATGAATGCCTCTTCCTCAGCGATGCGCGCGACTTCATCGAGATCGCCATCCTCCACGGCGTGGGCGCGAACGACCGAGAGCGTGTGCAGGTACTTGGCGTGGATACCGCGACGGCGCTCGATGTATTCGCGCTCCAACGCGAGCATATCCTTCTCGTACTGGTCATAGGACTCGCGGGCAGGTGCCGTGTGAAAAGGATTGAATCGCACGGGCGGAGATGACGCTCCCACGAGTACCACGAGACACATCGTCAATATCCATCGCATGGCATGGTCCTCCCGTCGCGAAGCGCGACTGAATCATCATACCATTGAACGCTGATTGTTCAACCGGAATACGCCGGGTTCAGGCGTCGGGACGTTACAAGACAGTTACCGCCATGTCCTCCTCGCTGACACATGCTCTGTCCGTCCTCGGCTTCGCCACGCCGTGTTCAACCTCACCCCTCTCCGGCGGGTGCATCGCCAGCGTGTATCGCGTGACGTTTGTGGATGGGTCCACGGCCGTGGTCAAGCATGACGCCGCGCGATCGGCGACGCTGCGCATCGAGGCGATGATGCTGCGATATCTTGCTGAACATTCGGCGCTGCCGGTGCCGCGAGTGCTTGCCGAGAGCGATGAGGCGCTTGTGATGCAACTCATGCCCGGCGCGACGGGGTGCGATGCCGATGCGCAGCGGCACGCGGCCGAACTGCTTGTCGAACTCCACGCGATCCGCGCACCGGCGTTCGGCTTTGAGCGCGACACGCTGATCGGCCCGCTGCACCAGCCGAACCCGCGGACGGAATCGTGGGTCGAGTTCTTCTCGCGGCATCGCATCGAACACATGACGCGCCTGTGCGAAGAGTCCAGCGCGATATCGCCGAAGTTGGCCGTGCGCCTGCGTGCGTTGGCCATGCGCCTGGCCGAGTTCATCAACGAGCCGCCGCATCCGAGCCTCATCCACGGCGATGCGTGGTCGGGCAATGTGCTGGCGCATCGCGGGCGCATCACGGCGTTCATCGACCCGGCGATCCATTACGCGCACCCCGAGGTTGAACTCGCGTTCATGTGCCTTTTCGGCTGCTTTGGCGAGCCGTTCTATTCGCGGTATCACGAGTTGCGGCCCATCCGCCCCGGCTTCTTCGAGCTGCGCCGCGACATCTACAACCTGTATCCACTGCTCATCCACGCCAAACTCTTCGGCGGCGGATACGCGACGAGCATCGAACGCACGCTCAGCAGGATCGGACTCTGATTCACCCCGATCGTGCCACCGAGATCGCTTCGATCTCGGTGCCTCCGGGTCCACTCCACAGCAGACGCCCGAAAGACACTCGCTTGCGCTTCGTGCTCTGATGCGGGCGCACGATCGCCACGCTCCGTACCATCCACCCCGTGTCCACGACCGCACAACCCGCTCTGTCGAACTCCGCGGAGGCGCACGCCCGCGCTGGCCTCTTCTTCGCCGTGGCGTCGTATATCTGGTGGGGCATCTCGCCGTTCTACTTCGTCATGCTCAAGCATGTGCCGCCGGCGACGATCCTGGGGCATCGCATCGTCTGGTCGATCGTGGTGCTGGCGGGGGTGATCTGGCTGGCGCGGCAATGGCCGGCGGTCGGCGCGATCATCCGCGATCGGCGAATGCTCGCGTGGCTGGCGCTGTCGACTGTCCTCGTCGCGACGAACTGGCTTGTGTTCATTTATTCGATCGCGGAGGAGCGCCTGATCGAGTCGAGCCTTGGCTACTTCATCAATCCGCTGGTCACGGTGCTGCTGGGGATGATCTTTCTGCGGGAGCGCCTGCGCGGGATGCAGTGGGTCGCGGCCGTGATCGCCATCGGCGGCGTCGTGTATCTGACGTTCGCGCGCGGGGGGCTGCCGTGGATCGCGATCGTGTTGGCCGTGTCGTTCGGGTTTTACAGCCTGATTCGCAAGCGCACGCGCGTCGGTCCGAACACGGGGTTGTTTGTCGAGACGATGCTGCTGGGGCCTGTGGCGTTGGGATATCTGGCGTGGTCGCATTCGCGCCCGGAGAGCGCTGCATATAACGATGTCGCCACGCTCGCGATCCTTGCGCTCGCGGGATTCGTGACGGTTGCGCCGCTGGTGTGGTTTGTCGCCGCGGCCAGGCGACTCTCGCTGGTGACGATCGGGTTTCTCCAGCCACTGGCGCCATCGATTCAGTTCATCACGGCCGTGTTCATCCTCGATGAGCCGTTTGATGTGGATCGATTCGTGGCGTTCGCGATGATCTGGGTGGCGGTGGGCATCTTCATTGGTGATGCGGTGATTCGTGGTGGAAGGCGGCGTGCGATGGTTGTGCCGCCACTGGAATAGCAATGGATTCGCCTGGAGTCATATCCTTCTCGGCCATGAAAAACACGCTGTTGATCATAATGGCCGTGATCGGCGCTCTCTCGCTCATCTGCATCTGCGGCGGCGTGATCGGTTTGATCTGGCTGGGCAGCCGCATCGGTCCGGCCGAGGGCATCGCCGTCACCATCACGCAGCCGCTGCGCGTCACCGTTGGCGATGACTTCGACATCACGATCCTGATTCATAACTCTCTCGACAAGGAGCGAACGCTCAAAGACGTCGACTTCTGGGATCCGCTACTCGAGGGCGTTACCGTCAAGAGTGTTGACGTGGTGTATGAGTCGTACGACCCCGACTACGGCATCGTCACCTATACCTTCAATCAGCCCATCGCGCCGCTTCGCAGCATGACGATCACCTTTACCCTCACCGCGGACAAGCCCGGAACCTATACTGGGGATCTCGACATCGCCGTGGACCACATGCTTTCAATCACCACCAACCCCACAACCATCATCATCGACCCGGCCAACTGATCGTCCAGAGTTCACGCCATGTCCGCCGAACGCATTGATCCCCTCGCGGCCGTGTATATCTCCGAAGTGTTCGGGCGTGCGCCGGCGGAACTTGCGAGCATTACGCCGCGGGCGATCGCCGCGGGCATCCCCGACATCAGCATCACGCCCGAAGTCGGCCGTCTTCTTCAGATTCTTGCATCGCTCAGCGGTGGACGACGAATCCTTGAGATCGGCACGCTCGCGGGGAATTCCGCGTGCTGGCTGGCCCGGGGTCTGGCGCACGGCGGCACGCTCGACACCATCGAACTCGATGCCAAGCACGCCGCGTTCGCACGCGACACGTTCGCGCGGATGAATCTCGCGGATCGCGTTCAACTCCATGAAGGCCATGCGCGAGACATCATCCCGCGCCTGATGGCTCATCACGGCCGTGGCTCGTTCGACATGCTCTTCATCGACGCGGAGAAGACCGAGTACGCGGACTATTGGCGTCTCGCGCGCCCGCTGCTGCGAATCGGCGGGATCCTGGCCGTGGACAACGCGTTGTCATCCGGCTGGCAGATCACCGATGCGCCCGGCTCGAACATCAATCGCGACGCGGTGGACGCCTTCAACCGCGCGATCGCGGGCGACCCATCGCTCGTTTCGACCATCATCCCGCTGCGCGCGGGTGTCCTTGTGGCGCACGTCGCGGCGATGAATCCGCGATAGATAAGGTCCGCGATGCGCCGGAGTCCGGTCCAGCACGAACGCCCGCTCTTCAGCCCGTTTCAACGGGCTTGCTCGCTCGTAGGCCACGCCTTCAGGCGTGGTATCGATGCCCACGCACGCATCCATGACGCCACGGTAACACGGCAGCCCGTTTCAACGGGCTTGCTCGCAGGGTCCGTCGCCTCAGCGGTGACGCTACGCGCAGCCATGTCCCGCGGCGACGAACACTCTTCAGCCCGTTTCAACGGGCTTCGGCAACATCATCCTCAGGCCCGGCTTCATCCACGCGAACGATGCGTTCCAGTCGATCCTCGACGCGCCCGGCGTCGTGATGCGCACGCTGGCTTCGTATATACGCGACCACCCAGGGCAGATCGCGCTTACCGAAGGGAACGACGCCATAGCCCGTCTGCCAGGCGAGCATGCCGATGCGCGGCAGCGCGTGATTCACCGCGTGCGCACTGGCGCCCTTGATGTCTCCAACCCACTTGGCGATCTCGATCGTCGGCGGCAGGCTCACGGCCATGTGGACGTGATCCTCGATGCCGCCCACCGCGTGAACAATGACACCGGAAGTTTGCAATGCACGATGGATCAGGTACTTATGCACGAACGGTTCGACTCGCGCATCGAGCATCGACGCGCTGTCCCGCGTGCGCCAGATGAGGTGGTAGAACAGTTCCCAATATACATTGCGCGGCATGGCCAAAGTATACTTGAACACGAGCCGGCGTGCCTGAGCGCGAGATTCGGAAAAGCCCGTTGAAACGGGCTGCGGTGCGGCCGACGCTCAATGCAGACCGGACGTCGCTTGACCACCGCTGAAGCGGTGGCCTATGAGCGAGCAAGCCCGTTGAAACGGGCTGGAAGCGAACAGCCGTCGCTGGTTTGATCGGCTCATTCGACCACGCCTGAAGGCGTGGCCTATGAGCGAGCAAGCCCGTTGAAACGGGCTGGGGATGAGACGGCTGGCGACGGAACGATGGGAATCTTGAACCACGCCTGAAGGCGTGGCCTATGAGTCAGCAAGCCCGTTGCAGCGGGCTGGAACGGCTGCCGACGGTTCGATCGACAACTTGAATCACATCTGCATGCGCAGCCTACAGGTGAGCGAGCGCAACGAATCGCCGTGGACCAGGCAGTGCCGGATCGCGATGGACTGGGTCCGGCTGAGTCGCGCTGGGAAGTGCGCTGCGACCTTTGCAACCACTGACGCAATCGGAGGCTGTGGAAATCGGGCGCTGACGCGATCGGGCGCCGATGCGCCTCTGCGAACGCCACGATGAATTCGAGCGGGATCCAGCGTCACGCCGTGGATCGCCCGCTAGCCCGCGTAAGGGTGGCCAACGGGACTCGAACCCGCGACAACCGAGACCACAACCCGGTGCTCTACCAACTGAGCTATGGCCACCATCCAAACCCGGCGTTTCCCACGCCACGGGTGCGAACATCAACGGTACGTCGATCCACGGCCCACGTCAATTGAGGCGGTCGGGCGGTCGTACTGGGGTTTGTCGGCCGTGGAGCTGCGGACTTGCCGCTGTGCTCGGGCGATGGGATGAGGTCAACGGGCGTGAGTGACCGG
>CAZTPJ010000109.1:6838-9885 GCA_964614515.1 uncultured Phycisphaeraceae bacterium | reverse complement strand
ATCACATGGGCGAGGTGGAGGTCCATGCGTTGCGGGGCGTGGACCTTGATCTGTTTGAAGGCGAGTTTGTCGTTTTACTTGGGCCATCGGGGAGCGGGAAGTCCACACTCCTCAACATTCTTGGCGGGCTGGATGTGCCGACCGCGGGGCGGGTACATTATCTGGATCACGACTTGACTTTGGACGATGACGCGGCGTTAACGCGATACCGGCGCGAGCATGTGGGGTTTGTCTTCCAGTTCTATAACCTGATTCCGAGTTTGACTGCGCGAGAGAATGTCGCGTTGGTGACGGACATTTCGACGGAACCGATGCGCGCGGATGAAGCCTTGAAACTCGTGGACATGGGCGATCGGCTGGATCACTATCCGTCACAGTTGTCGGGAGGCGAGCAACAGCGCGTGGCGATTGCACGAGCGATCGCCAAGCGACCCCAGGTGCTGCTGTGCGACGAACCGACCGGGGCGTTGGACGTCAAGACCGGGATCGTTGTGTTGGAGGCGATCGACCGCGTGAATCGGGAACTGGGAACAACGACGGTCGTCATCACGCACAATGTTTCGATTGCGGAGATGGCGGATCGGGTGGTATCGATCCATGATGGGCGAATCTCAGGGATTCGAGAGAACTCGTCGAAGGCGTCGGCAAGGGATCTGCACTGGTGAAGGCGATCGATCGCAAACTCCTGCACGACATGCTGCACATGAAAGGGCAGGTGACTGCCATCGCCCTGGTGCTGGCGTGCGGCGTGGCGATGTTTGCGATGTCGCTGTCGGCGGTGACGTCGTTACAGACGACGATGACGGTGTATTACCGCGATCATCGGTTCGCGGACGTGTTTGCCCATGTCAAAAGGGCGCCGGAATCGCTGTTGGAGCGGATCGCGGAGATTCCTGGCGTGGCCCGTGCGGAAGCCCGCATCGTGGCGAACGTGAATCTGCACGTCGAGGGACTTGCGGAGCCAGCCTCAGCGCGGTTAATCTCGGTGCCGGATCGAGGACGACCGGTGCTCAACGACCTGTATCTGCGGCGCGGACGATGGGTGGAAGGGGATCGGCCCGGCGAGGTTCTCGTGAGCGAGACGTTTGCCCAAGCCCATGATCTTTGGCCGGGCGACAGTGTGAACGCTGTGATCAACCAGCGACTGCGATCACTGACGATCGTGGGGATTGTGCTGTCGCCGGAGTTTATCTACGAGATCCGCGAGGGCGAGATTCTTCCGGACCCGAAGCGCTTTGGCGTGTTCTGGATGGGGCGGCGTGAGTTGGAGGCGGCATTTGATCTTGAGGGAGCGTTCAACGACATCGTGATCCAGCGCATGGCGGGGAGTTCTGAAGCGGAGGTGATCGCGCGTTTGGACGATCTGACGGCGCGGTACGGCGGGCTTGGGGCATATGGGCGTGATGATCAGGCCTCACACATGTTCATCGCGAGCGAAATCGAGCAACTTAAGGGCATGGCGTTGATCGTCCCGACGATCTTCCTGGCGGTTGCCGCGTTCCTTTTCAACATGGTCATTTCCCGGATGATCAAGGTTCAACGCGAGCAGATCGCCGCGCTCAAGGCGTTTGGATATTCGAGCCTTGAGATCGGGCTGCACTATGGCAAATTCGTGGCGCTGATCGTGCTGGTCGGGGTCATTCTGGGGACGGGGCTTGGCGCCTGGCTTGGAAAGAACCTGTCGGAAATGTACTCGCGGTTCTTTCGCTTTCCGGAGTTATATTATATTCTTGACTATCGGGCGTTTGGCCCGGCGGCCTTGCTGAGCGCGGCGGCCGGGGCGGCGGGCGCCTATGCGTCGGTGCGACGGGCCGCCACGTTGCCGCCCGCGGAGGCGATGCGTCCGGAGCCGCCGGGACATTTTCGTCCGACGCTGGTTGAGCGCATCGGGTTACAACGTTTTCTTTCCTCGGCTGCGCGCATGGTGATTCGCAACATCGAGCGTCGCCCGGGGCGGAGCGTCCTGTCATGCCTTGGGACGTCCCTGGCGGTATCGATTCTGATTCTGGGGAACTTGAACTCGGATCTCGTGACTTACCTGCTGGACTTTGAGTTTCAGCAGACGAAGCGTCAGGACGTCACAGTCTCTTTTGTCGAGCCGGCGGAAGGGAGGGCCGGGCATGAGATTGGGCGGATGCCAGGAGTGTTGCGTGCCGAGGCGTTTCGGGCCGTGCCGGTGCGACTGCGATCGGAGCATCGCTCGCGGCGCGTGGCGCTGATGGGGCTTGAGCCGCGTCCCGCACTTGTTCGATTGATTGACAGGCATGGTCGAGAAGCGCAGTTGCCGACGGATGGTGTGTTGATGTCGGATGCGTTGGCGAAGATCCTGCGCATCGACGTCGGTGACGAGTTGACCGTGGAGATCCTCGAAGGTCGCCGCGCTGTGGTTCACACGTCGCTGACGGGCGTGATCGAGGACTACACGGGGTTGTCCGCGTACATGGACATCCGGGCGCTGCGTCGGGTGACTCGCGAGCAGGATTCGATTTCGGGGGCCTTTGTGAGCGTGGACCCAGCGCATGAGGATGCGCTGTATGCGCGTCTGCGAAACACGCCGCGCATCGCGGGAGTGACGATCAAGAAGGCCGCCATGGAGAGTTTCGAGGAGACGATCGCGGAGAACCTGTTGACGATCCGGACGTTCACAATCGCGTTCGCGGTGGTCATCGCCTTTGGAGTTGTCTACAACAGCGCGAGGATTTCGCTGTCGGAGCGGGGGCGTGAGTTGGCGACGCTGCGCGTCATCGGGTTCACGCGTGGGGAGATATCCCTGGTGCTCCTGGGTGAACTGACCCTGCTGACGCTCATTTCGATTCCGCTGGGCATGGCCATCGGGTACTGGCTGACGGCGCTGACGATTGAGGCCGTCCAGACGGAACACCAGCGGCTGCCGCTGATCGTGGGTTGGAGATCGTACGGATTCGCCGCAGCGATTACGATGATTGCAGCACTGGCGTCCGGTCTGGTTGTCAGGAGGAGCCTCGACCGCCTTGATCTTATCGGAGTGCTCAAGTCGCCGACGTGACAATGATGCCGTCATGTACCAT
>CAZTPJ010000109.1:0-6828 GCA_964614515.1 uncultured Phycisphaeraceae bacterium | reverse complement strand
GTACCATAGGGGGCTGAATGAAAATTCCCACCGGCCGAGTTCTGATGATCGTGATGGTGTTGGCGGTGATGACCGGCCTGGTGGTTGCGTTAATTCCACGACGAGTGATGGTGGACGTCGGCCACGTCACGCGGGGGCCGTTGCAGGTGACGGTGAGTGAGGATGGGCGAACCCGGATTCGGGAACGGTATGTTGTGTCCTCGCCGCTGGCGGGTCGGATCCAGCGGATCGCGCTTCGGGCCGGTGATCGGGTCAAAGGCGGCACGACGGTGCTGACCACGCTGGCTCCGGTGGATCCAGCGTTGCTCGATGCCCGGGCGCTGGCGGAGTCGGACGCGAGGGTGCGGCGAGCGGACGCGGCGCTTCAACGGGCCAGGCCGATGCTGGAACAGGCTCGGGCGCGGTTTGAGTTCTCTGAGGGAGAACTGGCGCGGGTGCAGAAGGCGCTCAACCAAGGGGCGGCAACGCAACGGGAACTCGACGATGCCCTGCTGGCCTATCGCAGCGCGAACGAGGATCTCAGCGCGGCGCGGTTCGCGGAGGAGATCGCGCGATACGAACTTGAACTGGCGGAGGCGGCGCTGCTTCACACGCGACCGGACGGATCGGGCACGTCGCATGTGGAGCATCTTGTGATTGTCGCGCCCGTGGATGGAAGCATCCTTCGCGTGTTTCAAGAGAGCATGGCGGTCGTGTCGCCGGGGACGCCGTTGGTGGAGGTCGGCGATCCAGCCGATCTCGAAGTTGAGGTCGATGTGCTGTCCGCGGACGCGGTGCGCATCTTGCCGGGCGCACGCGTGTACTTTGAACATTGGGGCGGCCCGCATGTACTCCACGGACGCGTGCGCCTGATCGAACCTCGCGCGTTCACACGTGTCTCAGCGCTTGGCGTTGAAGAACAACGGGTCTACGTGATCGCCACGTTTGATGACCCACCCGAGACGAGACTTGCGCTCGGGGACGCATATCGCGTGGAGGCTCGCATCGTCGTCTGGGAAGAGCAGGATGTATTGCAGGTTCCCACGAGCGCCATCTTTCGAGTGGGGCAGGAGTGGGCGGTATTCGTCGTGGAGCACAATCGCGCGAGGCTGCGGCCGGTAAAGCTCGGCAGGCGCACCGACGTGTCATCGCAGGTACTCGACGGTGTGGCGGAGCGCGATGTCGTGATTCTGCATCCCGGTGACAACATCAGCGAAGGCACCAGAATCCAGCCCCACCGATGATCAATCATGAGGAACACCACGATGGTCAGCCGTTGGGCTTGTATCCCATGCGTTTGTTGTGCGCCTCGGACCCCCCGCGCGGGATGCTGATGGTCTGCCATGCTTGCGGGCCACGGAGCATTCGGGCGATGAGGATGATCTGACCGGTGTGGTAGGCGGCGTGGGCAAGGGCTCGCGTGAGGGCGCGGGAGGCGGGCATGGGTTCGCCGCGAATGGACACGGTGCGGGTGAGGTCCACATCGGTCAGTGAGTCGAGCGCGGCGAGCAGCACGGCCCAACCCTCGCGCCACACGGCTTCGGCGGCGGCGCGGCCGTCACGGCCGGGCGGGAAGTCGTCGATGAATTCGGAATCGCGATTTCGCCAAGATTTTTCGCCGTCGTCGGTGAGGAAGTTGGTGAAGCGCGAGCGGAAGTTCCCGGCCAGGTGCTTCATGATGATGACAATTGAATTTACATCACCGTCGAGGCTGCGGCGGATCTGATCATCATCGAGTTGGGCGATGGCTTGCTCGGCGGTGGATTTCTGGGATAGGAATTCGGCGCGGATGTCGGAGAGGAGTGTGGTGGGCATGGGAGAGTGTAGAGAAGATGGGGGTGAGGAGGAGAGGAACGGAGAAGGGTACAGGCGAGACGCCCGTACCACCGTTTGTGGAGAAGAGAGGAGGCGGGTACAGGCGAGACACCCGTGCCACCGCTGATCCGTCAGATCTGTGGTCGAAAGAGGGCTGCCACGGCCGTGTGGCCGTGAAGGTGATTTTCGGCGCCGACGGGTCCTATTTCTCCGGCGGCGAAGAATCCGGCGAGCGGGAAGGGGCGGTCATCGGCGGAGATGGGGTGTCCGCCTTTTGCGGCTTCGGCGGCTGGAAGGGGGGGGCGAAAGGCGCGTGCGATGGCTCGGGCGTCGTGATGGGGCTTGTCGAAAAGTCGCGTGCCTCGCCCGTTGCATGTGATGAGCAGCGCGCCGGCTGGCGGGCCGTGGAGTTTCTGCGCATCGAGGAGCATCGCGAGGTCTTCATCGGCGGTGCGGTTGTCGCGAAGGTGGAATCGGACGGTTCGTCCGACGGAGATGAAATCGTTGACGGCGATGGCGCTGTGGGATTCTTCCGCGCCGGTGATGGCGCGAATGAGATAATCATCGCGGCCGAAGCGATCCTTATATTCGTTGATGACGCGGCCGAGCAGCAGGCCCTTGGATTGCAACAAGGATTGATCGTGTTCGGAGAGCGAGGACGCGACTTCCTGCACGATCTGGAGCGCCGGGCGTCCGGACAACTCAAGAATCAGGTTCTTACGAGCCTTGGTGACGATGAAGTTCGGCCCCACGGCCCGGCAGCCCTGCGACACGATCGGGTCGATGCGGATGGGCCCGCGAAGGGTGACGCCGACGAGGCCGGAGTTGGTGATGCGATCGTTAAAAATGAGGCGGTTGCCCCCGGCCGTGGTGGTGGCGGAGGCGACGCCGCCGAGGATGGGCGCGGGCGTGGTGATGGGTCGTGCGCGATTGAGCGCGGGGAGCAGATTCAGCAGGGGCACGGAGAATGGATCGACGAATAGAAAGGTCGCGCGCATGTCTTCCGCGAAGCCTGCGCCCGCGGCGAGGCGACCAAGGCCCTCATCAGAGTCGCCATCAACCGGCAACACCTGACGATCCGTGAACGGCACGATCTCGACATCCGGCAGCCGTGCCGCGAGCACGGCCAGACCCGGCACGCGCTCGGCCTCGATCTCGCCGGCCAGGACAGACTCCCCACTGACGCCGAGGATGCAGCGTGGGCGGAGCGACCCGCGGAGGATGGCCGTGATTCGCTCGACATGTTCGACATGGGGGGCGGTGAAGAAGGCGAGGACGAGATCGCACGGCGGCGTGATGGCCTGTGCGATGCGTTCGCAGACCTGCTCGGCGGCGAGGGCGGCGTCGACGTTTCCCGAGTGCGCGCTGGCGAGGGCGAGGCCGTGGGGTGGAAGGGCGTTGGTCATGTCGGGATTGGCCTGTGGTGGGAGGTTGAGTGGGGATGGTAGTGGTGTGTTGAGGCTGGGGCGCACGGCGTGGCTCTGACTCGTGACCATCGCGGTGTGGAACCAGATCTGTCACTCAAGCCACACAATCAAGCCAAGCGTGCGCGAGCGACTGATGATGAACACTGATTGCGAGCGAAGCCCGTTGGAAACGGGCTGTCGGGGGTAACTTGTCAACATGAGGCCTTGTCGCCACGAACCACCGCTGAAGCGGTGGCCTACCAGTGAACAAGGCCGCTGAAGCGGCCTGGCGATGGCGACCTCTTCGCACATGATCGGCGCGCGCTCGTGAACCCGGCACACTGTTCCAGCGAATCGAACACGCAGCGCACGACAATCCGAGGCGGATTGTCGGGGCACGAGTGAGTCTGTCGGTCCGTCACGGCGTCTGATCTGGCCGCAGTACATCCACTCGCGTGGGATTCACAACGGTGAGGTTGACGGTCTGGTCGAGGGCGACTTCGCCGATGACGCCGACGACTTCGCCGACTTTGGAATCAAGTTCGAGTTCCGGCTCGGGCTTGATGTAGGCGAGGGTGCGGGCGAGGGGTTCGCCGACGCTTTGGATGCGCAGCAGGCGCGGCAGACGCTGCCCGTCGTAGACGATGCTTGTGGTCAGGCGGCCGACGATGGCGTATCGGCGCGTGGCCTGCACGTTGGCGTACTGCGCGGCAAGGCGCTGGGCTTCCTTCTGCGCTTCTTCCTTCACCGCGGCGAGACGGCGACGCTCCTGCTGGAGTTCGCGGCGGATCTTGAGCAGTTCAACACGCTGGTTCATCGCACGGCGAACGCGATTGTCCTCCTCGGTCTGGCCGAGTTTTGACAGCGCCAGTTCGTACGCATTGATGAGTTCGTCGATCTCGGCTTCGAGTTCATTCTGGCCGCGAACGGCCTGGAACGCCTGCTCGAGCGCATCCCACGAACCGAGTTGCGGCTTTTCGGGGTGCGCGGGCGACTCGGTGACGGTCGGCGTGAGCGGGCGATCGGTTGTGGTGGTTGGTTCGGTCGCGGCCGGCTGTGTGGGTGTTGGCTGCGTGGGTGTTGGCTGCGTGGGTGTTGGCTGCGTGGTTGTTGGTTGCGGGTTGGTGGGCTGAGCCGGCTGAGTTGTCGGCTGCTGGGGCTGGGTCAGATCGACGGGTGTGGGCGTGGTCGCGCGAGGTTGCTCGGCGGGCTGCTCGGGCGAACCGGTCGGGCGTGGCTGGGCGCTGACTTCTTCGTCGGTGGCCCGTCGCACCTGTGACTCGTGAACAAAGGCGCGTGCGGCCGCGGGCGGCTCGACGAGATACGCCCGATGTCGCGCTTCGGCGTGATCGACAGCGCGAATGACTTTGAGCGGCGTTCCGACGGGCAAGGCCGTGGCGAGCACCGGCTTCCAACTTCCGGGCACGCCATCGTTGACGTTGTGGGCGCGAAGACTCGAGGGCTTTGTGAGCGTTGCGGTCTTGCCATCGGCGGAGACCTGGACATCCGCCGCGCGGGCGATGACGCCGACGCCGGCCGGATATGACACGCGGCGCCACGGGCCGATCTCGCCATCGACGCGCAGCAGGGCCCCGAGTTCCAGCCGTGCCACGGGATAGGCCAGATCCATCTCGCCGCTGCGAAGCAGGGCTGACTGCGTATTGGCCACGACGTGGTACGGCTCGACGGTGGTGATCTGCGCCAGGGTGGGCGCGGCGAAGATGGCCACGGCCGTCAGCACCGCCCAGAGGCTGGCGATGGGGCTTCGCGATCGAACGAGTTTGGTTGTGGGAAGGGGGTTGATGGTCATGGTTCATCCTCCGAAACGTTGGAACCGCCGGGCCGCGTCCCGCGCACGCAACCGCCGGTGACAGAGTGCTACAGTCTACGCCCCTAAGGGGCCACAGGGGTCGCCCGAGGTGCGCCGCCCGGCAACCCCGCCCCACTGACCCTGCCAGGAAGACACGAGATGAAACAACGCCAGGGCTTGGCGGCCGTTCGCATCGCCGGGATTGTGGGATTGGCTGTCGGCATGACGGCCTGTCATTCACCAATTGAGCCTCGCGGGGGTGCGGACTTGCAGCGTATGGTGCTGGAATCCGTGCGTCGGGAGTTTGCGCAGGCGGAACTTGCGCCCGGCGTTCGTCAGTTGGAGGCCGAGTCGGGCGACGAGATCCTCGGCCTGTCGGCCGAGCGTCTCCGGGAACTTGAGGCGATGTCGGGGCCTGAGTCGTATGACCCTGCCAGCGTGGACCCTGGGCCGGAGTTGACGGACATTCCGGGGCGGACGGTGACGATCAGCCTTGAACGGGCGATCAAGACGGCGCTGGAGCACAACCTTGAACTGCGGTTTGCGGAGCTTGCCCCGGCGATCACGCGGACGCAGATCGTGCAGGCCGAGGCCGCGTTCGACTGGACGTTCACGACGAACCTGACGCAATCGTGGACGGACACGCCGCGCCCAACGCAGATGGTGGGCCTGAGCCGCGTCGGCGTGTCAAGAGACGTGACCGAGACGACCAACCTGACCTCCGGCCTTCAACGGCGACTGACCAGCGGCGGCACGCTGAATCTTCGCCACGAGATGATCTATACGGACGCTCGAAGTCCCGGCCTGTCCGTCTCGCCGAACCCGCAGAAGCAGGCGTCTGTGGCGATTCAGTTTGACCAGCCGTTGCTGCGGGGCTTTGGCTCGGACTTTGCGTTGTCGCAGGTGCGTCTGGAGCGCAACGCGGAGCGCGACGCGATCGCGCAGTACAAGCAAACGTTGATCGACGTGGTCACGCGGACGGAACGCGCGTACTGGAGCCTTGTGCAGGCGCACCGTGGACTGCTGATCCAGCAGCGTCTGCTGGAGCGCGGCGTGCGCACGCGGGACCAGGTCCGCGGGCGCGCGGGAATCGACGCAACCGAGGCGCGCATCGCCGAGGCCGTGGCGACCGTCGAACGACGCAAGGGCGACATCATCCGTTCGCAACTCGCGCTGCGCGACGCCAGCGATGAACTCAAGTTGCTGATGAATGATCCGGAGTTGACGCTCGGTTCGCTGGTGCTGCTGCTGCCGGGCGACTGGGTGCCGGATGAACCGATTGGATTCAGTCTTCGCGACTCGCTGATGACGGCGCTGAGCCAACGGCCGCAAATGCAGCGGGCCTTGATCTCGCTCGACAGCACGGGGATTCGTCTGCAACAGGCGGCGAGCGCGCGCCTGCCACAGTTGGACCTTCGGCTGCAGGCGCGGGCGATCGGACTTGATGATGACTATCGCTCGGCGTACAACGATGTGGCGGATCGACACTTTGTCGAGTATCTGGCGGGGTTGAACTTTTCGATCCCGCTGGGCAACCGCGAGGCGGAGTCGCTCAATCGCAGGCGACGTTTTGAGCAGATGCAGGCGACTGTCGCGTATATGGACACGGTGCAGCAGGTGACGCGCGAGGTGATCTCGGCGCTTCAGACGGTCAGTTCGGCTCACAGTCTGATCAACAGCAGCCGTGCTTCGCGAAAGGCCGCCGCGAACGCCCTTCGCGCGTTCGAGTTTGAACAACGGGAACTGCGGGCGCCTACCGCGGAACGACTCGACCTTGAGTTCCGCAACCAGGAGTCGCTGGCCAACGCGGAGCGCGCG
>CAZTPJ010000108.1:0-10041 GCA_964614515.1 uncultured Phycisphaeraceae bacterium | reverse complement strand
TTCCCTGAAAGAGTTTTGCAACTCTCCTTCAGTCCGGGAAACCAGATTTTTTGCACGCGGGGCCTTGATCGCCGTGGCGCAGCGCATCGAAGTTCCGCGTGGGCGCAGCGGCCGCGGCCTCAAGCAAAGCCACGGCCAGATCCGCGAGAAAGACACGTGTGTCAGCCACAGCGGCGAGCGTAGCGGCATCGGCGGCGCAACGCCAGTGTCCGGGCGTGGCGCAATGAAAAGGGGCCATCCCGCGTGGGATGGCCCCTGTGTTTGCGTCGTGTTCACCGGATCAGGTCCGGCGAGTCATGCGATCAGCGGCACGCACCAGCGCCCAGGGCGAAGTTGTTGCCGAAGGCGAGGAAGTCGAAGATGTCGCAGACATTGTTGCCCGTGCTGATGTCAAGGTTGCACGCACACGGATCGCCCGTGTTGAAGAGATTGCCGAAGGCGAGGAAGTCGAAGATGTCGCAGACATTGTTGCCCGTGGTGATGTCGAAGTTGCAGGAGCAGCTCGGGCACGTCGGGCCTTGCGGGCCGACCTTGAGCACGATGTTGTCCAGTCCGGCGAACGCTGAACCGGGCGTGGTGTCGTTCCACCGGATGGCGCGGATGTTGTTGCCTCGGAGGATCTGCGGACCGGCGGGCTGGCCGTTGAAGGTGTCCGCCTGTTCGAACACATCGACCACCGCGCCAGCCTGGTTGAGCGCTTCAACACGGATGCCGCCGAGATTGCCGCCGTAGACGAACGTCACGGAGTGAACGTTGAAGTCCCACTCCAGTCGTGCGCCGTTGGTGGTGTTGACGATGTCGAACTGATTGCCGAATGAACCCGCGGCGTTCATTTCCGGTTCGGCGAACGCGACGAACTCGCCGATGGGGAAGCGAACCTGCCCGAACGGCGTGTTGAGCGGACCGCCGAGGAGGTTGCTGCCCGTGGCCTGGGTGTCCCCGTCAAGCAGGACGCTTTCGCTCTGGTTGTAGCACTTGACCCACATGAAGACACGGCCGATCTCAAAGGGCGTGGTCGCGCTGGATTCCTGCGACAAGGCCGTGGGGGCCGTGGTGTTGAGGTTGCCTTGGAACAGCAGGCGGCGGATCGTCATCGGCGTGCCGAGCACGTCGGTGGCGAAGGCGCTGTTGGGCAGCGCTGCCGAGTAGGAGTTGTTCATCGTGGCCGTGCCCGTCGCGCCCAGGATGCCGATGATGTCACCCTGCTTGACGCGGATGTTGCACTGGATGATGAAGGTGTTGTTGACGCCCGTGGCGCGGAAGAGCGTGGAGAAGGCGCCGGTGCTGGTCGGAAAGTTCGGCGGCGCCGCGTCAAAGCGGACGACCTGCACGTTCTGAGGCCCGGCCACTTCGTTGGGCACTCTCAGGCCGGTGATATCGAAGTCACGCGGCGCGGTGAACCAGAAGCCGCGGGTGAGCGAGGTGCTGGAGAAGGTTCGATCAAACGCCGGCTGCTCCGGCGCTTCGCTGCCCCAGGGGCTGGCGCGATAGCCGACTTCGACGCGGCCGAGTTCGATGTTGCCGTTGCTCATCGAAAGGTCCGCGGCCGGGTTCGAGAAGAGGTTGTTCTGGAAGTTGATGCGGGTCAGATTCGTCGGCCGGTCGAGGATCGCCGAGGCATAGGTGCCCGTGGGAAGCAGGGCTGAGTAAGAGTTGAACATGTTGGTGGCCACGCCGGTTGCGCCGAGCACGCCGATGTGATCACCGGGGTTGAGCCGGATCTGCGTCGCAAGCGGCGCCGCGACGGACTGGTTGACCGAGCGGAAGAGCGAGTTGAACGCGTTGGTTGTCGTTGGGAACACCGGAGGCGCCGCGTTGAAGCGAACGACTTCGACGTTCTGCACGTTCTGAGACGCCTCGTTGGGCACGTTGAGCGAGCAGATCGTCACATGCTCGCCGGCGGGAACCTGGAAGTAGAAACCGCGGGTGAGTTGGCCAGTGAAGGTGCGATCGAAGGAGGGAATGTCGAGCGGCTGGCAGTTGGTCTTGTTCGTGCCGAAGTCAACGTCGTAGCAGATGTTGCCGGCAAAGACGCGCGGCGTGAACTCAGTGCCGGAGAACGGCGGGCCGCCGCGGGCGTGAGCGGCGAACAGCGTCAGATCGTCGTTGACCCACGTCTCCTGCACCGCGCCGCCGGTTCCGGTGTAGCGAACGCCACCGGCCGACTGATTCACGATGTACATGCCGGTCGTCGCGCCCTTGGGAAGACGAATCGGGTTGTTGGTCAGATCGACGGTGAACGTCGCGCCGTTGCCCGTGCCGACCACGGAACGAGCCAGCGTCCAGCCGACGTTGCTGCCCGTGAAGCCGACGTAGGTGCCGGGGCGGGTGTAGATCTCGATGTTGACGTTGCCCGTCGCGGCCGTGCCCGTTTCGCTGGTGATCTCGGTGATCAGCAGGTCATTGTCGCTGGGAGTGAGGTTGAGGAAGACGCCTGCGCCGGCCTCAGTGCGGCCGTTGTTGGCCGTCGTCGTGCCGAGGCAGCCCTGGCCGCCGTCAAGTTGCGCGCCCGTGATCCACAGGGCGTAGTTGGCGCTGATGCCGGTGCTACCCGGTCGTGCGTTCTGGACGATCTGGTCGCCGAAGACATCGACGATCCAGGTTCCGGCCGCAGGGTTCTCCACGAAGATGTTCTCGACGGTGTCGATCTTGTTGGAGACGCCGCCGGTGGTGTTGAAGTTGCTCCCGCCCGTGCCCGCGCCGCCCAGGCCGTTGTTGCCCCAGCGGATCACGCCGTTGGGCGCGGTCAGTCGCACCGAGAGATCATTGATGCGGTGCTGGCTGGCGCTGGTGGTGCCGGAGGGATCGCGATAGGACATGGTGACGTTGAGCGTCGGCTCGCCGGCGAGCACGTTGATGAGGTATCGCTTGCTCTGGCCGTTGGAGAGAATCGTCTGCTCCGCGTCGATGATGGTCCTTTCGCGCTTGTTGTAGAGATTCTGCATGTCAGGCATGCCCCAACCCTGGACAACACGGATGATGCGGATGTCCAGCGGATCGGCCACGTTCCATGTGTAGCGGAACGCGGTGTTGATGAGCGCGGCCTTGACGACGTGATACGAGGGGCGGCTTTCCCAGACGTTGGAACGTCCGCCGTAGCCCGGCCAGACGCCTTCGTGCCACATCTGGTGGAAGAGGCCGGCGTAGCCTGCGATGCTGGGCGTGGCGCCGGAGGTGCCGCCGAAGGCGGTGTACGACGAGTTGCTGCCATTGCTGGCCGCGCGGGTGTCATCGTAGAAGAAGCACAGGTCGGGCTTGATGCGTCCATCCTCGGCCGGTCCGATGCTGGTGCCGGCGTCGATGCCATTGGGCGGATCGAGCCAGCGGTCGTCGGTTCGCGAGAGCGTGTTGAGATGGTTCACCGCGCCGCCGGAGAGGATGTTCTTGGCCCACGCCTGTGGACGGGACATTCTGGCGTTCGTCGGGTAGCTGGTCACCGTACCCGCGTTGCTCTGCGACTGCAGGTGCAGCACGTTGTGCGTGAACAGGAGCGTGTCCATCTCGGCGGTGATGGTGCTGTAGACCAGATTTCTGGCGCTACCAAGGCTGGAAGTCTGAAGGACCGAGCGGAAGTTGCTCGCCGCGTTGGCCAGGTCCGCCGCGATCTGCAGACGGCTCAGGTGCGTGCCGCCGAACTGGGTGCTCTCACCGCCGCGGTAGAAGACGCGGGCTTCAGCGTTGGGGAGCAGGCCGCGAGCAGCGGCGTCGGCCCCGCGGGCGAACATGATGCTGAACACGCTCGTGCCGTGGGCGGTGCCGGGTGTGAAGGCTGTCGAGTGCAGGATCGGCACGAAAAGGCTGAACTCCTGGTGCGTCGTGCGGAGTTCAGAGTCGAAGACTTCCGCGCGAACGCCCTGGCCCGTGAAGCCCAGGGTCGTCTCGATGAAGTTGGCGCCGCCGATGTTGCGCACGATGTCCATGTCGTGCTCGGCCGGGCCGCCGTCGGTGTCGATGTAATGAACTTCGTTCATCCGAGCGATGTCGATGATTCGACCGATGGGCAGATGCGCTTCGATGCGCGAGCCATCAAGGTCAACCACGCGGAACGTGCCGCCGAGGGCGACCACGCGGTCCATCACCTTCTGCTGATCCGCCTCGCCGGCGCGGAATGTTTCGATCGAGAAACGCGTCGGCGTGGGGTCATCGACGCCCGCGCGCAGCGCATCGCGAATCTCCGGCGACAGGCGATAGCCGGGGTGGAACTCGCCGACGAAGCGAACATACGGCTGCTGCCGCATCTGATTCGCCGCGCCCGCGGGCAACTGAACGATGAACGTGTTGTCAGGCAGGAAGCGATGCACTTCACCGCCCATGGCCGCGATCACATCGCGGAACTCTTCCAGCGGCGTGCCGACAAACTGCACGAGGTGGATCTGGTTGCCGGCGTCGGCGGCCCACATGCCGGGCACGGCCGGAACACCAAGGGCCGGATCAAAGTTCTGATATCGCAGGCGAACGACGTTGGAGAGTTCATAGGGTCGGCTGCTGAGCGTCAGGCCGTCCTTGCTCCACACCGTGTACCCCTGGCGTGAACCGTCCTGAAGAATCTCTTCCCAGTTGAGGATGACCGTCGGCGTGCCGGGCACGCTGTAGGAACGGACATTCGCCACCGTGTTGCTGGTTCGGTGGACAACCGTTCCGCTCGGCAGGGAAACCGAGTTGGTCAGGCTCATCGGCTGAACCTGACGGGTGATCGGAAGGTCATCGGCAGCCATCTGCGCCGACGCCGTCCCCAAAGGCAGCATACACGCCGCCGCGAGGGACCACACAGTCCATGCAGTTCTCATAAAACCTCCTTAGTCACTCCGACCAAGCGAGTCTCAGTGACCCGCTCTTCACAGCACATTTGTCGCCCACGAGGCGATGCCGTGCAACGCCGCACGGCATGAATCCACGATTGTTGGTTGATACCTGACGCATCCGGTCTCAAACCCTGCCCGGGTGCCACATCGAACCGTTTCGCCGTCATCCAAGTCACCCACCACGACGGAACCTCCCACGACCATGACGGTTCGTCAACCGTCACGCCAGCTCCTCCGAGGCCAGCCTGAGATGCCGACACCGGAATGAAGAGTGTCCAGTTTATCAAGGTGCAATCGAATTACAAGCCCCGACGTAGGGCTTTTTACCCTGTGCATAACCCGTGCCTGTCGCGTCTGTTGGAACGTAAAGTCCTGTTATTCAAAAGATTACGTCATGGTCCGCTTCGCCAGACAATTCACCGGCTGCGTTGAAATCTTATTCGTCCTATAACCAATCGAACTCGTCGTGGACGTGACTTTCACCCCGCGTTCTGGCACACTGGTGGCATGAACCAAGCCATACGACGTCGTCAGTTCCTGGGCACGGCGGGTCTTGCGGCCGTGGCGGCCGCAGGTGGAGCGCTCGACGCCGCCACGATCGCCCGACACAATGCTGCCGTGCAGCCTCAGCCCAACGATCCCGGCGCGAACCATCGCGGCCCGTGCGTGATTTCCTCCGGCAACGGTCTGCCGGCCGTGGCCAAGGCCATGGAACTGCTTACGCAAGGCGCGGACGCGGTCGACGCCGTGGTCGAAGGCGTGACGATCGTCGAAGATGATCCCAACGACACGAGCGTGGGCTATGGCGGCCTGCCCAACGCCGATGGCGTCGTGCAACTGGATGCCTCCGTCATGCACGGCCCGACGCACAAAGCCGGCGCGGTTGGCGCGATCGAAGGCATCCGCAACCCCGCGAAGGTCGCGCTGCTCGTGCTCAAACGCACCGACCACATCCTGATCGTCGGCGAAGGCGCGAAGAAGTTCGCCCTGATGCACGGCTTCAAGGAAGAGAATCTGCTCACCGAGCGTGCGCGACAGGCCTGGCTGCGCTGGAAGGAGAACCTCAACCCCGATGATGACTGGCTTGATGATGACCAGCGCGACTGGCCCGATGATCGGCCGCGAAGGGAAGGACGCGGCGGCCCGAACGACGACATTCCGTTCACCTATGGCACGATTCACTGTGCGGCCGTGGATGCCAACGGCGATGTCAGCGCGTGTACAACGACGAGCGGTTTGTCGTACAAGATTCCGGGTCGTTTGGGTGATTCGCCGATCATCGGGGCGGGGATGTACGTGGACAACGCGATCGGTGCGGCCGGGGCGACGGGTCGCGGCGAGGCCGTGCTGGCGAACTGCGGCGCGTTTCTGGCGGTGCGTCACATGGATGCGGGCATGACGCCGACAGAGGCGTGTCTTGCGGTGCTCAAGCACATCGCGGACAGAACGCTGGAGAAGCGTCTGCGCGATGAGCATGGCCGTCCGAACTTCAGCGTGAGCATGTACGCGCTGCGCAAGGATGGGGCGTTCGGCTCGGCGGCGATGTATAAGGGTGGATTCTTCACGGTGCATGATGGCACCGAGGCGCGACGCGAGACGTGTGCGTATTTGTATGAGCGTTGAGCGACCCCATGCCCTATCCACCAGGTGACATTTCGCCGACATCCGACGGCCAGGTGCAGGAATACACCGCGAAATCCGTGGTGGACACGGGCTATTTCTCGGGCACGAGGCGCGTGATCTTCATCAATGGCATGATGAACAGCGGCGCGGACCACAAGCAGTCGGCCGAGGCGCTCTCGGAACTGCAGATGTGCCCCGTGATCGGCGTGTACAACGAATCGCACGGTTTCTGGGCTGATCTCGGCCAGTGCATAGGCGACAAGTGGCAGTTCGACGGCGAAACGCTGGCGCGGGTCGGCTTGATCATCGCCGCGCCGACGGATCCCGCTCTGCTCGTGCTGGTGTTTGCGTCCGGACTCACCGCCCAGGATCGCTTCGACATGCTCATGGACCGCATCCATCTGCTGGCGACCGCCGCGGGGAAGAATCCGCCATCTCGAGTAAAGGTGATGCGCGTGCTGCTCGATCGCAACCCCGCGGCCGTGGCGCTTTTCGATGTCCTGCGCGACCCGGGCAACGCGACGTGGGAAATCTTCGCCCACAGTCAGGGGAACCTCATCACGAGCAATGTCCTCTCCGCGATTGAACTGTGCGATGGCAAGAGCGCGATCGCCGGCCGCACGGTTCACTCCTACGGCTCACCCTCGACCGGTTGGCCCTCGGGGCTGATTCACCACGAGCACGCGTTTTCGTTCGACCCAGTGTCATACTTGAACCTGACGCGCACCTTCGACATGCGCATGTCCACGGTGGCGATCACCAAGAGCGGCTTTGATCCCGTCACGCACTCATTCATGCTCTACATGGAGAACGACGCGAGATTCGTCATCAATCGACATCGCTGGTCGGCGGGATGGTTCACGGCGTGGCTCAATGCCGACGGCCTCGCGAAGGATCTCGCCGCAATGGGCACAAACATGCAGCGCGTCGCCAACGTACTCTCCACGCTCAACGCCATCTCACCGAGGTGGGTGCCCGACGTACTCGACGCGTATGTGAAGTTGATCGCGGCGGATAAGGCCGGTGGATCAAAGACGGCCTCGCTCGCCATCAACCACCCCGACATGAAAACCGTGCGCAACTCGTCGGGGAGCAAGAGCGCGTGGAAGACGCTGGACAGCCTCGCCGCCGGGCAGAAGTGATCCGCAGCCCTTCGCATTATCACCCCCTCACCGCCCGCACAGACGTCATACGTTGACATGCGCAGTTCTCGCAGCGGGCGCCTGTCCTTGCGGTGATCGCGTCACTTTGTATGCTCAATGTAGACTCGCGCACGCTTGCGCGAGGCGTCATCAGGTTCACACCCGGAGAGGGGACAAGGTCATGAAGAAGTTTCTGCACGCGTCGTGCATTGCGTCCGTGATCATCGCCGCCGGCACCGCCCACGCCGACATCATCAACATCGAAGGCAACCTCGCTGCCAGCGCGGAGCAAACCGGCGCGAACTTCACCGGCACCATCGCGTACGCCGCGACCAACGCCAGCGCCGGCGTCGTCACCATCATGCTCAACAACACCACACCCGCCAACATCGGCGGGTTCCTCACCGGCTTCGCCTTCAACATCGGCAGCACCGACACGAACGCCACGGCCGCGCTGGCCTCCGCGACCAACGCCAACTTTCTCGACCTCGGGTCGGCCGCCGCAAGTCCCTTTGGAACGTTCGACGCTGGCGCAGCGCTCGGCGCGAACTGGCAAGGCGGCGGCAGCCCGGCCGGCGGCATCCCCATCGGCGGCTCGGCAACCTTCACCTTCGACATCGCCGCCGACGACGCCCTGTCGCTGACCTCACAGTCCTTCCTCACCGGCGGACCCAACGCGTACAACTTCATCGTTCGCTTCCGCGGCCTCGAAAACGGCGGCTCCGACAAAGTCCCCGCCATCCCCGCCCCCGGCGTCGGCGCGTTCGGCGCGATGGCCATGCTCGGCCTTGGACTGCGACGCAGGCGGTAGGGCCGCGAAGCCACGCACGCGACCGTGACGGTCGATGGTTGATCCACTTCACCGAAGCGGACGATCCTTCGCCAGGGTCACAGGATGAACGCGAAGCATCCACGCCGCCCCTTCGGGATCCTTCGCCACATGTTCATCGCTCGGTATCAACCACCACGGCGGCGCCACGATGCCCCGGCGCATCGTCCGCCACGCATAGTCAGAGTGATACAGCGGCGGGATGTGCGAATCCACGGTTTGCACCACGATGTCTCCATCCTCGACGCGCACCTGCACGCACGCGCCAGGCTCTTCGACAACGGCCGCCATGCCGACGCCCGCGATCGGCCACCACAGCGACCCGCGCACGCGAGCCACCGTGCGATCCGTCGCCATCTCCACGATGCGCACCTCGCCATCGCCCGCATCGGTCAGCACGATACGCCCATCATCCAGAAGCGTGAACTCACGGCATCGTTCCACCAGAATCCGCTCCTCGCACTCTTCCGCACAACCATCAGCATCGCCCACATGTCGCCACACCAACTCGCCGGATTCCAGCAGTCCGACCCACGAGTCGTCATCAACCACTTCCAGCCGTCGAACCTCCGGCCCCACGCCGAACCGCACGGCCGGATCATGCACGCGCATCACCATCGACCCGCCGTCCTCCCCGAACACTCGCAGGCGATCCGCATCGACAAACGTCGCCCACACGCCGGGACCGAAATCCTCGACATCCTCAGCACTGCGCCAATTGCGCCACAGCCAGATCGACTGCGCCTCCGTGCCGCCCGCGATTGGATCCCACCGATACGCGAGGATCAGCGATGTCTGCGGAAACGCGATGACCCACGGCCTCTCGCCGCAGCGCGCGATGATCGCAGCGTTGATCGCCCCGAGTTCCGCCACATCCGTTTCGCTGACACTCTGAAACAGCGGCTCGATCGGCGGATCACCGTTGACGGCCACGAGCATCGTGAAGTCGTTGACGGGACGACTCGGCAACTCGAAACAGCAGGCCGTGAGTGAACTCATCGCAGCCGACAAGCACATCGTGATCGCCGCGCGTCTCGCGCTGCGCCACGCCCGGCGTTCGTTCAACTTCTTCGCGACCATCGAGTGCCTCCGAGTCTCTCGCTGATACGCGGCCTCGTTGGCCAAGTCACGCGCCGCCCATCACGCACCGGCCGTGTCACCAACCGCCGCCATGGCTCCCGCGCCACGTCGCACGGCGAGTCTTCGCGTGCCACGGCCGTGCCTTCCCACAGACTTGAGCACCCAAGTCGCCGAATGGTTCACCTCGCGGTCACGCGTCTTGCCCAGCCGGGACTCCGGGTGTGGGAGAACCCTTCTCAGAACACGAACCGCACGCGAGCGATCACCCGCAACCCCCTGTTGACAGCAGCCCTTCGTCAGCCGACGAAGCGCAAGCGAGTGATCGCCAGTCAGCAGCAAGTCATCGTCAGAACCCGAGGGCCAGCCATGGATCGCCTCCCATCCGTCGGAGCGCAACAGCCCCCCCACCACGGCCGTGGTCCCCCTCACCATTCCCACCATGATTCCCCGAACTTCCTTGAACCCCCAACGCCCCCCGCCTACACTTGCCCCGCGTGCAAAAACGCCACTGATTGCGGGGTAGAGCAGCCTGGTAGCTCGTCGGGCTCATAACCCGGAGGTCGTA
>CAZTPJ010000107.1:0-10465 GCA_964614515.1 uncultured Phycisphaeraceae bacterium | reverse complement strand
GATGTCCCCACGCACGTGGGGGTGAACCGCCCGGCGCAATGAGTCTTGACATACGCGACGAGATGTCCCCACGCACGTGGGGGTGAACCGCGAAGTGAGTGAGAAGTCCTACATGGAGTGCTGATGTCCCCACGCACGTGGGGGTGAACCGAAAATGAGCAAGGCAGCCAAAGCAGCATCGCGATGTCCCCACGCACGTGGGGGTGAACCGAGGGGGGGAGCGGGAGAGGTTGACGCGACAACGATGTCCCCACGCACGTGGGGGTGAACCGCGACTGGGCCGAGCCATCGCATTCGCCATAGCGATGTCCCCACGCACGTGGGGGTGAACCGAGTCATGGAGAGGATGCAAACTGGGTAGCATCGATGTCCCCACGCACGTGGGGGTGAACCGACAAACGGCAACATGAAGGCCGTGGGTGGTCCGATGTCCCCACGCACGTGGGGGTGAACCGTCAACGCGAATCTGCCGACACCGGCGTAGGATGATGTCCCCACGCACGTGGGGGTGAACCGCATCCAGAGACATTCTTCGTGCCGGGCGTCGAGATGTCCCCACGCACGTGGGGGTGAACCGACTCTCACCGAGGAAAACATGCAGGTTGCCGCGATGTCCCCACGCACGTGGGGGTGAACCGGCCGGTTCACAGATCGCGGTCACGCTGGGCGAGATGTCCCCACGCACGTGGGGGTGAACCGAAGTGGATGCGTACCGTGACCACCCCACCATCGATGTCCCCACGCACGTGGGGGTGAACCGTCGGCGTGGCGCCAAAGACCCCGCGCCAGCCGGATGTCCCCACGCACGTGGGGGTGAACCGGGCGCAGGCACGATCCCGATACACAGTGAAGAGATGTCCCCACGCACGTGGGGGTGAACCGCGGCAGGAGACGAACATGATACAGATCACGGATGATGTCCCCACGCACGTGGGGGTGAACCGTTGACGGCCAGCCGTGGCTCGCCGCGCCTCTCGATGTCCCCACGCACGTGGGGGTGAACCGAAGGCAGGACGGACGAAAACAGCGGCGAACGAGATGTCCCCACGCACGTGGGGGTGAACCGACGATCGGCGAGATGACGCGCGAGGAACTCAAGATGTCCCCACGCACGTGGGGGTGAACCGGGGTGCGAATGAGGAGTGAGCCAGATGGCTGACGATGTCCCCACGCACGTGGGGGTGAACCGCCGCTTCACGCAGGGCTTGAACGGGTCAGGCGGATGTCCCCACGCACGTGGGGGTGAACCGTCGCGTCGGCCACGGCCCACATCGACGAGGGCGATGTCCCCACGCACGTGGGGGTGAACCGATGAAGCCCGCCACGATCAACATGATCGGCCCGATGTCCCCACGCACGTGGGGGTGAACCGCCCGTGCGCGTGCTGCCTGATGGGCCGTGCATGATGTCCCCACGCACGTGGGGGTGAACCGCGATGGGCGTGATCGGTGATCTTGTGCGATCCGATGTCCTCACGCACGTGGGGGTGAACCGGAGGCGGCGGCGTGGCTGTTCGCGATGGAAACGATGTCCCCACGCACGTGGGGGTGAACCGAACGCCATCACCGGGGCGGGCAACGCCTTTGAGATGTCCCCACGCACGTGGGGGTGAACCGGTCGAGTTCTCACGGTTCACGCCGGACAACCGGATGTCCCCACGCATGTGGGGGTGAACCGATGCTCGATGAGATTGCCCGCGATGGTGAAACGATGTCCCCACGCACGTGGGGGTGAACCGAGAGTCATTGATCCCGGCCCGCGAGCAACCCGCGACGAAAGCTCAAAGCTCAAAGCGCAAGTGTAATCGATCCCGGCCCGCGAGCAACCCGCAACCCTTCGCCGCCGGATCGTCGGTGGTGCTTATCGCCCCCTATAGACATCACAGCGCCAGCGCGCCCAGCGCGCCCAGCGCAACCAGACCCACCACCACCACCCCGACCCCCGCCATCACCAGCACGCCGTACAGCAACAGACCCTGCACAAGCCCCCATCGAACGTGCCGCCGCCACATCGGCGAGTGCGCTGACATCTTCACCTCCACCTTCACCGCCCGGACCTCCTGCGTCAGACGCCGCACCTCCGACTCCAGCGAACGAAGCAACTCGGGCACCTCCGAAAGGTCGTTGCGCAGCCCACTGATCGGGTCGATCTGTTCCGGCTCAGGCGACATCACGTCCTCCTTCCCGCGCCCAGGTGGGAGTGGCCCCAGCACGCCAAGGACCACATCGCCCCAGGCGGAAACCAGTCTACCATCGTCGCCGAGATCGAGGCCGAGCAGCGACTGGTGGACGCCAACCGGCAGCTCATCAAGCGGATGGAGCACAAAATCGCCGCCACCCTCGTCCGCATCTGGGGCGAGGAACCGGAACAGGCTGAGGAACGAGCGTTGACACAGGCCGACGATTGAACAGGACTCGGACCGATGTCGTGGAAGCTCGAAACAACCTGGCATCCGACTCGTCTGATGGAGGTCGCAGGCTCGGCCGACACGAGCACCGGGGCGACCGAAGTCACCACCGATGCCGGACGGGCCTACATCAAGCCGATGGGCAACCGGCAAGGCCCCCATGTGCTGGCCACCGACTGGGTGGGCACGCATCTGGCGAAGTGGTTGGGCTTGAGCACGTTTGACATCGCGATCCTCACGCTCGGGCCGGACGACACATTCCCGCTGCCAAGGAACCACACCGCTGCGCCCGGGCCGGCGTTCGCCGCGCGGGCGCTGGCGGGCGACCCATGGGGCAAGTCAGGCCAGCAACTCGATGCGCTGGTGAATCCGGATGACATCACCCGGCTGGTGGTGTTTGACACATGGACACTCAACTGCGACCGGCACCACCACGACCTGAACGTCCGGCGGCCCAACTACGACAATGTCTTTCTGTCGAGTCAAGACGTGGAGCCGGGCAAGCGCCGGCTCATCGCCATGGACCACGGGCTGTGCTTCATCCGGTCCGGGGAAGACCTGACGCCGAGGCTCGCCAGCATCGACAAGGTGCAGGACGACCATGTGTACGGGCTATTCCCCGAGTTTCGGAAATGGCTGCGCGTGGATATCATTGAGCAGTGCGCTCGGCGGCTGAGGGAGATGGACGACCAGACCGCGCAGGCCATGATCGCAACGGTTCCCACGCAATGGGAGGTGCCGAACGAGGCTCGCCGCGCCTGGGCCGAGTTGATCTGTCGCCGTTCGAGCTTCGTAGCCGATAGTGTCCGCAAGTGGATCGACCAAGTGGCGCCGTGGTTCGGGTCGCATGGAGGGTGAACGATGGCAAGAGGCTTCTACAGCGTGGTGCAGTATTGCCCCGATCGGTTTCGCGCCGAGGCGGTGAACGTCGGTCTGGTGCTGCTATGCCTCGACCCGCACACGGTGCGCGTGAAGATGACCAGCAACCACGACCGCGTGCGCAAACTGTTCGCCGTGGGTCGGCCCGAACTCAAGAACTTGACGCTGGCGACTCAGGGGCTAAAGAGCCGCATCGAGAACAGCGCCGGTGAGTTTCGGACTGCGGAGGACCTGGCGGCGTTCGCGGCATCCCGCGCGAATGATCTTCGCTTGACCGAACCCAGACTGGCGAAGATGGAGAACATCGATAACGACATCGAGCGCCTGTTCTTCGATCTGGTCACTGAGCAACCGACGAAGGTGCTGGCACAACAAGCGCCCGCCGAGGTACTGCCTCCAACGCTGGGCGAGGTGTTCTATCGACTGGTGCAGGAACGGAGGATATGGAAGCCGGGGACGATTAAGGTCCCGATCTACAAGCGCGAGATGGAGATTCCCTACGCATACAAGAACGGCGTGGTGAATCTTGTCAAGCCGCATGTCTTCCCCGCAACCAAGCGCGCTGAAACGCAGGCGGCGATGCTGGCCGTCAATGGCGATCTGATAAAGCGGCATTCCATCGACGGCGAGAAGCATCAGTTGATCGTCGTTTCAACGCAGGAGACGCCCAAGCAGGCGCAAGAAGTGGATGAGCATGTCGAGCCGTTGTTCAAAGAATACGGCGTCCGACTGATTCGTCCCGACGATGCGGCGGCGTTTGCCAGTGAAGTCGAGAAGTCGGCGCACTGACGGCCGACGGTGAGGAACGCACCGATCAAGGCCCAGCAGGGGCTGGTGAAGGGCGACCGGCAGCTCATCGAGCGCATGGAGCACAAGATCGCCGCCACACTCGCCCGCATCTGGGGTCAGCAGCCCGCGACGTGATGCTCATCGCCGAATCGATCCAGAACGCGCCAGGGATATAGGGCCCTCCGCCCGAAGGCGGCGACCACACGGCATGGAGCCGATTTTCGTCCTCTGGCACGACCATCATACGCAAGATCGACCGCAGGGTGCAAACGCCCTGGAAACTTCGTTGGGACGCCGGGGCACCCCAGGCTGGATGACCCCCGCTCCCCGGGCAGCGATCGATCGTGGCGGACATCCAAACCAGCCTGAGGGGAGGGGGCGATGGCCGGTGCAGCCCGGCGGCGAACAGATCGCCCGGATGGAGACCAAGATAGCCGCCACCCTCGCCCGCATCTGGGGCGATGCACCCGACGCGTGTGCGTTCATCACGAGTGATGGCCCCCGCGATCATTGAATCCCGTCCCGCCGCCGGAGGCTTCCGCCCGACAAAAATCTGCCGACCCCCTCAAGTCGCCCCCGCGCCTCGCCGACTCACAAAAAGACACCGCGTGCGCAAACGGTCAAACAACGCGGACGCAACGGGCGGCCGCAACCACGCACGGCCAGCAACACGGCCAGCACAAGAAAGGAGATCACATGATCCCAACCAAACGACAGGAACGACTCGACTGGATCCAGACACACCTCCCAGTCTGGACCGCAAACGCAACCGACATCGGACTCACGGAAGAACAGATCACCACGCTCTCGGGACTCCACACCGCCGCCGACTCCGCCTGGACAAACGCAAAGACCTCACGCATCGAAGCCAAAAACGACACACTCACCTCCAACTCCGCCTGGTCCACCATGAACGCCTTCTTCGGCGCACTCGTCAAAGCCATCCGAAGCCACGCACAGGCCACAGGCAGCCAGGAGGTCTACGCCCTCGCAGGAATCGACCCGCCCGCCCCGCCAAAACCAAAACCCGCCCCCGGCATGCCCACCGATGTCACCTCCACCATCGACAACACAGGACGAATCATCCTCAAGTGGAAATCCACAAACGCCGCCCCAAGCAGCGGCGCCGCCTTCTCGATCCGACGAAAACTCTCCACACAGGCCTCCTACACCGTCATCGCCACCGTCCAGGGCAAAACCTTCACCGATGACTCCGTCCCCGAAGGCATCGCCTCCGCTTCATACATCCTCCAGGGCATGCGCGGAAACATCGCCGGCGAACCCAGCGAACCCATCATCGTCTACTTCCACTCCATCGACACCGCACAGCCCACACTCAGCCTCGCCGCCTGAAACCCAATCAACAACCACCCCGACAGCCGATGTAACATCCATCGGCTGTCTTTCTTTTCACACCCCCACACCCCCACCCCCCCCACCACCCCCCCGCACCCAACGCGGCCCGGCGCGGATGAATCCGCGCCGGGCCGAAATCGATCGCGTGGACCGCGAGTCACTGCAGCAGTTGCATCATCTCGATCACATCAAACGTGTCGATCAGGCCGTCGCCGTTGATGTCGGCCATCTCCTCGCCCGCGGCGAACTCATTGAGAAACGCCGTCACGTCGAGAATGTTCGACTGGCCATCGCCGTTGAAGTCAAGGAACACGTCGCCGCTCGACTGGCCCCGCAGCGTGTCCACTTCATAGATGTTCTGCAGGCCGTTGGTGCCGAACTCGCTGCGGCCGTTGCTTCCGTAGTTGGGCGAGCCGGCTTCGCGCTTGGTGTACTTGTCGTTCCAAAGATAGTTCTGCGGATCCTTGGGGCCGCCCTTGATGGCCTCGAACTCGAGGTAGCGGAGGCTTCGCAGATCGCGGGCCGTCAGGCCGACGCGGCGATAGTCCAGCGCGAACTCGACGATCGTCTTGTCCTGCGGATTCAGGCGCACCCACAAGACCCGGCGTCCGCTGTTGAGTTTGCCATCCGAGACGATCGGCGTCTCGTACCCCGTCATGCCATCCTCTTCGTCCGGGTTGTCCGACTTGGTGACCCACAGGCCGGTCGGACCGGAGTCGGCCGCGCCGCCGACATCGCCATCCTCATCGATGTAGATGAACGTGCCCAGCGGACCAAAGCGCGTGTTGGGCTCGTTCTTGACCTCCGGCTGGTCGGAGACGACGAGCATCCCGAAACGACCGTCGGGGTCGGTCGAGAGTCGAAAGCCGTAGCGCTCGATCATGCCCTTGCGATCACGCGAGCCATCGCTGGTGATGTGATCCCGGCCGTACATGTCGATGGCGATGTAGAGGTACGTCGAGTCGAAGCCGATCTTCGCGCCGGTGATGTCGAGATATTCGAAGTACTCCTTGGCGCCGAAGCGTCCGCGGGTGTAGATGAACTCCTGCGTCATGGGCCTTTCATAGATGTCTCCCTGGTAGATGTCGCAGCCGCGATCGACATCCCAGTACCACGCGCCATCGCCGCCGCGAAAGCGGTTGTCCGCCGTCACGCAGTCCAGGTATGACGCCGAGTACACGGGCGTCGTGGGCTGGGCCTGGGCCGCCGCGGCCGCGGCGAGCACCGCAGCGCTCACCAAAATTCCGAATCGATTCTTCCGTCGCATGATCAAACTCCAGTTCTGTGAATCATCCGATTGCACGCGGCACGCGCCGCGGGTTGTCCTCTTTGCCGCAACCGGCGTTGTTCATCAGACAGGAGTGCGCAAGCCGCGCGGTGATACATCAAGACGGAAGAATTCACGAACCGTCGCGGCGCAGTGTGGGGCAGGTACATCGCGGGCTTGCATCACAGCGCAGACGCTCGCGCCGCCACAGGCCATCACGCACGGACGAGACGCCCGTGCCACCGAAGCATGGTGATTCCGCGTCGCTACCGCGCCAGATGGTTGATCTGGATCGCCGGACCCGGCGGCACACGCAGCAGCGAATCAAGCGCATCAAGACGCCCCGCGCCGAGCAGACCCTTATACCCCGGATTGCGGTGATCAATCGGATCAGCGCCGAGCGTCAGGTACGTTGTCACCGGCGGCGCCAGCAGCGTCCAGTTGCGTTCGATCACCAGCGCTGCGGCCCCGGCCACCAGCGGCGCGGAAAGACTCGTGCCGTCCGCGCGGCCGTAACCCCCGCCGGGAATCGTGCTGGTCACGCGATACCCCGGCGCACAGAGCACAATGTGCTCGCCAAAGTTGCTGAACTCAGCGCGGACATCCTGATTGTCCGTCGCGGCCACGGCGATGACGCCGCGATCCGAGTGTCCCGCCGGATATCGCACGGGACTCGATGTGCCCTCATTGCCCGCGCTGGCGATGATGACGCGGCTGCGCAGCGCCGCTTCAATCACGGCATCTTCAACGACAAACGTGGGTTCGGTCGTGCCCAGACTCATGTTGATCACGCGGGCGCCGCGGTCCATGGCCGCGTACAGCGCATCAATCATCCGCCACGTCGTGGTGTAGCCGTCGCTGTCGAGCACGCGCAGCGGGAGAATCATCGCATCAGGCGCGACCCGCAGCACCAGGCCGCTGACCAGCGTGCCGTGTCCGACCATTTCATCAATGAAACCATCATCATCGTTGTCAAGCCCATCGCCGATGTCGCGGATGTCCGCGTTGTTGTCGATGAAGTTCCAGCCGCCGGCGGCGATGCGCCCGGCCAGCTCGGGATGCGTCGGATCAAGCCCCGAGTCGATCACCGCCACGAGCACGCCACGCCCGGTGGCGTGCTTGTGCGCGGCATCCGCGTTGATTCGTGTCGTCGCGGGTTGAAGCAGGAAGCGATCGCGCGTGCTTGCGAGGAAGATGCTCTGCGTGCCGGGGTCGGGCGCCACGTCGCGACCGGTGTACGCCGGTTCTGCCTTCTCGACGGCCGCATCGCCAATGATCTCATCCACGAACTCTTCCTCATCGCCTTCATGCACGCGGAAGAGATAGAGACGCCGTGAAGCGATCGAATCGATGATGGGCTGCTTCGGATTGGGATACCACTGCTGATATCGCGCGGCGAACTCAAGCGGATCGACGCCGGGGCGCAGTTTCACCACGACCTGCTCGGGCACAACCTCATCATCCTCATCGGCGTGCAGCATGGGCGCTGTGAGAACCACCACAACCGCGGCGAACACCGCGCTCAGACGCATTCGTAGCCATGCACTCATGACAACCCTCCTGCCACAAAGACTCCGCCCCACCGCCACACCGGACATCCACCCGCGTGCAGATCGCGCTGCGCCCCGGCCACGGCGTGCGCCAGCCCCGCCGGTGCTGACGCATGAACCCGCGGGAACATCGCCACGGCCGTCTCATCATGCAGCCGCCACCGTGTCGCCGCCACCGCGCGAACACCCACATCCATCAACACGCCCACGAGCGCGTGCGAACCCTCATCCTCGCCCGCGCCCCCGCGACCAGATTCGCACGACGCCAGCGTGATGGTACACCCCGGGCGCACGGCCTGAACGATCTCACGCGCGGTCACCCAGCGATCATGCACACGCACGCGAGACGATAACGGAAACATCGGTGAAGACTCAAAATGCGTCGCAAGGTGCGCTGACGAGCACCGGGCCAGCGCATCGAGCACACGCGCCCCCGTCGCCGATGCGCCCGTGATCAGCACGCTCCCCGCGCGAGTCGCGGCCGTCAGCTGGGCTTCAAGCTCCATCGCGGGCGCGATGTCGTCGGCGATGCCAACGGCCAGAAGCGGCCCGTCGGCCCGTGGCGCGTGCATCTGATGCACAACTGATGACAAGCCCCACACATGCGTGATCGCCGCACGCTCGACAAGCACGCCATGATCAAACGGCAGCGCTGACCACGGAACATCACCCAGCCAGGCCGGCGCGCTGATCGCGAGGCTCGCGGCGCTGTCGATCGCCGGACGCACCGGTTCGAGCACCAGCCTGGCCAGCGCGAGCAGCGTCGCGTGCAACCCTTGTTCATCGCGATTGGTTCCGCCGTCCAGCAGTCGTTCGACGCAGTATCGCACGCGGCGAAGCGAGGCTCGAACGTCCGCCTCCAGCGCGATGCGGCGCGCCGCCCGCACCTCGCCCCGACTGACGATCAGACAACTCAGCGAGTCACCCTCGCGGAAGAATGAGAGGCCCACGGCATCCGCGGGAAGTCCAGCGCGCACGGCCTCAAGCGGCAACACGCTCGCGCCGCTTGTCGCGCCATCGCCGGATGCTTCGATGCGATCTCGCAGCCGCTGCGCTGCGGACTCAAGCGACGCGATCTTCTCGCGGAGATCGGCCGTGTCCGCCGCCTTGCCGCCACGTCCACCGAGATCGGCATAGCGCACGTTGAGTTGCTGCGTGATCGCGGCGAGTTCGTTGGCGAGGGTTGGCCCTGCGGGCAGCGCCTGATGCGTGGGCACGCGGCCCAGCAGATGGGCGCCGCCTCGACTGCGCATCCGCTCGATCGCGTCAAACGCAAGACCGAGGCCGTCGGGGGCGCCTTCATCGAGACACGCGGATGCGCAGTCCTGATACACCGCGCGCCGCGCTTCGCCCCACGAACTTCGCATCGCATCGCCGCGTAGCGTGCCGCGCACGCATTCGGCAAGGCGAACCGCCCGGCCCAGTTCAACCGCGGCGAGCGATGTCCGGCCGTGGGCCAGCGACGTTCGCCCGCGAAGGTGCGCGACGCGCGCCAGCAGCGGCGCATTGGACCACGCGGACTCTGACGACGCCAGCCGCGCCACCACGCGCTCCGCATCATCGACTCGTCCGACATCGAGCAGCGCCTCGGCGATCTCCGCGAGGGCACGCGCCTGACGCGCGGGGCGATCGTCAAGACCGGGCGGATCGAGTTCGTCCGCGGCCACGGCCTCTCCTCCGCGAAGGCGCGACGCGATCAGCAACGCACCGGATTCGGCCGCCGCATCCGCCGCGCCCACCGCCGCGAGATCCATCACCGCCTGACGAAGCACCATCGCGCCTTCACGAGCCATGCCCGCGGCGACCATCGCCCGGCCCAATCCCGCGGCCGCACGCGCCGCTTCACGCGCCAGCGTTGCGCTGCGCAGCACGGCCAGCGCTTCGGCATATCCGCGAATGGCCGCATCATGTGCGCCGGCCGTCTCAAATGCCTCGGCTTGCTCGGCCGCGAGTCGCGCCGCGTCGGCCGTGGCCCCGCACGATTCATACATCCCTCGCGCACGCTCAAACGCGGGCATCGCCTCATCAAGCCGACCCTGACGACTGAGCAGGTCGGCGAGATTGCCCTGCACGATCGCGGCCGCGTGCTTGTGGTCGCCGTGCTCGAATCGGTTCAGCGCGGCGGCGAACGACTCCGCGGCCTGGTCAAAGCGATCAAGGTCGAGCAGCGCTTCGGCGCGATTGCTCATCACCGCGCCGCTGGAAAGATCATCACCC
>CAZTPJ010000106.1:0-10490 GCA_964614515.1 uncultured Phycisphaeraceae bacterium | reverse complement strand
TGGTCGGTCGGAGTCGGTGGTGGAGCGATGGCGCTTCGCCGTGCGACACCACCGGAAGGCGAATCAATGAGTACGAGCGCATTCGAACGGAATCGCGGTCCGAAGGTCTGCTCGATGCAGGCGATGGGCCCCTTGCGCGATGCAATCTACGAGCACGCCTTCGGGGTGCATGTGGGGGGGATGCTCTCGGGGGGTGGCGCCGCGACGCGCGGCGACGAGCCCCGGCTACGACCGACCATGCCTTCGGCATGCAGAGGGAATGTCATGCCTTCGGCATGAAGAAGGAACGTCATGCCTTCGGCATGATGTCGATTCACTCGACAGATGAGAGCAACCGCTCGCGGGCTACCCAAGCGGTCTGCTCACGGAGCGAGCGGTCCACCCATCCGCCTCAACTCGCCTGGGCACGCGGGTGCGCGTCGTTGTACGCCTGCTGCGTGCGTGCGGCCGAGAGGTGCGTGTAGACTTGCGTCGTGCTGAGGCTCTGGTGCCCGAGGAGTTCCTGCACGCTGCGCAGGTCCGCGCCGTTGTCGAGCAGATGCGTCGCGAAACTGTGGCGAAGCGTGTGCGGGCTGATCGTCGGGTCGAGGCCGACCTGCTTGAGATACTTGTCGAGTTTACGGCGAACCGAACGCGAACTCAGACGGCTGCCATGCTTGTTGACGAACAATGGCGATGCGCGGCGTGTTCCATCAAGCAGCGTGGCGAATCGCGCATCGCCGCGGATCATCGTCATGTATCGCTGCACCGAGGCCATCGCGTGCGACCCGAGCGGCACGATGCGATCCTTGCGTCCCTTGCCGCGAATGCGCAGCGTGCGTCCCTCGCCATCGACATCCTCAAAGTCCAGCGCGACCAGTTCGCTCACGCGGATACCCGTCGAATACAGCGTCTCGAGCATCGCGCGATCGCGCGCCCCGAGCACATCACGCGAATCCGGCGCCGCCAGCAATCGTTCCACTTGTTCGATCGAAATCGCCTTGGGCAGTCGCTTGCCCTGTCGCGGCGTGCGAATCAGCGTCATGGGGTTGCCGTTGGCCAGCCCGCGGCGATCCGCCCACTTATAAAACGAACGCAGCGTCGCGATCTTCCGCGCCATCGTCGCCGCCGAATAGGTCTGCTGAGACAGATGCGCGAGGAACTGGCGAATCAGATCCGCCTTCGCCTCGCAGATCATGCTGGTCAGCGTCGCCGGCTGCACCGCCCCGGCCACCTGCGATGGATCACGCCCGTTGCGCTCCGCGACTTTGCGATACGCGGCCGTCTCGCGATCGGTGTTGAGTTCGATGCCGAACTCTTCGATGAGGAACTCGATGTATTGCCGCAGGTCCGCGCCATAACAGCGGGCCGTGTACGGGCTGAAGTGCCGTTCATCCGTCAGATATGACGAGAACGCTTCGGTGATCGGTAGTGACGTCATACGACTCCTCCAACCCGCCGTGGGGCGGGCACGAATCCATCCCGGGCCTACGCCGGCCCGGCCCCCGCCCCTTGCGCCCCACCCGTTCGCTGCTCAAACTCCTGCACCACCAGCGCAGCATCAAACTCATCCAGCGGACATCCCGGACGGCTCGTCAAGTCATCCAACGCTCGGATCAACGTTCCGATGTCCTTCCGCTCACACTCAAACCGCCACCGATGCGCCCCGCGCACCAGCGTCACCGCACGCCGCCCACGCTCCGCGTCGCGACCAGGGCAACCTCGTCTGTCTCGGCTCGAATCCATCGTCCGACTCCTGGGCATCCCGCCATGCCGGTTGATGCGCCTTTCCAAGGCTCATCCTGCGTGAGTCACGTGCCTCTCCAGGACAGTGACCCACATGTCCAACACCCACCGATCACAAGCGCCCGGCCATTGCCAGCGCGCCATCACTTGCGACGCGCCTCGGTTCGAGACACGCGCTGCCACTCGCGATCCATCAGCGCTGACACGGTGTCATACGCGCCGAACTCTGAGAACAATTCCATGCTTGCGAGGAATCGCCGCCAGCCCGTTGCCGAGCCAGGTTCGTTTCGCCCGCGCGCATACGCCTGCACACGCATCTGCACACCTTGGTTCTTTCCATCCAGGTGCTGCGCCGTGACCGACGCAGGCCCCTCGTCCTCTAACTCCATACGTCCGGAAATAGTATAACGATCCGTCGGCCCCATTTGAAGCGCCACAGGGTCAAGTCGTTGGGGCAGTTGACTTTGCAGTCGCCCCTCCCGGACGTGGAGGGCCAGGGTTAGTCCGATAGCCGGCGTGT
Organism: uncultured Phycisphaeraceae bacterium; assembly: GCA_964614515.1. Lineage (GTDB taxonomy): Bacteria > Planctomycetota > Phycisphaerae > Phycisphaerales > UBA1924 > CAZTPJ01. The sequence goes on along the minus strand of CAZTPJ010000106.1, from coordinate 8,245 downwards.
ACGGATCCCAGGCTGTAATCGTTCCTGCCACGATTGCATCCACATTCATCCCGGCCGCCAGGCGCTGAATGTCTGATAACGAACGAATCTCTTGCAAATCAAGCGCTCGCATCGCCTCCAACGTGCGATTCAGGGGAAGCACTTGGATTCCACGGGCCTGTGCAGCCGCCGCCACAACTTTGTCCGTCACGGCGAGAGCATCGACCGCGCTGGTCCCAGACTCGTTGCGAAGGGGCGCCACGGCCCACAGCACCTCACCGCGCGACGAGTCATACGGAGAGATCATCTCCTGCGGGGCCACAAGCGCGCCACGCTTCGATGCACAACTGACACCGACGAACACGGCCGTGCATGATGCGAGCATGAAGCACATGCGCCAGGCGACGCGTTTGCGAGAAGATGCGACTCCGGGTATTGGAAGCGTTGCGCTCATCGCTGGTCTCAGTGTCCCGGGCCTTGACCATCGCTTGACTTGGTCTCGACGGGCATGGTGAGTGTGGTGTTCTGTGTGGACTTGCCCGCGGCCGCGAGAGCCGACGCCGCGCTCAGCGACCAGATGTTCTCCGTGCCGCCGCGATTCGACACGAAGTAGATCGTGTTGTCGGATCCCCACGCGGGCATGAGATTGATGGTCTGCCCAGCCGCGAGGCCCACGAGCGAACCGCCCTGGGCATTGACCATCCACAGGCTGGCGCGGGCGGGGCGATTGGTCTGCGGGTCGATCGTTGAATCACCAGGCACCATCGCGAAGACAACCCACTGGCCGTCGGGGCTCCATGTCGGATTGATGCACGCCGCGCCGGGGTGGCTGACGATCTCGGTTGTCGCGCCTGCCTGGCCGTCGCGATAGTCCACGGTCCACACGGAGAATGCGCGATTGCCGCGATCACGACTTCGTTGAAAGAGAATCTGATCCGCGCCATCCGCACCCGTGCCCGGCACGGGGCACCACTGCGGGAACATGCCGTGCGTGACGAACTGCGCCACGCCGGGATTGTCCGGCTCGGTCACCCAGATTTCCCAACGCCCGCTGACCGCGCCCAGGCGGCAGAACGCCAGACGCTTGCCGTCGGGCGACCACGTTGGATGCAGTTCAGGCGAGGGATCCGTCGTCAGGTGCGCGATGCGCCCGCCATTGAACGGAATCACCAGCACATCCCAGTTCCCGTTGCGATCGCTCGCGAAGGCGATGCGCTTGCCATCGGGGCTGACCGACGGCATCACGTCGTTGGCCGGGCCGGAGGTGACCTGCGTCACGGCCAGACCGGTCACACCCTTGACGTAGATGTTTGATGTGCTGCTGTGCTGCGTGCTGGCGAAGACGATGTGCCGGCCGTCGGGCGTGAGGCATGGGTCAAAGTCTGAACCTTCGACGGCGAAACTGACGCGTCGAATGTCCTCGGCCTCCATGCTCCACGATGGCATCGACGCGACGTTGCTGCCAGTCGCGACGTTTTTGCCATCGGTCCCCGGGATCGCGGGCATGCCGTTGGTGGACGTGGAGCGCAGCGGTGTGACGGCCGCGGGATCGACCGGGGGCTGCGCGGCGTTGCCGTGCGTGTTGATTGAAGGGCGCGTGGCGTGCGAGTCGCCCGGGCGGGTGGATGAGTTCGTCGGCGCGGGCTGCGTCGTGCGGGTTGTGGCGTTCGTCGAAGCGCGAAGGTCGCCGGGCCTGGGCATGTTGTTGACTCGCGGCGGCGGTGCGGGTGAAGCGCACCCTCCCACAATCCCGGCAAGTCCTATGACAACAAACGCGGATCGCGACAACGTGTGATGAGTCAAACGCACAGCGGCATCTCCAGAGCAATGAGGCATATGCCTCTCCACCGCCGGTCAGTCGCCTCCGCGTCACCGGCCGCCCACTCACCACCTTCACGCATGACGGAGCGATCCGGCTCGTCGCTGCATGAAGCCCATCGAGCGCCCGAGCGCTCGCGGCGGATCACCCGGTCAAGGCATCCGCCGGTCTACTGATCGGACTGACACCCACCCGGCATGAGTCCGGAAACGGATTCAGATTCAACTTTGGGATCGCGGTGGGAACACGCACTTTCCGCGCATCACGACACACCCTGGGAAGCCCACCGATTGACTCCCCAGGGTGCGTCGGAAGATGGCAAAGGTCGTGTCGAACGTGCGCCTGGCCGTGCGAGTCATCGCGGCGGCCCGCGCATCACAGTCGAGGCGTGTGGCAACTCATCGCCGGTTCGCCGACAGGCCGAACCCATCGCTCACCGCGTGCGCCGTGCAGACGATGCAGACGCTCAAGATACCCGGCCAGCGAATCACGCTCAAAAGACGCAAGAAATTCAGCGGAAGCCGACGGATTCACGGCCATGATCCCCGCCATCAACTGATCGCGCGACATCGCCCCGGAACTCACCGGTTCCGATTCCACTCGCGTCTGATTGAACAGGGATTCGACCACCATGTCTGCCTCCATCGCGCCATCCTGACGCGGCATCCAGCGTATCGGAACCCTCTCGACCACCCCTGCATCGTGTAACCAACACGGACCTTGGCCTTTTTTGGCCCCGAAACACAAGCCGTAGGGGGCGCGGCCACGCCGTCCTCATGCCGACCACAACCTAGGCTACTCGAATGATTTTGTGGACCCAGCACGATGGTGGCGAGGTTCGCTCGGCGATGGCGGACTCGCCCGGCCGTGGCGATGTCGAGGCCATCGTTACGTCGCACAACATCCTTGAACACGAGTGGCCGCCGGCGCTGGCTTCCGCGATACGTCGCGTAATCGTCTGGTCGGGCTGGGTCGAGGGCGAGCATGGGGCGATGCGCACCTGGTCGCCGGATGCGTGGAAGCGGCTGCTTGCCTGGGGCGACACGGCCGGGCGATGGGCACATGCGAACGGGATTCGCATTTGGCTCCGCCCGCACGCTCGCCACATCGTCAGCGATGCGCCGCGATGTGTCGCGATCGCCCGCGAACTGGCCGAGCGACCGATCGACATCGTGCTCGATCCGGCTGCGATGCTCACGCCGGAGATGTTCCCGCTCGCGGGCGAGCACATCGCGCGGATCATCGCCTCGCTCGCTGGACACGAACGAGTCGCGGGGATCATCATCGCCAACGGCGATCACACGGCCGGGGCTGTCGATGGAGCGCTCTCGCTGGTTCCGCCTGATCGCGGGCGACTTGACCCGCGCGAGATCGCCCGCGCGGTGCGGGAGCATTGGCCGTGGGAGAAGCCGATCATCCTGCTCGGCGATGATGTGGCGCGGCGGCGGGCGCTGTTCGAGGGGTAGCGCGACGGCCTACGATGGCCGCATGGCACACGCGGGCGCACCGGTCAACCTCGATCATCCGATGTTCAAGGCCGTGAAATCGGCGTTTCCGCGGCTGCGTCTGCGGGCGACGGAGTTTCGCGGGCAGTCCACGCTCATCGTCGAGCCGGGTGATGCCCACGCGGTGCTGAAGTTTCTCAAGCAAGACCCGGCCGCGAACTACAACTTCCTCTCCGATGTGCTGGGCATCGACTACTTGAACTATCCCACGCCCATGCCCGGCCGTTTCGCCGTGGTGTACAACCTCATCTGTCACGCCCGGGATGATCGCTTCTTCGTCAAGACCTATCTGAATCCATCGATGCCGACCGAGGGCATCGAGGAAGACCCCGCGCTGTGGCTCGACAGCGTGTGCGACCTGTGGCCGGGCGCGGAATGGAACGAGCGCGAAGTCTTCGACATGTTCGGCATCCGCTTCCGCAATCACCCTGACCTGCGGCGCATCCTGCTGTGGGAGACGTATCCGGGACACCCGCTGCGAAAGGATTACCCCCTCCGCGGCCGTGGCGAGCGCGACATGTACGAGATCATCAGTCGCACGTCGTCGTGAGAGGCCGATGCTATGGACAACCGGCGTTGAACGCATTCCCAAAGCACAGGAAGTCGAAGATGTCGCAGACCCCCAGCCCGGTGGTGAGGTCACAGTCGCAGGCGTAGGGGTCGTTCGCGGCGAAGCGATTGCCGAAGCAGAGGAAGTCGAAGATATCGAGGATGCCCTCGCCGGTGGTGGTGTCGCAGTCGGCGTAGCACGGCCGCGCGATCTTCCATGTCTTGCCGTCCCACTCCCAAGTGTCGTTGAATAGTTGATTGTCATCCCCACCGCCGAACAGGATTGTCACGCCTCGTGCGGAGTCGAACGTCATGACGTGTCCGTCGCGTGGTGCCGGGCCGCTCGTGGAAACCTGGTGCCATGAGTGTCCATCGTACTCCCATGTGTCGCCCAGATAGCGAGGCAATGGAGCGTTTCTCGAACCGCCGAAGAGTACTGTCACTCCACGAAAGGAGTCAAATGTCAGCGCGCTTGTCCGTCGCGGAGGCGGACCGGTCGCAGCCGCGACGCGCCAGGTGCCACCATCCCATTCGTAGGTTCGGCCGTCGTAGGCAAACAGCACGCACACGGACCGACGCGAGTCATACACCATGCCGATGTGATATTGCGTGGCGGGTCCCGAGTCCGAGACCATTGTCCACTGCTCACCATTCCACTCCCACGTCTCGGACCAACTCGGATTGGGATACGTCGCCCAACCGCCATGAAGGACCGTGACGCCACGGCGTTCATCGAAGGCCATGCCTGCGCCCCATGCGATGTCTAGGTATTGCGATGATCGTTGAATCCAAGTCTCGCCATCCCAGTCCCATGTGCCATCGGAACCATTGTAGATCCTCACAACGCCATCTGCGGGATCAAACGCACCTCCACCGGGAAACCACGGCCTTGGCCCGGACGTTGCCCGAAGTCGCCAACCACGCCCGTCAAACTGCCATGTATCGCCCAAGTAAGGGGCTGAACCCGAACCAGACGTGCCACCAAACAGCACCGATGCCCCACGGATTCCGTCGTATGCGAAAGCCGCACCGACACGCGGTGGGGGATCAGTCGATTGCGCAGAAGCGGGGTTCAACGAAAGTCCAGCGCACATGATCCCCGTAAAAACACCGGAACGGGGGCGGATCGAGGCGATTAGGCGTGGCATGAACGGCCTCCTTGTGCTGGCCCTTGGAAATCCAGTTTACTCCTGCCGGGCGTGTTGCCAAGATGCAAGCCGATCAACACGGCCACGCCGAGCCGAGGCCACGGCACGATACTCCAGGATTTGAGCTGTGAACTTTGCCGCTTTGAGTTTTCCCTACGGACACCCCTTGTTGAACGCATTCCCAAAGCAGAGGAAGTCGAAGATGTCGCACACGCCCGGTCCGGTGGACGTGTCGCAGTCGCAGGCGTAGGGGTCGTTGGCGGCGAACTTGTTGCCGAAGCAGAGGAAGTCGAAGATGTCGAGGACGCCGGGGCCGGTGATCGGGTCGCAGTCGGCGTAGCAGGGTTCGGCGAGTTCGATGGAGTCCTCATCCATCAGCGCGGGGGTGCTCTTGCCGTGAAGCACCCACTGGTCATAGGCGATCTGGCCGGTGTTGTTCGTCACGTTCGCATCGCGGAGGAACTCGATGTACTCCTTTGACGTGGTCTGGAAGTACACGCGGACGTCGGCCCGCACGGCCCCGACGGGAATCTCATACTCCGTGTCATCCCAGTACTGGCCGTCTTCGTATGAATAGCCGACGTGTCCGGCCTGCACGGATTCGAATCCCGCGACGGTGAACCCGCGCGGCGGAATGCGGTTGTCCTTGAAGACCTTGTTGCTCAGCACGAAGTGGAAGCCGGGGCCTTCGGGCTTGCCGGTGATATTCGCCATCGTTTCATCGAGGCCGAGTTTCGCTTCATAGACCTTGGTGTCGTTGGCGGTGAGTACGGCCGTCTGCTCGTCATAGGCGCCGTGCTCGCGGACGATCTGATTCTGGCCGTCGAGGAACTGCACGTTGATCCACATGCGTCGGCCTTCGGGATAGCCGGTCGGGAGTTTGTGGCCGGTCTGGTTGGTGACGCGAACTTTGAGTTGCGAGCCTTCCACGGACAGTTCCATATCCGAGGCCTTCGCGAGCATGTCGTGCGCCCGGGCGACTGAGTCGTTCACCGAGTTCGTCGTCAGGCCGGTTTCAAGATCGGGATACAAGGTTCGCACGGCCTTGAGCACCCAGGTATTGCCGCCGTTGAAGAAGTGCGAGCCGAGATCCTCGCGCCATTCGCCGAAGAAGCATCCCACGCCTTCCGTCCGCGGCATGTGGCAATCCTGACAACTGCTCACTTCGAGTTTGTTTCCGCCGAATCTTCCGCCCATGTTGATCGGGCCTTGCGCGAAGGCGCTCTGCGACCACTCGCTATAGGTGCGCTCGATGGGGAATTGGTCATACTTGTCGTTGGTCGGGTGGGGCTCGCCGAGTTCCGTGAGCGTGTATGTGCCGTTGGGCTGACGCTCGAAGACCGGGTTGCTCACATCGTGGCACGTCTGGCACATGGCCGAGTCGCGGTGATACGCAGACTGGAGCCACGGGTGCGGCTCGGTGGCGCTGACGTCATACGGCCCGCGGCGACGATCGCGCGGATCGACGACATACGACCCGTTGTGCATCGTGATCGGCGGATGCGGCAGGCCCTGCAGGATCGCGAGGTCTTCGACGGGACTGATCCCCGGCCGGTACACCGGATCAACCATGCGATGGCAGATCTGACACGACACGCCGTCGAAGTCCTTGCCGATGAGCGCTGAGCCGTTGGTGGGCACGCTTCGTCCTTCGATCCAACCCGTGGGCGCGTGGCAGCGAATGCACAAATCACCCGCGAACGAGGCGTCCTGTTCGGCGATGGTCAGACATGCGTGAAAGATCGGATCGCGCGCGGACTGGCCCATCATGCTCGCGGCCCACGGCTCCCACGGCTCCCAGACCGGATCAAAGAACGCGTGACAACTCGTGCAGTTGGTCGAGACGACCATGTTCTGCTGAAGCGAACCGGGTTGACTGCCGGGGACGAAGAAGTCCTCGAGCGTGGTCGGCACGGGATCGGCGATGAGCGAGGCCACGCCGACGCACGCCAGCGATACCCCCACCCATAACCACTCGGCCCAGCGCGGTCTGCCGGTTCGTACGCCGTCACGTCTGATCTGCATCCGACACTCCCTCCTCCGACGCCATCATGCCACAAACCGGCCGCATGTCAAGCGAGAATCGCTCGAAGCCGCCGTGAAAGTGACACGTCAATCCCGATCGGTTTCACAACCGACTCCGCCGGGGGAGTATACGGACGCGTGGTGAACCTGTTCCCGCGCCTCGTCCCCATAAAGCCCTTGGCTCCATCGCAGTCGCGACCCGCCTTCAATCTGGCATGGCCCGCCTGACCGTTGAACCTTCCGAGCACATCCCGCTCCGCGTTGAGCATGAGGATGACCACATCCTCATCGTGAGCAAGCCGTCCGGCCTTGTGACCATGCCGGGCAAGGGGCACGATCGCGGCACGCTGCTCAATGGACTGTTCGCCGTGTACGGTGCGCGCCTTCAGAACCTCGGGCAGTCGCGGGACTTTGGGCTTCTGCATCGACTTGATCGCGGCGCCAGCGGGCTTCTGATCGTCGCGCTGACCACGGCCGCGTATGACCGTCTGCGCGAGGCGTTCGTCGCGCGCGAGGTCCGCAAGTTCTATTGGGCGATCGTGCGCAGCGCGCCGAACAAACCCGCAGGCGTCATCAATCGGCCGCTGCTCGAAGTCACCAGCGACATGAAGCGCGCCAGACTCTCCAGCGCCGGCAAGCCCGCCATCACGGCCTATCGCACGCTCACCACCGGCGATGAAGGCTCGCTGCTGGAGTGTCGCACGATCACGGGGCGCCTGCATCAGATCCGGGCGCACCTCGCCTCGATTCACTGCCCGATCTTCGGCGATGAGATCTATGCGCCAAAGGCGGTGGCCGGGGCGTGGAAGCGACTCGCCCTGCATGCGCATCGTGTCGCCTTCGCGCATCCGGTCACGGGTGCGCCCATCGACGTGCGAACCGCGTTTCCGCGCGACCTTCGCCCGTTGATGAGAAAACTGCGACTGACGGTTCCTGATTCATCCGATCACGGCCATGAGGTCGCTGGCGATCCCATCGGCGAGCAGGATGCCGTCATCGGTGAGGATCCATCTGCCTGATTCCACGCGCAGCAACCCGCGCGCTTCCAGTCCGGCGATCACACTGCGCAATCGGGCGCTGCGGCTCGGGCCTGATGGCCGTGTGTCCTGCGTGTGATCTTCACCATCGAGCGACGCCACGCGCGAGACGATGTCTTCGCCATCCACACCCTCGGCCAATCGCAGCCCAAGCCACACGTTCTCGCGCAGCGCCCGGCGTGC
>CAZTPJ010000105.1:0-10731 GCA_964614515.1 uncultured Phycisphaeraceae bacterium | reverse complement strand
ATCAAATACGGCACGCCAAAGGCCGAATACTTCACCCGCTCGGCCGTGGTGGAGATGCTCTGGCATGCCCCGCCATACCCTTCGTCCAATGAACATCCTCATCACCGGCGGCGCGGGGTATATCGGGTCTCATGCGGTGCAGCGGATGCTGCGCGATGGGCATCGCGTCGTGTGCATCGACAATCTCTCGCGCGGACACGCGGAAGCGATGCGGCGGCTGGGCTGGCGGGATGGCGGTGGACCGCTGACGTTCGTCAAGTCGGACATCGCGGATCGCGCGGTGGTTGAGCGTGCGTTGGTGGAGCATGAGGTTGAGGCCGTGATGCACTTCGCCGCGCTGGCCTATGTCGGCGAAAGCGTGGAGCAGCCGCTGCGGTATTACCGCAACAACACGGCCGCGGCGCTCTCGCTGCTGGAGTCTGTCGAGGCGGCATCCCGCGCGGGTGCGCCGCTGACGCGGTTCATCTTTTCATCCACCTGCGCAACGTATGGCGAGCCGCCGCCGAAGCACATCCCCATCGCCGAGACGTGCCCGCAAAGCCCCATCAATCCGTACGGGCGCAGCAAACTCCACGTCGAACACATCCTCGCGGACGTCGCGCAGATGATGCGAATGCAGGGGCGCGAGTTCGCGTATGCGAATCTGCGATACTTCAACGTCGCCGGCAGCGACACGACGGGCGTGCTCGGCGAAGATCACAAGCCCGAGACGCATCTGATTCCGCTCGTGCTTCAGGCCGCGGCCGGCCGTCGCGATGCGATCACCATCTTCGGCCGTGATTATCCCACGCCGGATGGAACGTGCATCCGCGACTATGTCCATGTCGAGGACTTGATCGATGCGCATGTCGTCGTGCTGAACTCGCTGGGGAAGCGCGACGCTGACGGCCGTGCCACTGGCGGCTCGCGTGCCAGTGGCACATCTGCGCCTCTCGACCAACCCTCCGCCGCGCCCGGCCAGGCATACAACCTCGGCATCGGTCGCGGCTACTCGGTCTTGGAAGTCATCGCGGCCGCACGCGATGTCACCGGCAGACCCATCCCCACCCGCGATGGCCCCCGCCGCCCCGGCGACCCGCCGACGCTGTACGCCAATCCCGCAAAGATACGCTCCGCATTGAACTGGCAGGCCCGGCACACCGACCTCCGCAAAATCATCGAATCCGCGTGGAAGTGGATGCAGCAGAACCCGCAGGGATATTATAAGTTATAAGATCATCCACGGCCAGGCGAGCGATCAGATCGAACCAGTCAAGACCGTGAGCGCAGTGCGATACCGCTCCACCGTCGCCTCCACGATTTCTCGCGGCAGTTCCGGTCCGGGCGCCGACTTGTTCCACCCCCCGCGGGCGACGATGCCTTCGAGGTATTCGCGGACGAACTGTTTGTCATAACTCGGCTGCGCATGGCCGGGTTCGTACTTGTCCGCCGGCCAGAATCGCGAGGCATCCGGCGTGAGGGCCTCATCGATCAGGATGGGCTCGGGATCACGCTCACCCACCGGCAACCCAAATTCAAATTTACAATCCGCGATGATGATCCCGCGCGACAGCGCATGCGCCGCCGCCGCGTGATAGATCGCCAGCGATGTCGCCCGCAATCGTTCCATCATGCCGCGCCCGGCGATCTCGCACGCTTCCTCAAACGTCACGGCCGTATCGTGCGCGGGCGGTTCGGCCTTGGTTGTCGGCGTAAAAATCGGTTCCGGCAAACGTGAGCATTGCACCAGCCCGCGCGGCAGCGCGATCCCGCACACCGACCCGCGCTCCTGATACTCCTTCCATCCCGAACCCTCAAGATAGCCCCGCACCACGCACTCAACCTTGATCACGTTGCAAATGCGACCGATCAGCACTCGCCCCGCCAGCGCCTCTCGCGGTGTACACCCGGGGCTGAAGGCCACGTCGGGAATATCCGCCGGATCCGTCGAAAGCAGATGCGTGCGGGCGAGGCCGTGCGACTCGATCCATCGCAGCCACCACGCGGACATCGTGCCCAGAATGCGCCCCTTGCCCGGAATCGGCGTCGGCAAAACGACATCAAACGCCGAGATGCGATCCGTCGCGATCATCAGCACGCGATCCGGCTCTCCCGCGCTCCCGCCCGGAATCCGGTACAGATCGCGAACCTTCCCGCGCCGCGCGCCGGGAAGATTCAGATGCGTCCGGGTCAGCGCGGCCTCGCCCGTCGATGAAGTCATGGCGTTCACGGCGCAGTATACGGACCCTCCAGGCGCCGCACGGCCAGCGCCATCTCTTGGATCCAGTGGGGCGGGCGTCCCGCCCGCCTCCCTTGCGTACACACCGCGCGATGACATCATCAAGCGATGACGCGGCAAGAAATCCTGCGGTTGCCCTGCATCCGCCGCCCGCGCATCATGCCCCGCGCTTCAACTCCTCCGCCAGCGCCGCCGCAAGATACTCATACTGCCCGATCGCGTTGTACACCTGCGCGCTGATGCGCACCACACGCGGCCCATCCCCGCCGATGCGATATACCGGAACCTGAATCCCATGCCGATCCACAAGGACATCCTGCAAGGCATCCTGATATCGCACCGGCTTTCCGACGGCACTCTTCGAAGGTGGCAGCGGGATCAGCCCCATCGATCCGCACATTCGATCAGGCACGATCACTTCGGCGCCGAGCACGCGACGGATCACATCCCGCCCTTCCATCGCCAGCGCACGATTCCGCCGCATGATCTCATCCCATCCAACCCCCACGATCCGCGGCACGATCTCCACCGCATCGCCCGCCGCAACCCACGCCGTCACATCCGACGTTCCAACATAATCAAACTCAACCTGCATCTTGCCGCGCCCGGTGATGCCCGTCGGCGCGAAATTCGACAGCACCAACGGCCGCAGCCCCTCACGCTTGTCCTCGCGCACATGAAGCACGGCCGCGCCCTTGGGCGCACACAGCCACTTGTGACAATTCGTCGTATACCACGCCGCGCCGATCCCCGCCACATCCAGCGGAACAAACCCCACGCCATGAGCGCCATCGACAATCGTGTCCACGCCACGCGCCGCAAGTTCCCGCACAAGCCGTGCAATCGGCATCACGATCGCGCCCGTGCTCGTCGTGTGGCTGATCAACGCGATCCGCGTCCGCGGCGTCACCGCACCCATGATCGCCGAAACAATCTGCTCCTCATCCACCACCGGCATCGGAATCACGGCCGTCACCACCCCAGCGCCCGCGCGATCACAACACCGCGCCACGTTGTGCCTGCACGCCGGATACTCCTGCGATGTCACCAGCACCTCATCGCCCGGCTTCAGGCCCGCACAATCGAGAATGGTCGCCACGGCCGTCGTCGCATTGGGCACAAAGACCAGCCCCGCCGCATCACACCGCATCATGTCCGCGATCTTCGCCCGCGCCCCATCCAACAGATCCATCGCGCGTTCCACGAAGAACCGAACCGGCTCGGACTCCATCATCGCGCGATAACGATCCTGCGCCGCCAGAACCTCGCGCGGACACCCGCCGAACGATCCATGATTCAGAAAACACACACCCGGCTCGTGCATCCAATGCCGGGCCAGGTCGGAACCTGCCGGCGCTGCTCGCGTCTCGCTCATGGCCGATACCGTAGCCCGCCACACACGCCCGCTCCCTACCATCCGCCCATGACCGTCAGTCACTGGCGACGAACGCAGTCTCTGGGCACGATCGAAAGCGATGTGATCGTGATCGGCGGCGGCGTGGCCGGGCTTTCCGCCACGCTCGCCCTCCAGCGCCGCGGCCTGAAGGTCTGCCTGATCGAGCGCGGCGAACTCGCCAGCGGCGCGAGCGGACGCAACGCCGGATTCCTCATGCGCGGCGCGGCCGACAACTACGCCGCCGGCATGCGCCTCCTCGGACGCGACACCGTCCGCACGCTCTGGCGATGGACAGAAGAAAACCTCGCCGACTTGCGCCGCGAAGGCATCACAGACCTTCCCGGATATCGTGCGATGCCCTCGTGCCTGCTCGCGATGGAAGAGGAAGAACGCGCGGAACTCACAACCTCCGTCGAACTCCTGCGCCGCGATGGATTCGATGTGGACTGGATCGAATCCGGCGATGACGCCGTGTGGACCCGCGCCAACCCGCGACCCCTCGGCGGACTCATCAATCCGCACGATGGCACGTGTCAACCGATTCAACTCATCCACATGCTCGCCGGCAAGATCACCGAACCGATCCACACCGGCCAGGAAGTCGCATGGATCGAAGGCTCACGAACCGGCGTCGAAGTCCGCACCAGCGACGCCACGTTTCTCGCCGAGCGAGTCCTCTGCTGCACCAACGCCTTCGCCCAACTCCTCATCCCATCCCTTCGCGAACTCGTCACGCCGCGCCGCGGACAGATGCTTGCGCTACGACCCGCCGAACCCATCCGCCTCGACCGCGCGTACTACGTCCGACACGGCTCAGAATACTTCCGTCAGACGCCCGACGGCACGATCGTCGTCGGCGGATGTCGCCGCAATCACGTCGATGAAGAAGTCGGCTATGAAGATCGCGTCACCGAGGCCGTGCAACTCGACATCGAGCGCTTCGCCCGCGGCATCCTCGGCGTTGACTTTCACGTCTTCGCGCGATGGGCCGGCACGATGGGCTTCTCGCCCGACGGCATGCCGCTGATCGGACCCGTCGATGGGCCGTGGCGAAACGGCACGGTCTGGTTCTGCGGCGGATTCACGGGGCACGGGATGTCGATCGGTTTCCGCAGCGCCCGTGCGGCCGTGGATGCCATGCTCGATGGCACGCCCACGCCATTTCCGATAACGCGCAAGTTCGCGTAACGGCCGTCACGATTTTTGCACCAGGGCCTTGCGAACCCGATGACAAATCGCATGATTATGGCTGAGTCGAGAAATCGACCGTGGGTCTGTGTGTGTGGTGGGGGGGGCGGGTGCGCGTGGTGGCGCATCGGCCCCGCTGATCGCGGAACATTCCGGGGGCAACCCCCTCGGTCATCGCCGCCCGTGAGGGAGAAGGCTCGGGCGCTCGCCGATGTGGAAACACATCGGCGATCTTGTTTGTGCGTCGGTGGATGCACGTCGTGAACCGGTGGTGCAGGCACTGGCGGGCGAGCCGCCAGTGGCACAGATTCGGTGGTACGGGCGTCTCGCCTGTACCCGTCTCTCCTCCTCTTCTCCCCCGCGGTGGTACGGGCGTCTCGCCTGTACCCGTCTCCTTTCCCCCCATCCCTCACTCCTCGGTGGTACGGGCGTCTCGCCTGTACCCGTCTCCTCTCTTCCTTCCTATTGACCTCTGCACTGTCAACGCATGGGATGCGCATCTCTTCGCCCCAACGGGGCGCAGGGCTGTAGCCACGGGTGAAGGCCGCCAACGACGGCCGAAACCCGTGGAAGGCGGAACGATGTTCCACCCCGCCCCGACAGGGGCGGAGGAGTTGAAACTCACAAACACACAGGCATTGACACCGCAGACATCAACAAGACCCATGCGACCGTCCACTTGCTCACGGTGCACAAACGCACGCAGGCCGCTTCAGCGGCCTTTCTCACTCATAGGCCACCGCTTCAGCGGTGGTGAATGAATCAAACAGCCCGACACGCTCGCCGCATCAAGCGACAGCCCGTTTCAACGGGCTTATCAATCTTTGAAATCCCCACCGCTCACCGCGACACTCCACGCCCCCCCTCACAACCCACTCCCCAGCACCCCCCGCAACTCATCCGCCGTCGCCCGCGCGGCCGCACGAACCGCGCCCTGCCAGTCCGTCGAGGGGGGGGGATACAGAATCGACCGCGACGAGTTGACGATCATCCCCGCCCCCCCGCGCCGCTTCATTCCGACCAGGTCCTCAATCCGCCCCCCCAGCGCCCCCACCCCCCGCCCAAGAAAAAAAAGCCCCCGCAACCCCGCCCCAAACCCCGCCCCAACGCACCCCATCGTCGCGCCCACCACCCCGCCCACCTCCCACAACCCCGTCTTGCCAACAAACTCCCGCCCGAGTTCCGCCGTCATGTCCGCCATCATCTCCGCCACACTCAGCCCATCATCCAGCCGCCGCGATTGCACCACATCGCTGTCCGCGTTGCTCGTCCGCACAAGCACAAACACGCCAAGCCCCGCATCGAGATACGCCCGCACACTCTCAGGACCAAGATACCCGCTCAGCGTCACGCCATGCGCCCCCGTCAGCGCCACGGCCGCCGCATAATGCTCCGCCGTCGAGGCAATGTCCCCGCGCTTCGCGTCAAGAATCACGACCAACCCACGATCCCGCGCCGCGCGACACACCACATGCAACGCCGCCACACCCTCCGGCCCATACCGCTCGAAGCACGCCGATTGCGGCTTGACCACGCCCGCAACACCCGCGATCGCATCAAGCACGCCAAGACAGAACCGCGTGATCGTCTCGCCCGGCGTGGCGCCGCCAGCGCCCGCGGGAATGCGATCGACAATCGGATCAAGCCCCACGCACAGCGGCGAACCCACACGCGACACCGCCGCGACAAGCGCATCGGCAAAACGCGGCGATGACGATTCAGGTGTCCCGGTCATTCCAAGGCCAAGCGTAGGCCGCTGCCTTCGAATCCGGTGGCGCACGCGTCCCGCACTCCTCTCTCCTGGATCCGGTGGCGCAGGCGTCCCGCACGCCTCTCTCATGGATCCGGTGGTGCAGGCGTCCCGCACTCCTCTCTCCTGGATCCGGTGGTGCAGGCGTCCCGCCTGCACTCCTCCCTATTTCCTCTCCCCCGGTGGTGCGGGCGTCTCGCCTGCACCCCTCTTCACTTCCTCTCACCCCGGTGGTGCGGGCTCCCACGCAAGCATGAACCACGTTGCCCTCCACAACCCTCACCACCACCACCCCTCATACCATCCCCCGCATACACACACACCATGAACGCCCCCAGGCACATCGACCTCCAGAAAGACCACGGCCTCACCATCGAATGGGCCGACGGCACCCAATCCTTCTATCCCATCACCCTCCTGCGAAAAATGTCCCCCTCCGCCGAAGCCCGACAACAACGCGAACAAGCCGCCACCAACCCCCTGCGAGTCCTCCCCGCCCGCGCCGCCCGAAGCGACTCCCCCCTCACCGCCACCGACGCCGAACTCGTCGGCAACTACGCCCTGCGAATCAAATTCTCCGATGGACATCAAACGGGGTTGTATACGTGGGATTATTTGAGGAGGTTGGAGCCGCGTGAAGGGGTCGGCGAAGCCCCCACGGATCGCGAAGTGCGAAAGTGAACACGGCCGCTTCTGGAGCGTGCGATGAAGGAACAGATATACCTGGTATGGGATTTCGGTCGAGGTCGCGGCAAGGAAGCCCTCGCGATGCTCGCGCGCTGCGACCTTCGCAAGGAAGCAAAGCAGGCAATCGACGTAGAGATTGAAGATCCTGACCTGGAGCCGGACGAAGCGACGTGGACCACAGGTACGCAGGGATCTGTGAAACTTCCAAAGGACGATCCGCGCATACCGCGGTTGCTTGACGAACTGGCCCGAGCCGGCGTCGAGCCGAGCAAGTTCCACTACCGCATCTACTCACCCAAAGACCTTGATCTCGAACCGTGGATCGTCTATCACGGCGGAACCACGATGGTGGAGGCCGGGCGCCTCAAAGGGCAACGGTGGGACTTCTCTAACGCGTGCGCCGCGTGCGGCGCAGGGGCCGTGCCAGCACCGCCGTTGATCGCCAGGTGTTCACGGCTTCCCAAGTGTGGTTTCACGCAGGTTGTCCCCGATGGCCTTGTAATCGTGAGCAAAGCGCTCGCAACTGCAATGACCCGGGCACGACTCACCGGCTTCGCGCTCGAACCGATTGTCGCGTCCATCGGCGCCAAGCCCGATGACCGGTATCGATGGCTTCGCATCACATCGCACTGGCCCGCCCCGACTCCCGCGCCCCTCTGCCGCATGTCATCCGCATGTTCCGCCTGCGGCGGACAATCGCTGGCACGGCCGTGGGATGAGCCAAGCGAGGTCCACTTCGCTCGGGTGCCCGAGAGTGCATGCGATGTCAATATATGGCAAGGGGCAGCCAACTTGGAGCTTCGTGACTTGCGAGTCGACAGTCGTCCCACGGGAGACAGCCCGATCGTCATCGTGTCGCAGCGAATGTACCAGATTCTCAAGACCGCCGGTGTGCGTGCGTCGGAGTTTGAGCCCGCAATCGTGCCGAAACACACGGACGAACCACGCGCGAAGCGAGCGAAGGGCCGCGGGTAACAGAGGTGGCTACAAAACCCTTCCCGAGCAGCGGCTACTGCATCACCCGCTCACATTCGCGCCCTGTTCGATTGCTCGCGCGATCGGCTCTTTGTCCGCCTCGGAGAGGCGGCGTACCCGCGGACCCGCCACGGAGTGGCGGGCCACCCGACGCGATCAGCGGCTCCGCACCCGATGCACCAGCGTCTGCGCCTTGACTTCCACGCCCTTGATCGCGCTGTCCAGCGCATCGCGGTTGGGGGCATACGCCATGGCCGTCTGCACATCCACCCATTCCTTGTTCACCATCTCCGCAAGCGAATATGTGAAACTCCGCATGCCCTCGGCGATGCTCGTGTTGATGATCGACGGGATATCTTCATCGTGCCCGTCGCGAATCTTCTCGCGCACGGTGGGGGTGTTGAGTAGAACCTCGGTGGCCGGGACCATGCCCACGCCGACTTCCGGCAGCGCGGGCAACAGCCGCTGGGCGCACACCGCCCGCAAACTCGTCGCCAGCGCACTGCGGATGAACCCATGCTCCTCGCGCGGGAAAAACTCAAGAATCCGATTGAACGATTGCATCGTGTCCGCCGTGTGCAGACTCCCGAACACCAGGTGCCCCGTTTCCGCGGCCTGAATCGCGGCCAAAACCGTATCATGATCGCGCATCTCGCCGATGAAAATCACATCCGGATCCTGCCGCACAATATACCGCAGCGCGACCGGATATGACGGCACATCAATCCCGATCTCACGCTGGCTCACGATGCTCCGCGCCTTGCTGAAGCGATACTCCACCGGATCCTCGATCGTGATGATGTTGCACGCTTCGTTCTTGTTGATGTGCTCGATCATCGCGGCCAGCGTCGTACTCTTGCCCGACCCCGTCACGCCGCACACCAGCACCAGCCCCTCATTGGTGCGCTCAACAAGGTCGCTGTAGATCGGCGGCAGGTGCAGCGCTTCATACGTGGGAATCTCGGACTTCACACGCCGAATCGCCGCGTTGGTATGCCCGCCGCTCTTGTACACGTTCACGCGAAAGCGATCATCCTTCACAAACGTGGCAAAGTCCACGCCGCCTTCGTTCTCATATCGCTCGCGCAGTTTCTCAGGGAAGATCGGATCAATGATGTGATCCGCCTCCTCTTCGGTCAACGGATCGGCCTGCACCGGCCGCAGCACACCGCTCACGCGGAAACTCGGCGGCACCCCGACCTTCAAGTGAAGGTCCGACGCCCCGAGTTTGCCCATCGCCTCAAGCAGACGGTGAATCGACAACGGCCCCTGAATCACGGCGACCTCCCCCGGCCGTGGCGGCCGATGAGCGTCATGGATTCCAACGTTACCGCTACCGAAGTGTAGCCCGCTCGCTCAATGGCGAGCCAATAGGTCACATGTGACCTATGGCCAAGGCCGCGATCCGGCCACGCCCAGCAGTGGTCACGCCGCCAGCCTTACGCCAGCGCGGCCGCGCCCGACACGATCTCCGTCAGTTCCGTGGTGATCTGGGCCTGGCGTGCGCGGTTGTACTTCCGCGTCAGGGCCTTGCCCATCTTTCCGGCGTTGTCCGTCGCCGACTTCATCGCCACCATCCGCGCCACATGCTCGCTGACGATCGCATCGTTGAACGACTGGAACAGCGTCGCCTTCACCGTCGCCGGGAGCAGATCAGATAGCAACTCCTCCGCGTCCGGGCTGAACTCATACTGCGAGGTGAACCCGCCCCCCTCACCCTCGGCCTTTTTCACGGCCGGCGGTTTGAGCGGCAGCAGTTGCAGCACTTCCGGCGTCTGTCGACCCGCCGAGACATATCGCATGTACACCACCTGCACCGACTTGATCTCCCCGGCCGTGAAGCGATCCATGTAGTCCTGCGCCAGCCGTTCGACATCCTCATACGTCGGCTTGTCGCCGAAGTGGGTGTAGTGCCGCGAAACATCCATCCTGTTGAAGCGAAGGAAACTCACGCCCTTCTTGCCGACGAGCTCCACCGCGAGCGTCTCCGCCCCCCCGTCCGCGCGAAGGTGCGTCATCGCCGTGCGAAGCACCGAGCCGTTGTACGGCCCGCACAAGCCCCGGTCGGACGTCAGGATCAGCGTCAGCGGCTTGGCGGTTTCCTTGAAACCGCCCGTGGGGCCGGAGATCAGAGGATGCTGGAGATTCCCGGCCGTGGCGGCCAGTTCCGTCACGAGTTCAAAAACGCCGCGTGTGTACGGCTTGGTGGCTGTGGCCCGCTGCTGGCTGCGGGCGAACTTGCTGGTGGCGATCATCTGCATCGTCTTGGTGATGCGCTTGATGTTCGCCACCGCCTTGATGCGCTTCTTGATTTCGCGAGACTTGGCCATAAGGGCGGGAGTGTAGGCGAATCCCGCCGCTTTGTCCCCACGACCGCCCCGCCCCGGCCAATCGTGCAGGCGTCCCACCTGCACTCCTCTCTCCCGTGGATTCGGTGGTGCAGGCGTCTCGCCTGCACTTGTGCATTGGATCCGGTGGTGGCGGCGGGGCGCCGGGACCCCACACCCCTCAAACCCC
>CAZTPJ010000104.1:0-10857 GCA_964614515.1 uncultured Phycisphaeraceae bacterium | reverse complement strand
TGCTGGAGATGGTGCGCAAGCGTGGGCTGTGGCTGGCGATCATCTTCGGGGCGCAGACGGCCACGCTGCTGGTGCTCGGACTGTTTCACGATGCGCTGGAAAAAGCGGCGATTCTGGCGGTTTTCATGCCGTTGATCATTTCAACCGGCGGCAACACGGGTTCACAAAGCGCGACGCTGATCATTCGTGCCCTGGCGCTGGAACAGATCAGACCCGGCGCGTGGCTGCGCGTGGCGCGAAAGGAGATTCTGACGGGCCTGCTCATGGGCCTGGCGCTGGGGTCGCTGGGCGCGGCGTGCGCCATGGTGTGGCATGTGGCCGGGCCGAAACCCGTCGATGCGCCCGTGCGCCTCGCCATGACCGTGTGGGTAACGATCTCGCTCGTGGTGCTCTGGGGCTCCGTGGCCGGGGCCATGCTCCCGCTGATCCTGCGCAAGATCAACTTCGACCCGGCCGCGGCATCATCACCGCTGGTGGCGACAATCATGGACGCATCGGGGATGATGATCTATTTCACCGTGGCGGTGATGGTGCTGATGGGGGGGTAGAGGTGGGAATGGAGACGTCGGGGTCAAGCGAAGGGATTGACAAAGCGGACGCCTTCGATTTCCGGTCGGCCCTGCATGTCCTCCGTATACAGATGCCTCACGCCTACGTCGGCACACGCGGCGATGAGCATCGCGTCCCACGGTGACACCTGGTACTGCATTTGGATCCGCATTGACCGTTCCAAGGTTGAGTGTCGCGGCAACGCGATCGGAAAGCACGACCGAAGCGAGTTGACCGCCTCGTGGTAATCCCCGTGGAACCTGCCTGAAACCGCCATGGATCGGATGACCGCAGCCACTTCGCAGGCCACCTGCCACGGGATGACCGTTTCCGCCTCGGAGAGCGACTCGATCAGACTGATGGCGCGATGACGCTTGGTCGAATCCTGCGCGTCGATCGAATAGATCAACACATTGGTGTCAATCGCGTTCATGCATCTCGTCGCGAGTCAGTTTATGGCCACCCGAGTTGAAGACGCCCGATTCGCCGATACGACGAATCGCGTCAATCGCCCGGCGTCGAGCCTGGCTCTGCGTCGAGCCGTTGCGGGCGTCCGGTTCGCGGATACGCGCGATCCCGCGAGACCCCTCCGGCAGGTCGAGCGGCTGCTCAGGCTTGAGTACGCCGTGCTCATATACGAACGGGACATCCTGTTCTCGGTACATGCGGGAAGTATACCGCCCTGTCAGCCCGTTCAGACGTAGCCGAGACAGCAAACCCGATTCCCCACGCGATGACAAGCACGCGGTCTGGAAAGTCGATGAGCAGTCCTGCGCGTGGCTGTGGTGCCGCTCATCCCCACGATCATGGACGCCTCGGGGATGATGATCTATTTCACCGTGGCGGTGATGGTGCTGATGGGGGGGTAGGGGATCGCTTTATTCTGGCGTTCGTGCCATCGGACCCACAAGCTTCCGAGAACACCATGTGCGATTACTTCTCCGGAGGGGGAACCAGGGCGTTCTCATTGAGCCGGAAGGGCTTGGGCTCCTCGGGCTTGACCAGCTCGTCAAGCAACTGCTGATACTCCGAGTCCGGCCCCGCGAGCAACGCGGCCATGCGTAGCGCGTTCATCGATCCCTCAACATCGCCCAGTCGTCGCAGCGCTCGCGCAAGCACGAGCAAATGCTCGGGTTTGGCTTCGAGTTCCACAAGCGATCGAGCGGCCACCGCAGCCGTGGCCGGATATCCCAGGTGCAGTTCCAGATTCGCCTTGGCACAGAGCGCGACGACGTCGAAGGGCTCGAGTTCGAGTACTCGGTCGGCCATGCGCAGCGATTCGTGATACTTTTCCTGCTGCGCATGGATGACCATCAGGGTCCGCAGCGCATCGGTCGCCGCGGGGTGCAAACGCAGCGCTTCCTGCGCAATCTCCATCGCTCGGGCTGGTTCGTCTGTACATAGTTGCCGCGCGCGAGATCCCAACGCATGCGCCTCTTCTTCTTGCTTGATCGCGGCGCGCAGTTCCGACCATGCGACCAAATCCCCGGGCCGAATGGCGCGAATCTGTGACGGATGACAAACCACGTACCCACCGTTGAAACGTAGTTTCGAGAGGCGTTTAAACTCGCCACTGAAGGACCACCCAACCACAATCCCGGCGAGGCGGCCGTCGACGCAGACAATCCCATCTCGCCGCGTGTCTGTGAGTTTGCGCTCGAGGTGGAATCCACCCGAGTCTTCCGAGTGCGTCACTCTCGCCCTTTCCGGCCGTGGCGCGAGGGGATTGAGAATGCGCACGACTGATCGCTCACGTGGCGTGGTTTCGGAGATTGGCATGCTCGGCGGCGGCGTGGGCCAATCAACCAACGCCAACGCGAGGTTCCTTGACCGTAACAGCGCGACAAACCCAGGACTCGCAATCGTTTCGCCCGACCTCGTCAGCACTTCCGCTCCACAAACAGCGTCATCCGTTTCGCCCAAACGGAATACGACATGCCCTTGATGCACGACGACGCCGGGGCGTATCTTCTCGCCCCCATCAGCGAACCGCAGCGTGACAGTGACCAACGAATCGCGCAGATCGTCCGGCACATCCGCGCACGCGATCCACGCCAGACTGACCAACGCAAGCACACCGCAGGTTACAAATCGCATGGCAGGTTCTCCATGGCCAGCGGGGAACATGCAATATCATACGCGGTTGCGATCCCCGCTGCGGCCATGGCCTTCGAAGCCCTTGTGCGCTCTGTTTCGCCAGGCCGTGCGTTTCGTCCTGCGGCGAGTCGCCGCGCAAGGCGAAGTCAGGTTCGCTTGCGTCGAATGTGCGTCCATCGCAATCCCGTCTCGCTGATCCACTCTACACAGAGCGGAAGTGCATCTGGCGCGTGCAGGAACTCCTCGATGATGTGATGCGCGAGATCAAACGGTAACAGGCACTGTGTAAAGGTCTCGAATGGATTGCCGTCGTAGTTGTATTCGACCACGGTTCGCCTGCCTGTGAAGCCGCCGGGAGCCACCGCGATAAGATCAAAGCACCCGCCGATGTCCCACCCATACGAACAGCCGACGTACAGGCCCCGTCGGTCGCCGACCCCGATGACCAGATCAGCCTTGCCGTCCTTGCGATGGACGAAGACAAGTTGCCGCCACGTCTTCAAACATGCTTCATGCCATGCGCGGACTTGTTCGATGATGTCTCGCACATCGCGGCTTGCGATGCCAGGTTCCGGCGGCATCGACGCGATCAGGATGGGACTCCGGCGTCGGTTCGCAGCAGAAGTTGGGCGGGATCGTGGCATGTCAGCACCGTGCAACCCGACGACTATTTCGCCGCCGTCTTCGTCAGTTCCATCCCCAGGAACTGCGTCCAGGTCTGGCCGTCGTCGCGGGACATTTCGCCGATTTCGGTCCAGGTGGTGTCGGTGAGTGTGAGTGTGAAGCGGATCTTCATGCCGGGCTGGCCGTCGATGAACCAGCGCAGCGTGTCGCCATCGACTTCGAGTGTTCGCTTGACGAACGGCTCGCCCGCACGGCGTGCGTAGAAGGCGATGGTTGTGCCATCCTTTTCGAGTTCGATCAGGCCGGTGGCTTCGTGAACGGTGATGAACTCGCCGGAGGCTTCGTCTTTGTAGTGGCCGTAGCCCTCGACGAGGATCGCGGCCCCGGCCAGATGCCATCGCACGCGTTCGACAACCGGCCCCTCATGTCGCTGGCCATCGGGTCTGAAGGCCCATGATGTGCCTTTCCACGTTCCGATCATTTTGGCCACGGGGGTTTGGGCGAGTTGACTGGTGACTTTATGCTCAGGCTGGGCGAAGGCGAGCATCAACACGGCCGCGCTGCACACGAGTACGAGACCGACGACAACCTGCGAGATGCGATGTTGAAGCAGCATGTGCAAGTCCTTCGGACATGGTTGGGTGATTTTGGCAAGCCGTCGTGATGGCATCGACAAGGCCGCGATGGTTCCCGGATGGTCAAGATAACGACCGCGAAGTGCATGTGCAAGTTCACACGGCCGCGACGCAGTTGACGCTGCCGGCGCGCCTGTGTAGGCTGATCCCATGTTCAGCGTGGGGTGTCGCGGCGTTCTGTCGCGCGTGGCGAGCCTCCGGCGCGCCCCGGCTGAAGTCTCGGTCGACGAGAGAGGAGCGGTTTGTGAAGTATGCGATGTTTGTCGTGGCCCTGGGCCTCGGCGGGGCGGTGGGAATGCGCGCATCGGCCGATGTGCTGGTTTCGAATCTGGCCGAGCCGATGCGAGATGCGAGCGTTCTCAATGCGCTCGACTGGGCCGCGCAAAGTTTCGAAACCGACGGGAGCGAATACACGCTGATGAGCATCTCGGCCATCGTGGGTGACGACACCGGCGTCGGGGCGTTCGCGGAACTGCGCGCGAGCGACATCAACGGCAACCTGGACCCGACGCCCGCAGGTTTGATCACGACCTTCACCGTGCCGGACCTCTCCGGTCCATTCTCAACGAGGGTGTTCACTCCGGACTCAGTGGTGAGACTCGCGGCAGGCACGAGGTATTTCTTTGTGCTCGGCGGATCAGGCCCGGGCGAGGTTCAGTGGAGTTACGCCGAGGGCAACGGATCAACCGGGCCTGGCACGTTGGCGCAGTATGAATACACGTTTGACGGTGGCCTTACGTGGTCGAGTTATGGCATCAAGAATCCATTTCATCTTGAAGTTGAAGTGTCGAACCCGGAAGTGCTGGTGTCCAATCTGACAGAGCCGCAGCGGGCGATCAACGTGCTCGATGCGGACGACTGGGCGGCGCAGAGTTTCGAGACGGATGCACGCACCTACACCCTTACCAGCATCGCGGCGCTGGTGGGCGTTGACACAGGTGCCGGCGTGTTCGCGGAACTTCGCGCAAGCGATGTCAACGGGGACATGGACACGACGCCGGCCGGGTTGCTGGCGACGTTCACGGTGCCGGACCTGACCGGGCCGATCGCGCCGCAGGTCTTTCTGCCTGAAAGCGCGGTGGCGCTGGCCGCGAGTACGCGGTACTACTTCATGCTCGGCGCGACGAGCGCGGGACAGTTTGAATGGAGTTACGCCGAAGGCAACGCCTCCATCGGTCCCGGTTTCCTTTCGCAGTACCAGTATTCATTCGATGGCGGCCAGACGTGGACGGTGTTCGGATCCGACAATCCGTTCCACATCGAGGTGCTTGCGCTGGTCGGGGCCGGGTGCTACGCCGACTGCGACCCGTCCACCGGCCCGGGCGTCCTGGACATCTTCGACTTCCTGTGTTTCGGCAACTCGTTCGCCAACGGCGAGCCCTACGCCTGTGACTGTGACACAAGCACGGGTGTCGGCGTGTGCGATATCTTCGACTTCCTGTGCTTCGGAAACGCGTTCAGCGCGGGGTGCCCATAAGCGCCCATGTAGTAGACGCCAAACGGAGATAGGAACGGTCGAGTCAATGCATCCATCGCGAAAGCCACGCCGCCGAACGGTCAACCCCTCGCCACCTCCAGCCCGTGCGCCTCGGCCACGGGGCCGTTGAGCAGACGGCCTTTGTCCGTGTTGATCGCCAGGCGGAAGCCGGGGTCTTTCTGCGCGAGATGTTGATAGCCCTTGTCGGCCAGCGCGAGGGTCCACGACATCGTCGCGTTGGCCAGGGCCTGGGTGCTCGTCCGCGCCACGGCCCCGGGCATGTTGCCCACGCAGTAATGCACGATTCCATCGACCACATACGTCGGCTTGCCGTGCGTGGTCACCTTCGACGTCTCGAAGCACCCGCCCTGATCGATCGACACATCGACGAGCACGGCCCCGGGCTTCATGCGCTTGAGGTCATCGCGCTTGACCAGGTGTGGCGCCTTGGCCCCCGGCAGCAGCACCGCGCCCACGACGAGATCAGCCCATGACAGATACGTCCGAATCGCCTGCGGGTCGGAATAGATCGGCGTGACGTTGCGCGCCATCACATCATCGAGATAGCGCAGCCGATCGAGGTTGACATCCATGATGACGACATCCGCGCCCATCCCGGCCGCGACCTTGGCCGCACAGGTGCCCACGACACCGCCGCCGAGGATCAGCACCTTGCCCGGCTCAACGCCCGGCACGCCGCCCAGGAGGATGCCACGGCCGCCCTGCGGGCGTTCCAGGTACTTTGCGCCTTCCTGCGTTGCCATCTTCCCTGCGATCTCGCTCATGGGCGTCAGCAGCGGGAGGGTGATACGGCCTTGGGGCCCGGGCTGCTCGAGCGTCTCGTATGCGATGGCGACGATCCGGCGATCCAGACACGCCAGCGTCAGTTCCCGATCCGCCGCGAAGTGGAAGTACGTGAAGACGACCTGTCCATCACGCATGTGCGGCCATTCCTGGGCCTGCGGTTCCTTGACCTTGACGATCATGTCGGCGCGGGACCAGACATCCGCGGCCGTGGACACGACGCTGGCGCCTGCGGCGATGTAGTCCTCGTTCGTGAACCCCGCGCCAAGTCCGGCATCCTGCTGAACGAGCACGGTGTGCCCGCGTCTGGTGAGCATCTCGGCTCCGACGGGGGGCAGGCCGACGCGGTATTCATCCGACTTCACCTCGCTGGGACAGCCGACGATCATGGACAGACTCCTGGGGTTGGGGTTCGATGGGGCGGGGATTGTAGTTGGGGATCGGACGGCGTGTAAGTTGCCCCGGGACTTGCTACCATGCCCCCTCGGGGGTGAGAGGCTGTCTTCCAGGGAGAATGGCGCGATGAAGGGAATGTGGCGACGGGGCCGAACGGCGGCTTGGGCAACTGGCGTGGCTGTGGCGATCGCGGGCGCGATGGCCGGGACGACGTGGGCCGACGAGTTCACGGACAAGGCCAACGCCCTCTACCAAACGATCTCTCCGGCCAAACGCAGCGACTTGATCCTGCTGCCGGCACTGGCCGACCTCGCGCCGCCGCCGGAAGCGGTTGGCACGGCCTTGCGGGCCGCCTTGGTCGGCACGCGATCACGCGATTGGCCCGCCGCTGAAGCCTGGGCGAACGAACCCTCGCAGCGGGCGGCCATCGACGCCCTCCGACGAGCCACAATCAGCGACGGCTCCGGGGTTTTTATGGCCTTCGGACAGCCGTATGGCATTGACAATGTGCCGCTGGATCAAATCCGTGCCGGGCTGTATACGGAACTCGGCGATCCGCCGACGCTTGCGGCGGCGGACTTCGGCTACATGACCGCCCTTAATCACCTGATCTGCCTGGCAAACGTGGAGGCGACGCGGTTGGCTGCGGCCGGAGAGGTCACGCAGGCCCTTGAAGTTTTGTCGTCCGTGGTGGTGCTTGGGCGTCAGATGGCGGATCGGGCGTTCTTCGTCGAGGTGGACTGGGGCCTGCTGACGATGATCTCCGGGCTGCACCGGATGCGCGACGTGGCCTATGGCGACTTGCAGTCCACAGCGCCGAAACTCAACGCTGAGAGCATCCAGACGTTCATCGACGCGCTGGAGGATCGATCCGGCTACCTCAAGATTGATCGCATCCGGTTTCCGCAGGGCGAGCAGATCGCGGCGGACCAACTGATCGCGCGGGCGATCGACACGCGAGGGAGGGCCAACGAAGCGTTCGCGTCGTCGATGGCGCGGCTGTCGACGCGCGGACGACCGCTGCGCATGTTTTCCGAGGTCTCGCGATGGGAGAAACTCGCGACGCTCCACGCGGACTGGTTCGACACGACCGAGCGTGCCTCGCGCGTCTTTCGCGACTGGTACGGGCGATGGTCCCTGCAGCCGTTTGATCCACTGCTGGCGCAGCCATACGCCTACACCACGCTGAATCCGATGTCGGACTCGCTCCTGCTGGCCGTCATTCCCCCACAGATGTCAACGCTCTTTGCGAACCGCATGGTGCTTCGTACGGAAGCGGCTGGGACGCGTACGGCCTTTGGCATCGTCGCTTACTACCACGTCCACAAGGCCTTTCCCCCGCAGGTTCACTCGATCTTCCCGCGGTTCGTGAATCCCCTCAACGACGATCCGTTCAATCCCACCCTTCGTGATCGCGGGGGCAAGCCGCCGCTGGAGTATTTCGTGCCCATCCGCGACACGGCCGATCAGTTCGGCCCGCGCGAAGAGCCACGCCCGCACCGCATGAACATCATCGTGCTCGATGGCAACAACTTCGACGTGTCGGTGAGTCAGAACGAGTTCGTGCTGTATTCGGTCGGGCCTGACGGCGCCAAGAACTGGGCGCGGAACATCCGAGAGGATGCGCGGGAACTCTTCTCAGGCGACTATCTCATCTGGCCCCCCGTCACCTCGCTCTATCGGCGACACCTCATGCAGATGGGCCTGCTCCCGTAACTCGACGCACACACACGACACGAACACAAGGATTCGCATGTCCGACGCGACGCACAAGGTCGTCATCATCGGTTCTGGCCCGGCCGGGTGGACGGCCGCGATCTACGCCGCTCGCGCCCAACTCGATCCCGTCGTCTACGCCGGCGTCCCCAAGAACGATCCGGGACCGATCCTGCCCGGTGGGCAACTCATGCTCACCACCGAAGTCGAGAACTATCCCGGCTTTGAGGATGGCATCGACGGCCCGCTGATGATGGAGAAGTTCCAGAAACAGGCCGAGCGCTTCGGAACCAAGGTCATCGGCGAGGACATCGTCCGCTGCGATTTTTCACAGCAACCTTTCACTCTGCATACATCGTCGGGCAAGGCCGTCCGCGCGCATGCGGTCATCATCGCCACCGGCGCCACGGCCAACTGGCTCGGCCTCAAGAACGAGTTGCGTCTGGCGACCATCGGCGGCGGGGTCTCGGCCTGTGCCGTGTGCGATGGCGCGCTGCCGCTGTTTCGTAAACAGCCGCTGGCCGTGGTGGGCGGAGGCGACACCGCGATGGAAGAGGCGACGTATCTGACGAAGTTCGCCTCGACGGTGTATGTCATTCACCGGCGCGACTCGCTTCGCGCCAGCAAGATCATGCAGGACCGATTCCTGTCCAAGCCCAACGCAAAGGTGCTGTGGAACAAGGCCGTGGCCGATGTGCTTGGGGATGAGAAGGTCACGGGCGTGTTGCTCGAAGACACGGTGACGGGGGAGAAGTCCACGCTCGAGGTCAAGGGCTTGTTCATCGCCATCGGCCACACGCCGGCGACGAAGTTCCTCAAAGATGCCGGCGTGAAACTCACCGAGTCAGGCTACATCGTCTTGCACGGGCACAACAGCGCGACGAACATCGAGGGTGTCTTCGCGGCCGGCGATGTGGCGGATGCGGAATATCGGCAGGCCGTGACGGCCGCGGGCATGGGCTGCCGGGCCGCGCTGGATGCCGAGCGTTGGCTCGGCGCGAAGGGTCTGACTTGATCCGGCCCGCGAGGCCGACCCTATACTCTGGTTCGCAAACCACTGCCCAGGTGGCGAAATTGGCAGACGCACTACCTTGAGGTGGTAGCGCCCGAAAGGGCTTGGAGGTTCAAATCCTCTCCTGGGCACTTTTCCGCTTGAATCCTCACAAACCGATGTCGCAGGCGTCTCTCGCATGCGCGACTCTCGCCGCGGCGGGGCATCGCCGTTGACCAGCGACACGCTGCTCCGCCAGCCCCCGTCCTTTCCCTCATCGGAACCCAAAGCGCGACGATCGCGTACCCTACTGACCTCGGCTCGCGTCGGCGGGAGTCCTGCGGGTGGACTTTCGACGAGCGCGAATCGACAATCCCGCTCATGACTTCGCCGGCCGACGCAGTCCGACGCTCTTGCCTTGCCCCGATCGCGGGCGTGGGCATCGCTGCGCTGATCATGGCCGGGGGACTGCTCCCGCTATGGACGGGCGGTTCGCATCGGGGCGGGCACGACGCGGGCGCGGCGAGGTTTGTCGCGTGGTCCGCGCCGGATCAGCCCGGCACGCGCATCGACCCGCCCGAAGACATCAAGCCCTCGCCCCCGTCGCCGCCGTCCGAGGATGAGCCGCGCGAACTCGTGCTGCACCTGACCGACGGCACGCGGATCAACGGCGTGCTGATCGAGCAGAACGAACGGGAGATCGTGATCCGCGTCGGCGCCATCCGCATGCCCGTGCCGCGACACCGCATCGACCGCGTCGTCTATAAGCCGACGATCATGGAGCGCTATCACCAGATGCGCGACGCCGTGCATGAGGAGGACTCCGACCAGATCCTGCTCATCGTCCGATGGCTCATCTCCGTCGAGCGATATGAACTCGCGCTGACCGAGGTCACCGGCGTGCTGGAGCGCGATCCGCTGCATCCCGACGCCGTCGAACTCCACCGGCTCGTCATGCTGCAAGTCGAGTTGCTGCGCAACGCCAAACCGACCCCGGCCGCAGCGCCGCCACAACCCGTGCGCCGCGGCGCGGACGACGACTTCCCGCTGCTCGCGCCGGATCAGATCAACCTGATCGACCTGATGGAAGTCGATCTCCAGAAGCCCCCGCGACTGCGCATCAAACGCGAAACCATGGAGCAACTCTTCGCCGAACACGCGGGCGACCCGCTCATCCCGGCCACGCGCGAAGCCCAGGAAGCCATGCTCCGCCGTCCACCTCATGTGCAACTCGACCTGATCTTTCGTCTTCGCGCCAGAAATCTCTACGACCAGATTCAGATCATCGACAAGCCCGAAGCAATGAAGAAGTTCCGCGAGAACATTCATCGCGCCTGGCTCATCAACGCCTGCGCCACGACCAAGTGTCACGGCGGCAACGAGGCCGGACGACTCTGGCTCTATAACCGCAACCCCGCCTCAGACCCCACCGTCTATACCAACTTCCTCATCCTCGATCGCTTCCGCACGCTCGATGGGCGGCCACTGATCGACTATGACGATCCCGAACGCTCGCTGTTGCTGCACTACGGCCTGTCGCAGAACACCTCACCCAATCCCCATCCGCC
>CAZTPJ010000103.1:0-10878 GCA_964614515.1 uncultured Phycisphaeraceae bacterium | reverse complement strand
ACGATGACAGTCATCCGGTCGATGTCGGTCACCTTCAGCGCATCGCGCGGGCGCCCGATGAAGTCGCCGCAATCTCCGCCGACATCATCCTGCCGCACACCGGCCGGCGCGAGAGCGGGGGACTGCCGGAAGTCTTCGTTGGTTGCGGCGTGGCGATTCGGCGCGATGTGCTTATGACGCTCGGCGGGTATGACGCGGCGTTCGGATATTACGTCGAGGAGTATGACCTGGCCGCACGCATGATTAAGGCCGGGTATCGCATCGAATTCGATCGCTGGTTCCGCGTGCGTCATTCGAAGGTCACGGCCGGTCGCGACATGAACGTGATTCTCTCGCGATTGACGCGGAACAACGGGTGGGTGGTGCAGCGCTACGCGCCCGAGGGCGTTCGCCGCCGCGAACTACGCGAAGTGCGCGAGCGATATCGCATGATCGCGGAGAAGGAATCGGCGATGAACGGGTATGCACAGGGCCTTGTGCAACTGCGCCAGACCATTCACGCGCAGCGGCGTCAGCCGATGTCGTCGCGTCAGTGGGAGCGATTCACGGGCGTGGCGCAGTGCCGTGAAGCGCTGGCGCTGGCCATGCGCGAGCGGGCGTTTCACACGGCCGCGCTCATTGATGAAGGCAAGAACGCCGGCGTGGTTCGCCGAGTGCTTTGCGAGATGGATGTCGAGGTTGTCGCCGAGCGTGATCGTCCGGACGTGTTCATCATCGGCACGATGTCGCCCGGCCCGATGCTCGATTCCCTCGAACGATGGAAGGCCGGCGTCGCACGCACGGGCGCCCGCGTGATCGCGCCGTGGCTGGCCGCAAGCGGCGGACTGTCACGGCGATATCGTGATGCGCTGGCGCCGGTGTGACCACCGTGGATGTCAACACGGCACACGTATGTGATCCGTGTCTACAGACACCCCGCGCTGAAGGCATTGCCAAAGCACAGGAAGTCGAAGACATCGCACACGCCGGCGCCTGTGGAGAGGTCGCAGTCGCAGGCGTAGGGGTCGCCGGCGGCGAAGCGGTTGCCGAAACATAAGAAATCGAAGATGTCCAGCACGCATGGCCCCGTCGTAGTGTCGCAGTCGGGGTAGCAGATCGCGTCGATCAGCGTCCACGACTCTCCATCCCACTCCCATGTTTCGTTCGACACGCCCTTGGCGGTAAGCCCGCCGAAGAGGACCGTGACGCCCCGGTTGGAATCGAACGTTATGCCATGTCCGAAGCGCGGGGATGGTCCCGGCACGGGCCTCTCACGCCACTCCGTGCCGTCGTACTCCCAGGTGTCTCCGAAGAGGATGTGCGTGCCTGGGCCACCGGGCTTCTGCCCGCCGAACATTACCGTGACGCCCCGCACGGAATCGTACGCAAGAGAAGTCGTCTTGCGTTCCGGCGGTCCCACCAGAGAGACCAGCCGCCATTGGACGCCGTCCCACTCCCAGGTCGATGAACTCGGCCCATCCTCGGGGAAAACGACGCAGACGCCGCGCCGGGAATCGTAGACCATGCTGGTGTACCACTGGTTCGACGGCCCCTGATCGGAGACACGACTCCATATTTGGCCGTTCCACTCCCATGTGTCAGACCAAGTCGGATTCGGGAATGTGGGCCATCCCCCATGCTGCACCAGCACCCCCCGGCGCTCGTCATAGACCATGGCGGCACCGAAGGCAGTGTAGAGGTTCTGTGAGGCTCGATGGGACCAGACTGTTCCATCCCAGGCCCAAGTCTCACCCCCGCCGATCGTCACGAATACCGCGCCCGCGCCCGCGTCGTAAGCACCATTGACGGGGCCGGCCCGACCCAGCGGAAACTGGGTTCGGAAGCACCATCGCCCCCGGTCGTACTCCCATGTATCACCGTAGTGTTGCGAGGACGGCACATAGCCGCCGAAGAGGACAGCGACACTCCGAGCAGTGTCGTAGACGAGCGCCGGGGCCATGCGGGCCTCGGGCTGTGCATGGGCGAGTTGCCCGGCACCCAACCACAACGTCGCGGCCGCGCTCGTGCTGAGTGGGCGGCCAATCAGACGTTCTACGCGCCATGTCCTCATTGGCCATCTCCTTGTCCAGACGCCCCTAGGGGATTATACTCAGGCACCCTAAGGACTGCCACCTAAGGAGAACGAAATGAAGATGCAATGGACTGTGTGGGTTCTGCTGGCCTTGGTCGCTCTCGCCTACCCCGATGAGACCGCGGGGCAAAGCGTCGGCAAGCATGTGACCGAGTCGGACGATATCGGCCAATTTGATCCGCCGGCCGATTGCGCCATGGCGGTCGGGGGCACGAAAGTCGTCGTCGTGGACAACAAGCAGATTGTCGTCTTCGCAAAGGATGGCTTCAGTGGATCCAGCACCCCCCTCGCTACCCTCCCCCTTCGCGGCGCCAGCGGGCTCTGGGCATCACTCCAGCCATCCAACGAGCGTGTGGTCTTCGACCCGCGTGTCGTCTACGACCTTGAATCGGATTGCTTCTGAGTGGCGGCGATTGAGACCTACTCCTATCACCCGCAGAACAATCCTGAGTCGGACATGTTCATCGACATTGCGGTCACGAGCGACTTCTCGACTTGGAACAAGTTCCGCTTCAACGTGCGAGACTGGACGAATCCATGGCTCGAGGAAGACATGGACGAGTTCGCTCGAATCGATTTTTCCGGCTTGGCCGTTGACGCCGACTACCTCTATTTCACAGCTTGGTGGCAGGACGGCACGGGCTTCGTCACGTCCCCCGTGTGGATCATCGGGAAGAATGAACTCCTCGAGAACGGCACGGAGTTCGTCCAGTTGTACCAGCACTTCAACGCGGACGACGCTTTGAAGTTCAACCATCGCGCCATCCCGCAACCGGTCGTGAACCTGAGTCCCAACGGCGAGCCGCAGTACTTTCTGGGTGTGGACCCTGGCAATCCAGGCACACCCACGGAGTACTACCCCAACGACCGCGAAAGCCAAGACCCCCATCTCGCTAAAGTGTTCAACGAGATCACCATCCATGCCGTGCAGGTGCTGAACCCTACGGAAATCGAAGTGGATCATTTCCCGCTGGAACTCATCGACCCGGCGACCAGCACGGCGCTGAAGTATCGAATCCCAAAGAACACCACCGTGATCCAGCCGTCGCCGACAGTCAGGGGCCTTCGGCTTGAGTCTCCGCGATTCTGGACGCAGCCGGTGTTCCGGGACGACTACCTGTGGGCGGCCCACCATGTTAGGTTGGAATCGAGCGACGAGATTCGGACCCGGTGGTACAGGATCAAGATGAACGGCTGGCCGGTGAGCAATGAGGGAGAGCCGGAACTCGAGGCTTGGGGCGAGATTGATCCGACGAATGAGACAGCGATCTTTCCGAGTGTGAGCGTGAACTTCTTGTGGGATATGCTCGTGTCGTACGGTGTGGTCGGCTCGGGCTCGAACGAGTTCATTCGTCCCCAGTGGACGCTGTTGCCTTGGGGCGGCACGACCTCGTTGGGCTGGATTCCCATTGATTGCTCGGGCTGCACGCTCGGCGTTTTCAACGTCACGAGCGGAAACCCGCTGGCGATCAAGTGGGGCGATTTCAGCGCGACGGCTGCCGATCCCACCGATTGGTGCGCCTTCTGGACCTATCAGCCGTGGGCGAAGGGAGGCGCAGGCAATGACGACAATTGGCAGACCTGGCTGTCCAAGGAGAGCATGACGGCACTGTGCTCGCAGGAATTCGGCCCCGACTACAACGGCGATTCGGTGGTCGACGAGTACGACATCCTCGAGTTCAACGCGCTGTTCAACGCCAGCAGCCGCCGCGCGGACTTCAATCGGGACCGCGTGCTCGACGCGCTCGACTACGCCGCGTTCATGGATGCCTGGACTCGCGGCCAGCGGTGAGCGAAACCCGAACCTTTGGAGTCTTATCCAACGCCGCTTCATGTTCGTGAGCGTGTTTCGCCGCTCCAGTACAAACAAACCCAGCCCGGGGCGGGTTTCGCCGTCGGGCCGGGTCTTGGGGGTGGATGTCGTCAACGACATGAGGGCTTTGGTCACGTCCGTTCTTGTCACGCCCGCCGTCGGCGTGCGGCGATCAATCCGGCCATCCCGAGCAGCGCAGCGGTTCCGGGTGCGGGGATGAGCGTGTATTGCCATGACAGGCCGTAGGTCTCGTTGGCGAGTGCGCCGAGTCCCGCGCCGCCGAGGTGAACGCGTGCGAGGACCGCGCCGTTGATCGGCAGCGTGGGCATGAAGATGTGCTGAAGGTTGTCCACGCGGCTGTCGGAGAGGCTCCCCGGCACGGGCAGCCACTGCCTCGTCGCCGCGTCACGCATGTAGAGTTCGAGGAAGATGTTGGAGAGGGCCGTGCGAGTCGTCATGGCCGCGTTGACGTGGCTGTACCAGTTCAGCGTCAGCGTGATGCCCTGGTTGGCCTGCACGCTTTTGAAGAGGAAGCCGTCGCCCGAGAGTGGGCCGGTGCGACCGGCATAGGTTGTGACATCCGCGGCCGCGATTGTTGATCGCGCCCAGCCGTCACCCTTGATGTTACCGAAGTTCGCGGGCGTTCCCGCGCGAAGCAGATTGATCGCGCCGACGGGATCGAGCAGGCCCGCGCCCCAGTCGAAACTCAGCGGAATTCGTGAGGAATCATCGCCGTTGCCCGCACGGCCCTTGCTCCATCCGGCGGGCTTGTCGGCCGTGGTTTGCAGGATGCTCTTGACGATGCGGGGGTCTTCGGCGGCGGCGTTTCTCATGCGCCGGGCATCTTCAACCATCAGGGCCGCGACGCCGGCGACGGTGGGTGCGGCGAAGGATGTGCCGGGGTTGGCGCGCTGGGCGGTGTGGTTGACGCGCTGTTCGGTGCTGTAGAGGCCCCGCCCGCCGTTCTCGCCGAAGATCGGGTCGATGATGAAGTGCGTGCCGTTGTGTCGCTCATACTGAATCGCTGCCAGATTGCCCACGCCCTGTGCGACGATGTCCGGCTTTGATCGCTGCGCGCCGGCGGAGTTGGGATTTGTCGGTCCGCGACTGGAGAACGTGGCCAGCGAGGCGTTGGCGATGTTGAAGTTTCGCGGGTTGAACTGGCCATCGTTGGGCGTGCCGCCGACGCCGCGATCAAACTCGACCGCGCCGACGACGATGCCGTTGTAGGTGCCTGCGGGCATGGACATGTTCTGATATCCGCCGAAGAGCGTGCCATCGTTGCCCGCGGACTTGGTCCAGATGATGCCGTTGGTCTCGACCATGCGGTCGATGGCGCGTTCGTGGAGGTTGTCGCCTGTGGGTCGCGGGTTGACGGGGTTGGATTGGCTGAAACCCGCGCTCATGTTGACGATCTTCATGTTGGGCAAGCCCGCGATGGTGGTGATGTCGGTCGCGCTGCCGGTTTCATTCGTCCAGTTTCGCGAGACGAGCGTGGCGCCCGGCGCTGCGCCGACGAATCCCGCCGACTGGCTGCCGCCGGGGCCATAGCCGCGAGCCGCCGGCACAAGGTGGCCCTGTCCGGTCACTTGCAGCCCGAGCGGATCGTGGCCGATCATGATTGATGCGACGCGCGTGGCGTGGCCGGAGGAGGCCCCGGCCGCGGGCGCTGCGCCTGAGTATGACAATCGCCGTCCCGCCGCGCGGGTCCAATCTTCAAACGCGCCGTGCGCCGAATCCGGCAGGCCCGGTTCAAGTTGTCCCATCACCACGCCCGCGCCGCTGAGCGGGTTGGTGCGCATCGTGTGCAACGTGCGAATGTTTGGATCCTGGTGCTGCGCGACGACCGGATTGCCGATGATGGCCGTGTCCCAGGATCCGAACACGTCGGTGGTCTTGCCTGTGATCTTGTCTGCGGCGATGGCGCTGGTGATGTTGACGATCTGCTGCTGGGTGTTGGACTGTTCGGCGTTGGCGGCGTTCCATCGTCGTGCGCCGATCTGCGCGAGACGAAGACGCCCCTGGAGATTCGCCGCGGGAATCGCGCCGCCAGCGGGGATGTCCGCCTGGCGATAAGGAACCTCGACGGTGATGTTGTTGGCCGGGGTGTTGACGTTGTTGAAGTAGTTGACGCTTGGCGCATACGCCGCATCGCCCCATGAAACGGCGTTGGTCGTGCCTGGAAGCGAGCGATTCGTCACGGCCGTGCGTGCGTTGGCCGGCCCGGTTCGGTTGCTCAATCCCGGCGCGACGTTCATGACGCTTGCGCGTCGCATGACGCCTGGCTTGAACTCGACGCTGACGCTCTTGTCGCCGCCGCCGCCGAAGTTCCTGTCGGATTCATAACGCACGCCGACATCGAATCGTCCCTCACCGGTCATACGGCCGTTGGTCCCTTGCACAATAATCTTCGCATTGGGCGCGGCGGGGTTGAAGTCATAGAAGCGAGAGCCGGCAACCGTTGTCACCACGCCATGATTGGGCGCGCTCGCGCCAAACTGTCCGACGTACATCGTCCCGCCAAGGCCAAAGTTCCCACTCGTACCAAGTTCGAGTTTGCCTTTGCCGTTGGCGTGGTATCCGACATAGACATCGCGTTCCACGGCCGTGGCGGCGTTTGATACGCTCCAGGTTCCGTCGCCGCCGGCAGACAGACCGAGATACAAGTCGCGTTTGATCTGTACGATGCCGTTGCGGTGGTTGAAGTTGCCCTTGGCGTTTCCGCCGATGTAGGCGTCATCATCGACGCGCATTTCACGCGAGGACGTGAACCACATGGTTGAATCGCCCGCGGTGCGCCCGACCATCAATCGCCGCGTGATGAGCTGGCCGGTGCCGGTGACTTCGAGATAGCCCTGCCCCGTCGGGTCTGGTCCGCCGACTTCGATGTAATCGGAGACGGTGATGCGGCCGTCGTACACGAACATGCTGCCGGTGGACCGGTGCCATCCAAGCGTGAGGTTGTTCGCAAAGGCGTGATACGGCCCGCTGAGCCTTGCGACACTTCCGTTGTTGATGTAGACGTCATGGCCCGCGCCCGGCACGCCGGCCGGGTCCCAGTTCGCCGCCACGTTCCATTGGCCATCGCCACCGATGAAGGTCTTGTCCTGAGCCTGGCCCGCGGCCGCGATGAGGGCGAGGGCCGCGACGGCCGTGGTGGTCTTCACGCATCGAATCGACATTGAACGCATGACAGGTCTCCGTGTAATGCCGGTGTTGTGCCGACGCTCGCGGTCGGCCAATGTGCATCAACGAAAACCCGCACCGATACTCACACCGAAGCGTCTATCGCGGCAGTCGCAGGGCCGCCTCGGCCGTCGAACCCGGGCGAAGCAGGAACTCCGCCACTTCCGCGCACGCGTCGATCTGATCCGGCCACATGAACTTGTCGCGCACATCGCCGAGGGCGACCCACCGGTGGGCGTCATGTTCATCATTGAGTCGCGGTGTCCATGTCGCCGTGACTTCCACTGCGAAGGCGGGGCTGAGGACGACGGCATCGCGTGCGGCGCAATAGAACGGCCGCACGCGATTGATCGACCACCAGTTGACGCACAGGTCGCTCGATATGTCGAGGCCGACTTCTTCGCGCAGTTCGCGGCGCGCGGCATCGGGCGCGGTTTCACCGGCTTCAATCGCGCCCATGATCGGCTGCCAGAGTCCCACGCCCAGTCGCTTCCCGGCCGGGTCTGGCGCGCGATGCAGTTGCAGAAACTCCGGCCCAGTACCGCCGCGACGCAAGACGAAAACCGTCACCATGTCGCATCGCATCACGGTCATCGCGCCCCCTCACGTGCGAGATCGCCCGTGAGCGCATCGAGTATCCGCGCCTTGTCCAGCGTCTCTCGCCACTCGGCGGCCGGGTCGCTGTCGCTGACGATCCCCGCGCCCACGCCGTATACAAGCCGCCCGTCCGCGAACGCATCGAGCGCGGATGCGTCGCCGTGGCCCAGGATCACGCCCGTTCGGATCATCACGTTGAACGCGGCGCTTCCGCATCGACTCACGAATCCCGCGCAGCCGCAGTATGGCCCGCGATCGGCCATCTCGATCTCGTCGATGATCTGCATGGCGCGAACCTTCGGCGCGCCGGTGATGGATCCGGGCGGAAACGCAGCCCACAGGGCATCGGCAATGGTGCGATCCTCGCGCAGTCGGCCGCCGACGGTGGCCGTGGCCTGCCACAGGCGTGCGTGCCCGTGTCCGTGCGATTCGATGTCGCGTGTTGAGAGGACGCGCACGGAGCCGAGGTCGCACACGCGCCCGAGATCGTTGCGCATCAGGTCCACGATCATCGAGAGTTCCGCGCGGTCTTTTTCGGCGTGTGCCAGCGCATCGCGCGATTCGCTCGCGGCGCGCGTCCCCTTCATCGGCTGGGTCGTCAGCGCCCGCGTTCGCGCATCGAATCGCAGAAACAACTCGGGACTCGCCGACAGCACGGCGTGACGACCGTCGGCACCGAGGCCGGGGCCTTCAAAGTACGCGCCGCAGCGAGGGCGTGCGGCCGCGACCAGCGCTGCGAACGCAGACCGCGCCGAGCCCGCGAACGCCGCATCCAGCCGGTGCGCGAGATTCACCTGAAACACATCTCCCGCGCGAATCAGTTCAACGATGCGGGCCACGCCGTCGCGATATGTCCGCTCATCCATCGATCCGCCGGTGACTCGCGCGGCGAACCCGCGTGCGTCGCCCCCCCCCTTCATCCACGACAACGCCCGCCCTTGATCCCCGATGATGCGTCGCCCCCCCCCCTCGCGCCCAACGATCGCATCAGGACACCAGTGCCACTCGGCCAGCGGCACGCCCACGGGCATCGGCGCCCGGCCCGCGTCTCGCCCCATCGGCTCGACCAGCCGACCCAGTTCGTACGCGAGCCACCCGAGCCATCCGCCCGCGAACGCGGTCTCGGGCTGCGACAGGCGTGCATCTGCGCGAAACATCACCCGCAACTGCTCAAGCATCGGCGCATCGGCATCGTCGTGAACGGGCGGGGGAATCCCCCCCCCTTCATGCACGACGATGCGCCGCTCGACTCGATCACCATCCCCGATCCAGAACTGCACCGTCGCCACCGGCGACGCGAGGATCGTCGGCCACGATTCCGCGCCATCGCCGCTGAACAGCACGGCCACGGGCCGATCCGACGGCCACCGGGCCACGCCGACCAGCACGCCGCGCTCGCCCTCGAGCATCTCGCGCGAAACCGGGGGTGTCACGGCGGTGTTCACTGACCCAACCATATCTTCCGCCGCCCGCCGTCGCGCACGCTGTTCTCACGCCGCGCTCCCCCGAGCCATGCCAACGTGATAGCATTACACCCCCGTTTTCGGGCGTTGACACTGGGGAATTCCATACGCGAAACGCCTCGTCCGTCGTTCGCGACGCCGCCAGCAGCGGAATCAACCGTCACGACGCGACGTCCACACCGTGCAGGCCCTCGGAGCCGATTCACTCATGGCAAAGCGAACCACCACCAAGTCAACCCGCAAGCCTTCAGCCACGGCCGTCAAGTCCAAGCCAACCGCGTCGCGTCCTTCCACGTCGCGTGGCCAGCCGACGGCGAACTCCAAGGCCGGGCGTCGCGCGGCGGGCAAGATGGTCTACTACTTCGGCAAGACGCGCACCGAGGGCAACGCGACCATGCGCGACACTCTCGGCGGCAAGGGCGCCAACCTCGCCGACATGACCTCCATCGGCCTCCCCGTGCCCCCCGGCTTCACCATCACAACCGAAGCCTGCGCCGCGTATTACGAGGCCGGGCAGCGGCTGCCTCACGGCCTGATGAACGAAGCCCATCAGAGCGTCGCCATTCTCGAAAAGGAACTCGGCAAGAAGTTCGGCGACAACGCCAACCCGCTGCTGGTCTCGGTTCGCTCCGGCGCGGCCGTGTCCATGCCGGGCATGATGGACACGATCCTGAACCTCGGCCTGACTGATGCGTCGGTGGAAGGTCTTGCGAAGGCGACGGGGAATCGCCGCTTTGCGTATGACGCGTATCGCCGGCTGATCAACATGTTCGGCGACGTGGTGATGGGCGTGGATCACGAGCATTTCGAGGCTGCGTTCAATGAGATTAAGCGCGCTCACCGCGCCACCGATGACACCGACGTGCCCGAGATGGGTCTGGCCGCGCTTTGTGAAGCGTATAAGGACGTCTACAAGCGGCACACGGCCGACGAGTTTCCGCAGAATCCGTTCAAGCAACTCGAACTCGCCATCGAGGCCGTGTTCAAGTCCTGGAATGCCGATCGCGCCATCTCGTATCGACGCATCGCGGGGATCGTGGGCCTGCGCGGCACGGCCGTGAACGTGCAGTCCATGGTCTACGGCAACATGGGCGAGGATTCGGGCACGGGCGTGGCGTTCACGCGCAACCCTTCCACCGGCGAGAACAAGTTTTACGGCGAGTTTCTCATCAACGCCCAGGGCGAGGATGTGGTGGCGGGCATCCGCACGCCGCGACCCGTCGATGAGATGCCCAAATGGAACAAGAAGGTCTACGACGAACTCATCAAGATCAAAACGAAACTCGAGAAGCACTACCGCGAGATGCAGGACATCGAGTTCACCATCGAACGCGGCAAACTCTACATGCTCCAGACGCGAACCGGCAAGCGCACCGGCGCGGCTGCGGTCAAGATCGCCTGCGACATGGTCAAGGAGAACCTGATCGACGAGAAGACGGCGATCAAGCGCGTTCCGGCCGGGGATCTCGTGCAACTCCTCCTGCCCAGTTTCGATCCGACGAAGAAGTCCCTCGCCGAAGTGCTCGCCAAGGGCCTGCCCGCGTCGCCTGGCGCGGCCGTGGGAAAACTCGCTTTCACCGCCGATGAGGCCGTGCAGCGCAAGCAGGCCGGCGAGAACGTCATCCTCGTTCGCCGTGAGACGAGTCCTGAGGATGTCGAAGGCATGCACTCGGCGATCGGGATTCTGACATCGACGGGCGGCATGACGAGCCACGCGGCGGTGGTCGCGCGCGGGTGGGGCAAGTGCT
>CAZTPJ010000102.1:0-10939 GCA_964614515.1 uncultured Phycisphaeraceae bacterium | reverse complement strand
GCAAGAAGCCCGACCGTGAGGGAGGGCTTGGCCGCGCACATGTGCGCCATGACGTGAAGATGATTCCATCGTCACACACGGCGCTCGAACATCGCGGACTGCCGCCGTAATGACGCCTGTGACGCCGTAAACCATCGGTACACGACAGCCCACCTCCGCCGCCAAGCCCTCCCTCACGGTCGGGCTTCTTATTGCTGTCAATCAGGCTTCCTGTCGCTCGCCTACGCTCGATTCCATGAACGAAGTTTCGACGCTGCCGAGTCGTCAACATGCGTGGCCGGGGCTGCGCCCGTTGTCGGAGATCGAACTCTACCGGCGGCGCGAGGGGCTGTTCCTTGTGCTCGCGGGGATCTTTCTCGGCACCCTGGCGATGCTCAACATCCTGGGCATCACGCGCTTCATCGACATGTCGTTTTCGATCGCGGGGCTGAGCATTCCGTTCATCGTGGCCGTGGGCGTGCTGCCGTATCCAATCACGTTTCTGTGCACGGACTTCATCAGCGAGTTGTATGGGCGTCGTCGGGCTTCGCTGGTGGTGTGGGTTGGGTTCTTGCTCAATCTGTGGGTGGTGTTCATTCTGTGGTTGGGCAGTGTGCTGCCGCCGAGTCTGCCGATTGATCCGGCGACGGGCAAGCCCGCGCTCGATGCGGCCGGACGCCTGCCGGTGTTCTTTGAGGTCAAGACCCTTGCGTTTGGCGCGGTGGCCGCGTCGATGATCGCGTATCTCGTCGCGCAGTTCGTTGACGTCTACGTCTTTCACTTCTGGCGAAAGGTCACCAACGGCAAGCATCTGTGGCTGCGCAACAACGGCTCGACGCTCGTGAGTCAGATGGTGGACACCGTGGCCGTGATTCTCATCACGCACTTCTATGCCAAAGCGCTTCCGATCGATCCGAACAAGGCGCTGTTTGGGCAACTGCTGGTGTTCATCCTCAGCGGGTATGTTTTCAAGTTCGTGGCGGCGCTGATCGACACCGGGCCGTTCTATGTCGGGTCGTGGTGGCTGGCGAAGTTCCTGCGATTGCCGCCGCCGACGCACACGGAGTCACCTCCGGCCGCGGCCGCGGTCGAAGCGGGCGTGGGATGAGTCACGCGTGCGGACGCTCCTTGAATCGGCCGGACACAAGCATCCAACTCGTGTGCAAGCCTCGCGTGGCGAGCATCCCGGCGGCGAAACCGACGACGACGGCCTGCTCGCGGTTTGATGAGGCTTCATCGAGCCAGAAGTAGGCGACGGTGAGCATGACCGAGTAGTACACGGGTGAGAAGAGTGCCCGCTCAAACTGCACGAGCGTGGCGTCGCGGAAATACCTCAGGCGCGTGCCGGGCGGGTTCTTCGGCTTGGGCAGCACCCACTTGGGCAGGCGATGGTTCGCCACCCAGTGCAGCAGGTAGTAGATCGCCACGTCAAAGACGACGTCACAGGTGAACTTGATCGCCAGGATCGCGAACTTGCTCGTGATGCCGATGTAGTGCGTCAGGTGAATGACGATCAACGTCAGGCCAAGCGTCAGCAGCCCCGCCAACACGATGTTGACGTTGATGTTGATGATCTTCCTGGTGTAGAGTCGCGCGAGCAGCACCATGGGACGGCTATCGTAGCCGCGCCCCGCGGGACGCCAATCCCCGTGTGTGCCACAGACCGCGCTTCGCCGTCGGTGCGATCGGTGAGTTGTGTCGAGAATCGGGCGTCGTCGCCACGGCCGCACCGGCCACGGAGAAACCGTGGCCGGTGGCACGCCTCAGCGTTCGACGACGATTCCCACCCGCTCCCTCGTCAAATCAACCGCAACCTCGCTGACATCAAACCCGACGCCACGTCGCCCGGCCGTCATGGCCGCCACCAGCGTCGTTCCGCTTCCGCAGCACGGGTCCAGCACCACCCCCCCCGGCGGACAGCACGCGCGAACCAACACGTCGAGCAACGCCACGGGCTTCTGCGTTGGGTAGCCGGTGCGTTCCACGGCCATGTTGTTGATCGCCGGGATCTTCAGCACATCCGTCGCCTTCTTCATGCGCCCGGCCATGCGCCGGCTTGTCGCGGGGATCATCGGCGGTTCGAACCAGTACCGCGCGGGGTCGAGGCAATAGAAGAGGATGTCATCGTGCTTTCGTGCGAAGCGGCGCG
The DNA here is from genome assembly GCA_964614515.1 of uncultured Phycisphaeraceae bacterium. Classification (GTDB taxonomy): domain Bacteria; phylum Planctomycetota; class Phycisphaerae; order Phycisphaerales; family UBA1924; genus CAZTPJ01. The sequence continues at coordinate 8,811 of CAZTPJ010000102.1, read as the reverse complement.
GGGAGGAACCGCCCAGGCCGTAGTGCCAGATCAGGTGATTCACGAAGCGATCCTCGCCGAGGAGATCATCGAGCATGAGTCGGACGTGATGGCACGTTCGCCAGTCGATGTGCAGGAGGATGGTGGCGGTGGGCTTGAGCGCGGGGAGCGTGGCGATGAGGCGCTCGCGCAGCCAGGCGAGGTAGGCCGGAATGTCCGGCCATGTGTCGTGGTATGCGGCGGATGTGGCACGGCCAGCGCGGCTTGCGTTCGGAGGCGTGCGCTTCGCCTGGCCGGTGTTGAATGGCGGATCGGCGTAGAGCAGGTCGATGGAGGCGGGCGCGAGTGTGGGCGCGAGGGTGAGCCAGTCGCCGAGGTGTGTCGCTGCAAGCTCGTTCATCCTCGCCCCACAAAGAGCCGATCGCGCGAGCGATCAATGTCAACACAATCACCACGATCCATGAACCGCGAACACACATGCGCACCCGAACCTCCGATTGCTCGCGCAATCGGCTCCTTGATCCGATGCATTACCGCCCCCCCTCTGTAATCTCAATCATCCGCTGCATCGCCATCTTCGCCTCGCGCACCAGTTTCGCCCGCTCATCAGGCGGCAATCGATCCCGCGCGGCCGTGGCTTCATCCACCACATCCCCCGGCAGCACGCGGTTGATGTCCGGCCCACGGCCTTGCCGCAGGAGATCGAGCGTGCCCGCGAGGTGCGGCGGGTCGTTGCGGCTCATCGTCGCGCATCCGCACCCGGCGATGCGCAGCAGGCCCGGCTCGGGCGCGCTGGCGAGATGCACGACCTCGATCCCGCGCAGTCCAGCCTGTTCCTTGAGATTTCTCACGAAGTGGCCCTCGGTGCCGATGGCGAACTTCGATCCGCGCGCCGCATCCATCACGGCCCGCCACAGGTAACTGGTGCTCCCCTGTCCATCGGCGGCGCGGACGACCTCCAGCGGCGACTCGGGGTGGACAAGCACGCGCCACCCGCGCGCTTGCCAGTATCGCACATGCTCTTCGCGAAAAACGGTGTGTACGCCGCAATATGACGCCCACAGCAGCACCTCGGCCGTATCGAGCGCGGGCCACTCATCACGCGCGATCGTGCGCGGCATCCGCATGTCTGGCAGGCGCACCACGCGCGAGAGGTCCATGCCGAGGCGATCGGCCGTGTTGCGCCCGAGATGTTCATCAGGCACGAACAGAATCTTCTTGCCTTGCTTTCGTGCCCAGTCCATCACGAGGTGCGCGTTGGAACTCGTACACACGGCCCCCCCCGTGCGCCCCGCGAGGGCCTTGAGACGGCCGGAGGTGTTCATGTAAGCGATGGTGACGAGATCGTCGCCGTAGCGCGCGATCAGTACATCCGCCACGGGCAGCACCATGTGGTCCTTGGCCATCATCTCCATCGTGCAGCCGGCCTTGGGATTCGTGATCCACACCTGCTGGTCATCGTTCGCGAGGATGGCGATGGCCTCGGCCATGAAATGCACGGCGGACTCGACGATGACCTTCTTCTCAGGATGTCGCGCGGCCTGCACGGCCAGGGCGTAACTGTCCGCCACGAGGCCGCCGTAACGCTCGACGAGTTTGACGATCTCGCCGCCCATGTAGTAGTGCGCGACGAGCATGAGCGAATCGCCGAAGTGATCGAGCGCCCGCCGCACATACCCATCGAGCCACGGCAGCACCGTCTCGGGCGTGCGATCCGGCAGCGCGAGATATTCCTCTGCATACGGGCGCAGTTCCGCTTGATACCAGTCCAGCGGCAGATCGTTCTGGCAAATGTCCATGCCGGGCTGGAGCACGATGCCTGAACTGGTGACGGCGATGGACATGTGATGATTGTACGAAGCGGGAGCAGGCAAAGGTCGCGAATCGAACAAGAAGCCCACCATGAGGGAGGGCTTGGCGGCGGGAGCAGGCGCCAGTGGCCTCAAAAATGTCCATCGTCACACGAGTTGGCCCGCCGCAGGGCGCGGGTGACGACGTGGATCACTGGTGAACGCGAGTCTGCTTCCGGGGCCAAGCCCTCCCTCATGGTCGGGCTTCTTGTTTGACGTGCCATTGAAGTCGCCATAGGCGACTTCGATGCTGCCTGCGATGCGGAGGCACGGGCAAGCCAGGAGGCTTGCCCATGACACATCACTTGGGCTTGACGGCCGCACGCCCCACGGAGTAATACTCGAACCCTGCCGCGGCCATCTGCTCGGGCCGAAACAGATTTCGCCCGTCGAAGATCACGCGCGAGCGCATGGCCGTGCCGAGGCGTGCGAAGTCGGGGTTCTTGAACTCGTCCCAGTCGGTGCAGATGACCAGGGCGTCAGCGCCCTTGACGGCCTCATACGGATCGTCGATGACCGTGGCCGCAGCGCCGAGTTCGGCACGCCCGTTGTCCCCCGCGACAGGATCATGCGCCCGCACCGTGGCGCCAAAGCCGACGGCCTTGCGCATGAGTGTGATGGCCGGGGCTTCGCGGATGTCATCGGTCCGCGGCTTGAACGCGATGCCCCAGAACGCGAGGGTCTTGCCGTGCAGTCCGCCAGAACTCTTGAAGTGGCCGAGGATCTTGTCAAAGAACAAGTCGCGCTGTCGCTGATTGACATCATGCACCGCGCGTGACACCAGCGCTGGGCGTCCCGCCTTGTCGCCCATCATGATGCACGCGAGCGTGTCCTTGGGGAAGCACGAGCCGCCGTAGCCCAGGCCGGGGTACAGGAACATCGAGCCGATGCGTTTGTCCGAGCACATGCCCGCGCGGACCTGGCCGATGTCGGCGCCATACGCCTCGCAGAGCGTCGCCATCTCGTTGATGAAACTGATCTTGGTCGCGAGGAAGTTGTTCGAGGCGTACTTGACCATCTCGCTCGAGAGAATGTCCATGATGAAGATCGGGTGACCCTGGCGGACGAAGGGTTCGTACAACTGGCGCAGGATATCGCCCGTGGCCGCATCTTCGACGCCGCACACCACGCGATCGGGCTTGAGAAAGTCGTTCACCGCGTCGCCCTCTTTGAGAAACTCGGGGTTGTTGGCGATGGTGAAGGGGATGCCGGGTCCGACGCGCTCGCGGATGCGACGGCCGACTTCCTGCGATGTGCCGACGGGGACGGTGGACTTGACCACGACGACCTTTGGCGGCTGATTCGGCCCGAGTTCCTTCAAGACCGCCGCGATGTCATCCGCGGCGGCGTGGATGTACTTCAGGTCGGAATGTCCGCGTTCATCGCTCGGCGTGCCGACGCAGATGAAGATGATCTGCGCATCGCGATACGCGGCCTTCTTGTCGAGCGTATACGTCAGGCGGCCGGCCCTGGCGTTGCGCACCATCAGGTCGGTCAGGCCGGGTTCATAAATGGGACAGACGCCGGCCTTGAGTTTGTCGATCTTCGCGGGGTCAACATCGAGACAGATCACGTCGTTGCCCGTATTGGCGAAGCACACGCCCGTGACCAGGCCCACATACCCCGTTCCGACCATGGTGAGTTTCATGCACAACCTCCTGCGATTCGTGGGCGGAGTGTAGGTCGCACCCACCAAAGGAGCCGATCGCGCAAGCGATCGGCGGCGCCGCCTCCGCCGTCGCGCCATCGGCCCACGCCATCCCTACGACGCCTCGCGCGAATCGTTCGATCGCTCGCGCAATCGGCTCCGCAGGGGCTACACTCTCCGCCCCATGGCGAAACGAAGACCCACCAAGTACACCGCGGCCAAGGCCGATCGACACGAACTCTACCAACTCTCCGTCCAGAACGTCGAGTCCGAAATCGACTTCGTTGACGACACCTTCAAGGAACTGCGCGGGCGTCGCGCGGCGAAACTTCGCGAGGACTTCTGCGGCACCGCGCTCTCGTCGTGCGAGTGGGTCAAGCGGCGTTCGACGAACACGGCCGTGGCCGTGGATCTCGACAAGCCCACGCTCGATTGGGGCCTGGCCCACAATGTGGGCAAACTCAAGCCCGCCGCGCGGTCCCGCATCACGCTGCTCAACCGCAACGTGCTTGACCCCGGCCCCCGCGGACACCGCATGGATGTCGTGCTGGCGATGAACTTCTCATACTGGATCTTCAAGCAGCGCGCCACGATGCTGGACTACTTCCAGACCGTGCGAACGTCGCTCGCCCCCGGCGGCATTTTCTTCCTCGACATGTTCGGCGGGTACGAAACCATGAAGGAGCAGCGCGAACGCCGCGACATCGAGGGCAAGTTCACCTACATCTGGGATCAGGCGAGGTACAACGGCATCACCGGCGAGTGCCAGTGCTACATCCATTTTCACTTCCGCGACGGCTCGCGCATGAACAAGGCCTTCGACTACAACTGGCGTCTGTGGACCACGCCCGAAATTCGCGACATCCTCGACGCCGCCGGGTTTCGCAAGTCCACCGTCTATCTCGACGGCTTTGACGACGAAGGTGAACCGGACGGCGACTTCAAGCCCGTCGAATCCTGCGACGCGGACCCCGCGTGGATCGCCTACATCGTCGCCGAAAAATAGCCCGGACCGACGGTGCGTCACATCCCCCCGGACTGCGCGAGTTCGAGCATCACAAACGCTGCATAGATCACAAGCAGGATCACGCCCTCGAACCGCGCGATCCGCTGATCGTGCGTCACGCAGATCGGCCACACGATCATCGCAAGGCCCGTCAGCACGATGATCGACGAGAGCGCCCCCTCGGGAAGCCCCGCCGGACTCACCAGCATCGCCAGCGGCAGAATCGCGCCGACATTGAACAGCGCTGACCCCACGACATTGCCCACGGCCAGGTCCACATGCTTCGCACGCACCGCCATCAGGGCCGTAATCAACTCCGGCAGCGTCGTCCCCAGCGAGACCACCGTCACGGCCACCACGCGCTCCGACATGCCGGCCGCGAATGCCAGGCCCGTGGCCCCCTCGGCCGCCATCGCCCCGCCCCCCCCAAGCAGCGCCAGACCGCCGAGGATCATCAGCACCGCGGCGGGCACACCCAGAGCCTTGTCGGGGAGTTGATCCTGCGTCACCTCTTCGGCGAGCGCGACGTGGGCCTCGCGCTCGCGCATGGCCGTGCGAATCGATGTCGCGCTATAGAACCCAAAGATCGCCAGCAGCGCCACACCCTCCCCGCGACCCAGGCCACCGGTCAGGCCAACCTCAGGCAACAGCGCCACGGCCAGCAGCGCCACGAACAGCCCGATCATCACCGGCAACTCGAACCGGATCAGGCTGTCATGCACCGTCAGCGGACGCATCACCGCGCACACGCCCAGAATCAACGCCAGATTGCAGATGTTCGCGCCGACGGTGTTGCCGATGACCAGGGCGGTCTTGTCCTGCCACGCGGCGATGAGGTTGAACGCGAGTTCCGGGGCGCTCGTGCCCCACGCGACGATCGTCAGCCCGACAAGCAGCGGCGAGATGCCCACCCTCATCGCGATCGACACCGACCCGCGAATCAGCAGGTTCGCCCCGATCACCAGCAGCAGAATGCCCCCCGCCAAGAGCGTCAGCGGCACGATGTACGTCGTCATGGGGCCAATGCTAGAGACGCCCGCGAGATCGGACGATCCCCGCGGTTTTCAAGCCTCAGGTCACGGGGCAGGACCCCCCAGCGATTGCTCGCGCAATCGGCTCTTTCCCGTCATACGATCACGCGCGATGCATCTCCAGGACATTCTCGCACAGCATCGACCCACCTTCTCCTTCGAGTTCTTCCCCCCCAGGGGCCAGGAGGGGATCGACTCGCTCTTCGAGTCCATGTCCGAGTTTCAGGCCCTGCGCCCGACCTTCGTCTCGGTCACCTACGGCGCGGGCGGCTCGACGCGGCAGCACACCCACGACCTCGTCGTCAGGCTCAAGCGCGAGACATCGCTTGATCCCATGCCGCACCTGACCACCGTCTGTCACCAACGGCCGGAGATCATCGAGATTCTGCGGCGATACGCCCAGGCGGGGATCAGCAACATCATGGCCCTTCGCGGGGACCCGCCGCGCGAGTGGGTCGGGGGCGATCCGCATATCGACTTCAAACACGCCACGGACCTCGTCGCGTGCATCCGCGAGTTCAACGAGCGCGAGGCGGCCACGGCCGGACATCCCGATCCGCGCGGCTTTGGCATCGGCGTGGCCGGGTTTCCCGAAGGACACCCCGACACGCCCAACCGCCTGATCGAGATCGAGCGACTCAAGGCGAAGGTTGACGCGGGGGCGGATGTCATCATCACGCAACTCTTCTTCGACAACCGCGACTTTTATGACTTCCGCGATCGATGCCACCTCGCGGGGATCAGGGTTCCGGTGCTGGCGGGGATCATGCCGATCACGTCGCGCTCGGGGATGAAGCGCATGGCGGAGTTGGCCCTGGGCGCGCGATATCCCGCCCCGCTGCTTCGGGCGATCAATCGCGCCGGCGGCGATGATGAGGCCGTGCGCCGCGTCGGCGTCCACTGGGCCACCGAACAGTGCCGCGACCTGCTCGACCACGATGTGGCCGGGATCCACTTCTACACGCTCAACCGCTCCACGGCCACGCGCGACATCTACAAGACGCTGGGCGTGCGGGATTCGGATGGATTGCGGGGCTAGGTCACGCAGCGCGATGTGATATCCACATCGCCATCCACGGCGATGGCCATGGCACTCACGCGGCCGTGATGCACCGCCTCGACAGCAACTGATGTTCGCATGACGGCGAGATCATGCATTCCCCTGCAACCTTCCCGCCCTTTCGCCCGTATGCTCCATCGGCACCATGCCTCTGCTCGCGGGCACGCGGGCGGGAACTGCCCGGCGGCGCGGGGTCGCAGGGGCGGAGATCGGCAGGGATGCGGCCGGGCCTTCGCACGCCCACGGCCGCCGCGGCCGAAGCCACATACACGTCTGACACAGGGAGTTCATGTCATGAGGCTACTCGCCATTGGTGCGTTCACGTCGGGTTGTGCGCTGCTCGCGGCCCCGGCCGGGGCGCAGGACATCGTCATCGCCAGTCTGCCGTTTCTTGGCGGGCAGACGGCCGGGCCGAGGTGCCAGATCTTCGGCCCGCCCAACGAAGATCGCGATGTCTGGTGCGTTGAGGAGTTCACCACCACGCAGTGGACCCGCATCACGTCGATTGTCTCCATGGGAACCGTCAATCCATCTTCGTTCAACAACTCGGTCACCGATGTTCACGCCGCGATCTTCGCCGGCCTGCCGCATGTGGGCGATATGGTGCTCGAGAGCCTCACCGGGCAGGGCCGTTACATCCCGCCCCCACCCTTTGGCCACGGGCAGTTCACGACGACCTTCGGCCAGCGGTGGCTGCGGCCGGGGGACTACCACATCATGTGGGCGCCGGTCCTGCCGCCGACGAACGCACTGGGCATCATGTGGCATCAGCCGGGGCCGCACGCCGTGGGCGGGGGTGTGGCCGACAGCGGATTGCAGTTCAACCCCGGCGGATTCTGGAACTTCGCCAATCATCCGTATCGCCTGATCCCGCTGACGCTCAAGGGGACCGGCCGTACCGGTGTGAACTTCATCCTGCGCGGGTTCCCGGTGCCGTGCTATGCGGACTGCGACTCGGGCACGGGACACGGCGTGCTTGATGTCTTTGATTTCCTGTGCTTCGGCAATGCGTTCGCCGCGGGCGAGTCGCTGGCGTGCGACTGCGACATCGCCACGGGCTGGAGCGTGTGCGATGTGTTCGACTTCCTGTGCTTCGGGAACGCCTTCGCGGGGGGGTGTCCGTAAGGATCCACAGCGCCCGACAAGACCGGGGTTCGTGCAAGGCCCGCCGCCGTTGACGACATCAAGCCTGCGGAGGAATCTCCGCGCGCTGGCGCGGACCGCCGATCATCGGATGCCCGAGAAGGAGGCAGAACCATGTCACCCCGTTTCGCACGCGCTGTCGCGCTGGCCGCCCTCGCCCTCGCCGGCACGGCCGTTCGCGCTGACACCATCATCGTCCACATCCTCTTCCACGACTTCAGCATCAACCCGCTGGGTCAGCCGATCGAAGACCCGGTTATTAACATTGGCGACACGATCCGGTGGGTGTGGGATGATGGGTTCCACACGACGCAGTCCGTCGCCGGCATCCCCGAGCAGTGGGACTCCGGCGGGCCGCACCCCATCGGCCATACCTTCGAACATACGTTCACGAACGTCGGCGTCTGGCATTATTACTGCCTGTTCCACGGGTTCGACCTCGGCAACGGCACGGCCGGGGGCATGGCCGGGACCATCACGGTCAAGCCCGCGCTGTGCTACCCCGACTGCGACCCATCCACGGGCGTGGGTGTCCTCGATATCTTCGATTTCCTCTGCTTCGGCAACGCGTTCTCGACGAACGATCCCTACGCCTGCGACTGCGACACGAGCACGGGCCTGGGCGTCTGCGACATCTTTGATTTTCTGTGCTTCGGCAACGCCTTTGATGCGGGGTGTCCGTAGGCATCTCTCAAGCCACCGGGCGGGGCTGTGCCGCCATGGTGGGCCACCCGCCGTGTGCCTGTCGCGGGGCGCCATCGACCGCGCTTTGCGGTCGGTGTGTGGCCATCGCGCCGCGGCGGCGATGCTGGCGGGGTCTGTCGCAGCGCAGCGCGCCATCGGCAGCCGCCTCCGACGCGGGCGCGCTGGGCCTCCAGCCTCACCGGACGATGGACCGGAGGCACAGGAGTTCGCGGGCGCGGCTGCGCACTTCCCGCCGGGGACCGCGCAGCACGGGCGATGGCCAGAGTTGCGCTTCTGATGCCCCGAACGGCGCTTGCAATGGCCTGCGTTGTGATGCTGATGGCCTCAATTGTTCCTCTGATGGACCACGTTGTGATTCTGATGGACCAAATTGTTTCTCTGATGGACCC
>CAZTPJ010000101.1:0-10953 GCA_964614515.1 uncultured Phycisphaeraceae bacterium | reverse complement strand
CCATCGAAGTCGCTTCGACTTCGATGCCTCACGGTCCGCACCTTGCATCCCCGTGCCATCGAAGTCGCTTCGACTTCGATGTTCTCGTCCGCGAGTCAGTTACGGACACCCCGCGTTGAACGCGTTCCCGAAGCACAGGAAGTCGAAGATGTCGCACACGCCGACGCCCGTCTGGGTATCGCAGTCACACGCGTACGGGTCGTTCGCGCTGAAACGATTCCCGAAGCACAGGAAGTCGAAGATGTCCAGCACGCCAACGCCCGTGCTCGTGTCGCAGTCCGGATAGCACGCCTCGCCAAACGTCACGGGATGAATGAACCGCGGCGAGCCGCTGGGCACGCCGGCCACCGGCGTCGATGTGTTGCTCGCGATGTTGTACGTATAGATCCCCGGCGTCGTGCCGTAGGTCAACAGGATGTCCCCGTTGCCGAGTTCATGGACGCCGCGGTTGCCCGTTCCCACCGCGTAGAAGTTCACCTGCGAGCCGTTCGTGTCGAACTCGAAGATGCCGATCGGCGAAGAGAACGTCGCGACGAGGATGTTCCCGGCCGCGTTGTAGGTCATCTGTTCCGGAAAGTTCGGTCCCGTGGCGAACACGCGAACGTGCGAACCGCCCGTGGTGAACTCGTCGATCTTTCGCGCAGCGCTGCCGATGTCATTGACCAGCAGGTTCGCGCCGAACGGCAGAATGTCGAACGGGCTGCCGGAGGGGAACGAGCCGATCACGGCCCGCGTCGCCACATCGATCATCACCACGCCATTGCCCGGTGCGCCGTTGTTCAACCCCGCATTCGTCACATAGACCGTGTCCCCCACGCGCACGATCCCGCGGATGTTGTCCATGCCGCCGGAGATGTTGCCCAGGTGTTGCGGCGCGAACTCATCCTTGGTGAAGCGATAGATCATGTCCGCGAGTTGATCTGAAATCCAGATTTCGTCGTCAACCTCGATGGCCGCGATCGGCGTCTGCGAAGGCGCGAGGCCCACGAGGTTGATCCACGCCGGGTTCACCAGCGTGCCGTCCGTCGGGTCAAACAGCATCACCACATCGCGGAGTGAATCAGGCACCATGAGATAGGTCTGCCCCATCGCCGCCGTGCCCGCCGCCACAACCATCGCCGCCGCCATCGAACGCATCTTCATGACTCTCCCTCAATCCCGGCCCGCGACTGCTTGATTCCGTCAGCCATCGCCCGCGAGCCAGCCTCGGCGATGCCATCACGTCGCATTGTACGCGAAACCACGGCCGTTGGAACCCGGCAATACCGCGAATTTCGCCGGAATCCGCGATTCTGGCGCGGTGCGAGTGCCCATAACACGGGCGTCCGCCGCGTGCTTCGCGCCTAGAATCCCCTGCTCTTTGACAACTGGGGCCGATGTGGTTTCGACCGGGCAGGGAACGCGTAGCGTGGCGCGTCCAGGAGCATGCTGGCCTGGATAAAAGCATGCAAAACAACTAGCTGCCAATCACAGCTACGCAATGGCCGCCTGAGATCAGGCTGCCCGATCCGTCCTTGACGCCCGATGAGGGACGGATCGACGCCATCGGGCTGGTTCGCGTGCGGCGACGCCGGGCACGCGAATGAGAAAACACCGGCGACTGGACCTCGCGATAGGGCGCCGACGCTCGCCCGCGAGGTCGAGATCAAAACGTCGGACACACGCGTAGAAGCGCTACGCCGACTGCCACGGCACGGGGGTTCGATTCCCCCCGGCTCCATTTTTCCTTCGCATCACGCGTGTGTGCCACGTCCAGTGTGCCACCGACCGCGCTTCGCGGTCGGTGCTTCCGCCCACATGTCGCGCACGATCAGCGCGACAGATTCACGTCCACCGGAGCTCGTGCAGTGTCCTCCATGAAACGAGCGACACGTCAGCCCGGCGTTGCGCTTCATCTCCGCCGTACACCACCACGGCCTCACATGGACGCCCGGTTTCCGTCACGATGTCGCGCACGCGCCGAATTCCATCCAGCAGGCTCGAACTGGCCGTCTGCGATGCCTTGACTTCGACGATGGTCACGCGGTCTCCCGTCTCCACGATGATGTCGGACTCGACCCCGTCGGAATCGCGATAAAACGACACGCCGCCGGGCTCACCCGCGTTGACTCGATGCTTGACGATCTCGGACGCCACCCACGTTTCAAAGATCGCGCCTCGCAGCGGATGTGAACGAAGGTGCGAAGGCTCACGAATCCCCAGCAACCAGCAGACCAGACCAGTGTCCACGAAATGCAGTTTCGGCGATTTGACAAGACGTTTGCGAATGTTCGCGTGAAATGACGGCAACCGAAACGTGATGAAACTTGCTTCCAGCACGCTCAGCCAGGCCTTCGCCGTGGGCTGTGTGATCCCCGCGTCCGACGCCAGCGATGAGTAGTTCAACAGCTGCCCCGTGCGCCCTGCGCACAGTTCGACAAACCGCTGAAACGTCGTCAGATCCCCGATGTTGCTGATCGTTCGCACATCGCGCTCGATGTACGTGCCGACATACGCCCCGAGCCAGTCGGCCGGGGCGAGTTGCTTGTCGAAGATGCGCGGATATCCACCCGCGATCAGCGATGCCTCAAGCGATTCGGGATAACGGTCAAATCGAATCAATTCGCGCCGCGAGAGTGGCAGGAGATTCAGCACGGCCGTGCGCCCCGCAAGCGATTGATTTACCGAGTCCCGCAGCGATAAATTGTGCGATCCTGTGAGAATCCACCGCCCGGGCGATGGATCCGCATCGATGCGCCCCTGCAGGTACGACGGCAGGTCCGGCGCCCGCTGCACTTCATCGAGAATCGCGCCGGACTTGAACTGTCCGAGAAACGCGCGCGGATCTTCCACCGCGAACTGCCTCGTGTCCGGCGCCTCGAGGTTGACATACGCCTTGCGCGGGAACAACTCACGACACAACGTCGACTTTCCGCTCTGCCGCGGACCCGTCACCGTCACCGCGGGAAACTGCTTCGCGGCCCGACGAACCTGGCGTGCGAGATCACGCTCAATCATCCCGAAGGATAGGCGTCTAGCCCGGCGGAGTCAAAATCCCATTTTGAATCCGCCGACGGTCGCTCATCCAAGAGTCCAAATCGCCATATCGTCACGCACCGGTCAGGGACCCGGCACGCGACGCGAAGTCGCTCGCCCGCACCGACAGTCCGTTCCGCCACACCCGCCAACAATCCCCCATGCCCCACGAGATCTTCCGCGAGTTCACCTTCGACGCCGCGCACAGGCTCGCCCACCTCCCGCCGACGCACAAGTGCCACAGGCTCCACGGCCACACCTATCGCCTCATCCTTCATCTCGTCGGCCCGCTCGACCCCGATCGCGCGTGGGTGATGGACTTTGCTGATGTCAAGGCCGTGGCCGCGCCCATCATCGCCCAACTCGACCATCACTACCTCAACGACATCCCCGGCCTCGAAACCCCCACCGCCGAAGTCATCGCCGCCTGGCTCTGGAAGCACCTCAAGCCGCTCCTCCCCTGCCTCGCGCGTATCACGCTGTACGAATCCCCCACGGCCGGGTGTGTGTACTTTGAATGAGGAACAACGTCACTGGCGGTGGCACGGACGTCTGAGCCTGTGCGCCTGGCTCCTCAGCGCCGCACGCGAGACAATGCAAACCGATCTGATCGCAAACGACTCCATACGATCCGTCCAACAAGGTTCACCAAATGTCTTCCCACAGCCACGAAACAAAGGATATGCACGCGATCATGCTGATCGGTGTGCAGGCGACTGGTAAGTCGACGTTCTATCAACAGAACTTCGCCGATACCCACATACGCGTCAATCTGGACATGCTTCGAACACGCCACCGAGAATCGAGATTGATCGAGACGTGCCTGGAGATCGGCCAGCCCTTCGTGATCGACAATACAAACGTGACGATCGCGGTTCGGGCGAAGTACCTGAGCATGTGCCGGGATGTCCGTGTTGATGTTGTCGGATACTACTTCCAGTCCAGCCTGCAAGCGTGCAAGGCGAGGAACGATAGCCGTACTGAATCGCGCCGCGTGCCGCTCAAGGGTCTGCTCGGCACGCACGCGCGACTGGAGCTGCCGCGCAGGAGTGAAGGATTCGTGAACCTGCTATACGTTCGACTTGAAGAGGATGGAACATTCAAGGTGGAGGAGTGGCGCGATGAAGTTTGACGAACTGGACGCCAGGATGCGGGTCTTCGAGACGGCGCATGACTACTGCGTGCTGCCGGGCATATTCATCGTCGCACGAATCGACGGCCGTGGATTCACGCGCCTCACCAAGGAGACTCTGAATCTTGAACAACCCTTCGACGAACGATTCCGCGACGCGATGTCCACGACGACCGCGCACCTGATGTCCTCCGGGTTTCAGATCACCTTCGGGTATCACCAGAGCGATGAGATATCGTTGCTGTTTGATCGCGATGAGACGACTTTCGGGCGCAAACACCGCAAGCTCATCTCAGTGCTCGCGGGCGAAGCCAGCGCCAGGTTCACGGCCGAAATGGGGGTGTGCGCGGCGTTCGATTGTCGCATTTGCGAACTTCCGCGCGAGCAGGATGTCATCGACTACTTCCGCTGGCGAAATGAGGATGCCCATCGGAATGCCCTCAACGCGCATTGCTACTGGAAACTTCGTGGCGAGGGCCAGTCGGCCACGTCCGCAACAAAGATGATCGAAGGAATGTCGATTGCCGCGAAGAACGAACTGCTCTTCCAACGCGGCATCAACTTCAATGACCTGCCATCCTGGCAGAGACGAGGCATTGGCATCAGGTGGGAGCGCTATGAGAAGGAAGGCTACAACCCGACCACGGGCGAGTCACTTCCGGCCACGCGCCGCCGGCTTGCTATCGATCTCGACCTGCCCATGCGTGACGAGTTCAGCGACATGATTCGCGGCATTGTCTACGGACACCCATGAGCAATCGGCGAGACGCTGTCGCTGCTGGCGGCTGCGTATCATTTGACCGACGTGCAATACTCGACCGTGGCCATGATCGGGTTTGACGATGCGTCGTTGCGTGAGCGCGTGACGTACTGGCCGTATGGGTTGGCGGAGCACCGGTGGCCGGGTGACATCGACGGCGATGACAATGTTGACGGTGATGACTTCACGGCGGTGTACACGGCCATCAACCTGAGCCCATCGCCCGTGATCGGCGACGCGGAGTACGACGCGGACATGGACCTCAACCGCGACGGCGTGATCGACATCTTCGACCTGCTGGCGCTGGGCAACTGGTACGGCCGCGTGCCCGTCGGCCCCGGCCGCATCAGCGATCCCGAGGGGATCGACAACGTCGCCGGGTACTGCGGCTTTGTCTTCAACGCGGAGAATGCGCTGTACACCGTGCGGTTCAGGTGGTACGACCCGGTGACGGGAAGGTGGTTGCAGAGGGATCCGGCGGGGTATGTGGATGGGGTGAATTTGTATGAAATGCTTGGCTCTTCACCTCTCGTCTATCTGGATCCGTTCGGCTTGAACAGAGTGTGTGGGATTCGCGTGTGGCTCTTAACGGGTTCGTGGTGCGAAGACCGGGCCATCTACGATTACGCCGATGATGCTTTTTCGCAAACCGTGTGGGATCGCACCAACGGCACTCTCGACGCCGTGACCTTCAATACCGTGGATCTCGAAGATCTGGCGGGAATAGACTGGACATTTGACCAGTCGCAGAGGGCCAACGCGGAATGCGTCGCGGACTGCATCGCGGACACATTGGCCAACACCGTCGTGCCGATTGGCATGCCTCCGGGATGCGAAATCAATCTCTTCCGAAGCGGACCAATTTTGTCCTGCGATCCGCGCAAGGCCGCGGATCCTCGAGAGTGGATGCCCTCGGCGTTTAGATTCACTTCCTATTGGATCGAGCGTGCATACCGCGGGTACTATTACAAATGGAAGGTCAAACCAGGTCGCACGGAGCTCGGTCCGTCCCTGCGCGGCGACAATCGTCAGCGAACTGCAGATCGAATCGGGAAAGCGGGAAAGGCACTGGAAATGATCAAGTTCACGTACGACGTGCTCATTGGGTGTCAGCAGGAATGCGCGAAGACATGTCCAGTTGGTCCATGATCTGACACCGGTGTAGCAAGCGGAGTGTGCATGCTACGAAGAAGGCGCAATCGAATGGGCACCGTACGACGCCTTCGCCGAGTCACGGAGGAGATAGAGGAATACATTGGATGCGATCTCTTATTATTAGTATTCATATGTTTTGGAGTGACCGTCATTATCGCTCTCCTGTTTGACATAGGTTGGCCTGCCCAAGCATCGTTAATTGTACTATCCCTAGTATCGATCTGGAAATTCACGGCACCGGGTCGATAAATCGTCATTGGAGCATGGTCCATCTCTCTGGAGGTGTACTTGAATGGACAGAAGGACTCGGCGAAGTCTGTTCGGAACAATTGCTTTCATTGCCGTGGGGACAATTCTGCTTGTTGGGGGTGGTTGGCAAGTCGTTTCGCAGCCCAGTTCGGCGACACAACGGCAAGCGGGTAGGCAGAATGCGGCCATCATACTCCTGGCTCTTGGTGGTGGCATCATGATCGTTGGTGGAGTGCGTCTTGCCCGCCAAGGCGTTCGCCACCGACGCCGACGGCAACGGCACGTACGCCACGGCCGAGACGGAGGAGCGGTCTCATAACGCGGCCAATGAGGTCACGAGCCTCACGCCGGTGGGTTCAGGTCCGCCGCCGGCCGTGCCTTTCGCGTATGATGACAACGGGAACATCGAGAGCCGCGGTGCGAAGAAGTATGTGCATGACGCGTGGAACCGGCTGACGCGGGTGTATTGGGAAGTCGATGAGGTGACGGAGATCACGGTGGGCGAGTACGAGTACAACGCGCTGCACTGGCGGACGATCAAGCGGGCCAGCACGGCCGAGGTGCCCGAAAGCGGGCCGGACCAGCAGCGTGTGATGTACTACGACGCGGCGTGGCGCATGATCGAAGAACAAGTCGATCTGGATGTCGTCGCTGGTACGGACCAGCAGATCGCTGGACCGCCCTGGAGATGCGCAGCGCTCGATGCGTTACTTACGCCCCCCCCTTGAACCCCATCCGCGCGGCCAGGCCCTCGAAGTGGTCGATGCCGTAGAACTCGATCACCAGTTTCCCTTTCTTCTTGTCACGCCCGAGCATCACCGACACGCGCGTGCCAAGGTGCGCCGAGAGCCGCTCCTCAAGGTCCGCGATCTCCACGGCCTTGGGCTTCGCGTCCCCCCCCCCACTCCTTCGCGACGCCGCCTGCTCAAGTTTGCGAACCGTCCAGCCCTTTTTCACGGCCGCGTGCGCGGCGCGGACTCGCGTTGGGCCTTCCGGAAGCGACAACAGGGCCTTGGCGTGGCCGAGTCCGAGCGCGCCTTTGGATACAAGTTCCTGAATCTCAGGTTCGAGTTCAACGAGTCGCACGAGATTCGCGACGGTTGAACGTTCGACGCCGACGAGTCGAGAGACTTCCGCCTGTGTCAGGCCGAATTGTTGCATGAGATTGCGAAGGCCGTGGCACCGCTCCATCGGGTCGAGATCTTCGCGCTGCATGTTTTCGACGAGGGCGAGTTCGGCGGCCTCGCGGTCATCCACATCGCGCACCATCGCGGGCACGAGTCGCAGGCCGACTTGCTTCGCCGCGAGCAGTCGGCGTTCGCCGGCGATGAGTTCATATCGCCCATGTCGCGGCCGTACCACGATGGGTTGCATCAGGCCCGACTTGCGAATCGACTCGGCGAGTCGTCCGAGCGCGTCGGCGTCGATCGTTCGCCGCGGTTGATACGGGCTCGATGAAACTTCATGCACATCGACCATCACCACACCCGTCGGAAGCGAATTATCTGAGGGTGACGCAGGTGCATCGTGATGCTCTGATGCCGGGATGGCCGTGGGTCCGTTGGAGGTTGCGCGACTTGGGGCCGCAAGCGCGGAATGTGGGTTCGACCTGGCCATGTGTGCGTCTGAGATTTCAGATTTGGGATCCGAGTCCCGGGTGCTCATCGCGGACGGGCGATGATCGCCGACGGATTGGTGTGCAGGCGACGTTGGAGGTGTCTGAACGATCGGCGCCATGGCGCTGGCCGTTGTCCCCCCCCCTCGCGTCGCGACTTCGGGCGTCCCCCCCCCTACTGTCGTCGGGTTCGCGGATGACGTTTGCTCCGCGCGTGTCGCGCGGTCGGTTGGCGGTTCGGCACCGACGTGTACGCGCACGGCCGGGCCGACCAACGAACTCAGTCCCCGCCCCAATCGCTTTGACTTCATCGCTTGCTGCTCCATGACGTCTCGCTCGACGACCCATTCCGCTTGACCATGCCGGCCACCGCATGAAACAGGATTCCTGCGGGGCGTGAACCGATCCGCCATAAGACAAAGGAAAACACTAGGTCTCTCGTGACATTTCTCACCATCGCCGCTTCGGTCCGATACGATACACATCGTCGAACGCCTTGGCATCGCACAACATTATTGACCGCGTCAGGCCGAAACTGAGATTTTTCCATGTCTCGACACATTGAAATCATCGCCCGCGGGGTTGTCGAGCGTGACGGCCGTATCCTGTTGTGTCGAAACATCCAGGCGGGCTACTACTATTTGCCGGGGGGGCACGTTGAGTCGGGCGAGTCCGCCGCGGCCGCGTTGGCACGCGAGTTTGTGGAGGAAACCGGCCTGAATGCTCGCGTGGGTGCACATGTGCTCACGGCGGAGGTGGCCTTCACTCGATCGAACCGCGTGATTCACGAGGTCAACCTCGTGTTCCATGTGGAACAACTGACGCCACCCACCACCCCCACGCCTCACACCATCCACGGTCGGGCCACACCCCCCACGGCCGCTGGCAGCCGATCCCGTCGCGGTGCGGATATGTTCCACGGGGAACAGTTTGAGGTCACCTCACGCGAGCCGGGAATCGAGTTCGCCTGGATAGACCTCCGCGAACTGTCTGCTTGTGATGTACGGCCGGCCAGCATCCGCGACTGGCTCCGGTTGCCGCCGGAAGCCCGAGCAGGGTTCATCAGCGATATCCAAAGTCAGATGCCCGGCTCGGCGGACGGGCGGTGATCCGGATCCAGGGCATTTTTTTCCCGCTTGGGCGAGGAAATGGCTTGACTCACCGGGTGCCGTCTGGTACAACTGCCGTGGATGTCGCTCCTGCGATTGGAGCGTGTGGTGGGTTCGCGTCGGCCGACTCGATGCCAAAGCCCGAAAGGGCGAAGGAGAGAGATGATGATTCGTGGAATTGGTGTTGTCGCGATCGCCATGATGGCTGGCGCAGCCAGCGGGCAGACCGTCGGCATGCAGTCGTTCACCGGTGGGTCGCAGTTTTCATCATTCAACAGCGATGGCGATACGGTTGGCTGGTACTTCCGTGCGAATGCCAACATCGTCGTGACGCATCTCGGCTTCTGGGATGCGTTGCAGGATGGTCTGGCCGGGGAGCATCAGGTCGGAATCTTCCGCGTCGCCGATCAGGCGTTGTTGGGTTCGGTGATTGTGCAGGCTGGCACGGCCAGCCCGCTCACCGGCCAGTGGCGTTATGAACCGCTCGCGATGAGCGTGCCGCTGACGATGGGTGAAGAGTATGTGCTCGGCGCCTACTACAACCCCAATCCGCCGGGTCCGATCGACAACTACATCTCGGGTGCATCCGGCTTGGTGACGGCGCCAGAGATCACGATCACGAACAACGCGGTGGACAACCTCACGGGTCCTGGTCCGAATCCATTCACATTCCCGGCAACGCGTGGTGCGGCCACCGGCCGTTTCGGCCCGAACATGATGTTCATTCCCGCGCCGAGCGTGTTCGGAATGATGGCGATGGCGGGTGTGGTTGCTCTGCGTCGGCGACGTTGAGTTCGACCGATCGTTCTGAATCGAAGTCGCCTGCGATGAGAGTCGCAGGCGATTTCTCTTTGGCTGCACGAGCCGAACCCCCGGTGGACCATCCCCAAACTGACGGTTCGAAATAGGGTTTGTATCAGGTCGAGTTCGCCCCAAGGTGCGTGGTGGAAGTGCCGATATCGCGAAGGGAATCTTCGGGATCTGGCATGGCGCAGAGCAGCACATTCAACCTTGGCGAACGATCGCGGCGCGAGGGGGGGGGACCGCCTGAACAAGGGGGGGGGATCGCGGATCGGCTGACGGAACTTGAGGCGGAGGTGGGGGAGTTGGAGCGGATGCTGGCGCGGTCGCATCGGCTGGTGACGCTGGGGACGATCGTGGCGAGCATCGCGCACGAGCTCAACAACATTTTGACGCCGGTGATGAGTTATGCGGAGTTGGCGCAGCAGCATCCGGATGATGCGGGGCTTCGCGATCGCGCGATGTCGCGGATCGCGTCGGGTGTGTCGCGGGCGTCGGGGATCACGTCGGCGATTCTGGCGTTCGCGGGGGCGCGCGGCGCGGAGGGGGGGGGACTGGCATGTGATGTGGGCGAGGCCGTGGAATCGGCGATGCGCTGCATGGCGCGTGACCCGGCCTCGGATGGGATCGACGTGCGCGTGGATGTACCGTGTGAACTCACGGCCGCGATGGACCAGACGGCGCTGTCGCACATCGTGCTGAACCTGATCCTCAACGCGCGTCGGGCGATGAAGAAGGGGGGGGGACGGCTGACGATCCGGGCGTGGCGTGGCGGGAAGTGGAATGAGACGCCGGCGGGCATGGAGGGGGGGGGGTGGAAGGAAAGCCCACGGCCGTCGGAGGCAAAGGGCCGGATTGCAGAGGGTCATCGAGCAGATCGGCAGTTGCTCGAAGAGCAGATTTCAAAGGAGCAAATTTCAGAGGATCAGATTTCAGAGAAGCAGGATTCAGAATGTCAGTCTTTAGAGCGAGGTATGTCAGAAGCACCCATAGGATGTGCGTGGGCGGGGCAACCGCAAGAGTGCTCACGCCTTCAGCGCATGGATGAGTCATCGCGCGAGGGACCCGCAAGGGAGGCGGGCGGGACGCCCGCCCTACCGGATGCAAGTGACCTTTC
>CAZTPJ010000100.1:0-10983 GCA_964614515.1 uncultured Phycisphaeraceae bacterium | reverse complement strand
AACCCTCGACTTTCACGTTGGCAACGTGACGCTCTACCACTGAGCTACGCCCGCGTCGGCCGACAATGGTATCGGCCATGAGGCCATGAACGTAGGCCCGCCGAGTCGGCGGGTCAATTTTCGGGGGATTCAGGGGGCGACTTTCGCCCGCGCAACTCTCGTGTAACCCGCCCGGCACTTCCGCCTCCCTCGGGCGTCAAACCGGTATTGTCACAGGGGTCGCCCGACGCCCGATACTGGCTCATCACACCCAACAGGAGCACGCCATGCACGTCGTCAAAGCCCTCGCACTCGTCGCAGGCCTGACCATCCCGCTCGCCACGGCCATCGCCCAGAACGAAAAACTCCCCGTCACCGGTATCACGCTCTATCGCTCCGGCGTCGGGGCCTTTGAACGCCGTGGCGAAGTCCACGGCCAGACGGACGTGCAACTTCGCTTCGCCACCGATCAGATCAACGACATCCTCAAGAGCATGGTGATCCTCGACCTCGGCGGCGGCCGTATCGACTCGGTCGGCTACGCCTCACGCGAGCCGCTCCAGCGCCGGCTGGCGTCGTTCGGCATCGACATTTCCGATGAGCCGAGCCTGGGCGCGATCCTCAGCCGCCTGCGCGGCTCGCCCGTGCGGATCTCGACGCCCGATGGCCAGGTGACGGGGACTGTGCTGGGGACGGAGTTTCGTACGACAACGCAAATTCCCGCATATGAACTGATCGAGACGCCCTACGTCAACATCGTCAGTTCGACGGGCATTCGCTCGGTGAACATCCACGACATCCGCGACTTTGAGATTCTTGACACGGCCCTCGCGGCCGAACTTGGCAAGGCGCTGACGGCCCTGGCCGAGCATCGCGCTGATCGCGTCAAGGCCGTGGACATCGCGCTTTCGGGCGATGGCTCGCGGACGATCGTGGTGGCGTATGTGCATGAGACGCCGGTATGGAAGACGTCGTATCGCCTCGTGCTGCCCGATGGGCCGACGGATCGCGAGGGGGACAAGCCCGGCGCGGGCCTGCCCACGATCTTCGGCTGGGCCATCGTCGAGAACACGACGGATGAGGATTGGAACGATGTGCGACTGTCGCTCGTGTCGGGGCGGCCGGTGAGTTTCATCATGGACCTGTACGAGCCGCTGCACGCGTTCCGGCCGCAGATTCCCGTGCCGACGATCCCCGGCGCGATGCCGCGTGCGTATGCGGGAGGGATGGGGCATGATGTGTTTCGCGCGGCGATGGGGGGCGGCGGCCAGTCGCCGTTTCAAATGGACCACGAAGGGGGAGAGCGCATCAGAAGCTTGGGCGGCGTGGATGCGTCGAAGTTGGCCCGCCCCGCGCCGGCGTCACCCGAACCGAGCGCCCCGGCTTATAACGCAGTGCCCGAGATGGACCTCGGCACAGCCCTTCGCGCCGGTTACGCCGCGGCCGCGCAGGCCCAGGCTGGCGAGATCGGCGAGGTCTTTCAGTATCAACTCAAGACGCCGGTGACGATCGAGCGTCAGCGTTCGGCGATGCTGCCGATCCTGACCAGCGCGATCGAAGGGCGTCGCGTGTCGATCTATAACCGCGCCGATCAGGCGGAGTATCCGATGCGCGGCGTGGAGCTCAAGAACTCGACGGAGTTGCAACTGATGCCCGGGCCGATCAGCGTGTATGACGGCGCGGCGTATGCCGGCGATGCGCAGATCGGGCATGTGTCGCCCGGCGACAAGCGATTGCTCGCGTATGCGGTGGATCTGGATGTGGCCGCACAGACGCGCGACAAGGGCGAGAGCGACATCCGCCGCATTCGCATCGTTCAGGGCTTGCTGGAGCAGACGTCGCTCAGCCGCCAGACGACGACGTATGCGTTTCAGAACAAGGATGCCAAGCGAGCGCGAACGATCCTCATCGAGCATCCCAAGCCGGGCGGGTGGGAACTCAAGGCCCCCGCAAAGGCGGCCGAAGAGACGCAGACGCACTATCGCTTTGAAGTCGCGGTGGAGCCGGCCAAGGCCGCGGCCGTGGAAATCGTGCATGAGCGAACCGAACTGCATCGCGTGGCGCTGATCAACGCGGACATCAACGTGCTGTCGCAGCAGGTGCGAAGCGGCAGGGTCTCGCAGGCCGTGGTCGATGCAGTGCGCCGGGCGGGCGAACTTCAGACGGCCATCGGGCAGGTCGAGCAGCGCATCCGCGATCTGGAGCGGGAGCGATCTTCGATCGACTCGGATCAGGCCCGCATCCGCCAGAACATGAGCGCTGTGGATCAGCGCAGCGAGTTGTACACGCGATACCTTCAGACGCTCGGCCAGCAGGAAACGCGGCTCGAAGAGATCAAGAAACTCCACGACCAGGCGCAGATCGACCTCGCCAAGCGCCGCGCGGAACTGAGCGACTACATCCGTAACCTGAACGTCGAGTGACCCATCAGAGCACGAAGCGCAGGCGAGTGTTCCTCGTCCTCTCAGTTCTCTTTGAATGCCTGCGCACGCTCGCTGGCCGGGGCAGACATCGGGCACAAACGAAAACCGCCGCCGGGAGTTCCGGCGGCGGTTGTGATTGTGAGACGAAGTGGTCGCGATCAGTAGGGGTAGACTTCCTGCCCGCCGAAGTCGATGCCGGCGAGGCCTTCACGCGTCCAGCGGTACATGCCGGGGACCGTGTCGACGCCGAACTGGCCCTGTGCGGGGGCTTCCCACGCCTGCGGAGTGTAGTCGATGAAGGTGGGGTTACGGCTGCTCGGGGCTGTTGGAACCCAGCCTTCGTTGCCCTTCATCAAGCGACCGAGACGCTGGTGCTGATACACATCGCCACCGGTGATCTCGATGTTCACCGAGCCGTCAAACATCAGCACCGGCTGACGGGAGCCAACCCACCCGAAGAACACGCGCTTCTTGGTGTAGTGGCGCTGCTCCTGATCGTGCAGGTGCACCTTCTTGGCCGGGAACTGCACATCGGCCATCTTCAGGTTGCCCAGACGCGTGCCGCCCGGCACGAAATACAGATTGTGCGGACCGGCCTGCGAGATTCGATTGAGGGGATCGGAGTTGTCATACGAGGCCGAAGGCGGCTGATAGGATGCGCTGTACGGCCAGCGGACGTTGATGCCGCCCGGCGCGGGCTGGAACGGTGCCCACACGTTCTGATCGAAGTTGTTCTTCGGGTCGATCTGCCAGTTGTTGCGATGCGTGTCTTCGGGGCACACCACCATCTTCTCGGGCAGACGCGCCGCGAGGTAGTCCTGGATCACCAGGTGCGTGTACAACACATGCGGAATCCACCCGTCAATCACGGGGAAGTCGCCCGGATCGCGACCCGTTCGACGGCGGAAGATATCCACGGCCTGACGCGACGCGGCCTGCACATCCGAGAGCGGCGCCTGCTGAAGGTCGGGGAATTGGCTCGGGAGCCGCATGTTGTTCGGCGTTCCGGTCTTCCGCCATGTGAACGCCCAGATGCGATCTTCGTAGTCCGCGGAATATGAACCCGTCGCCACGCCGAACTGCTTGAGGTTCGACAGGCACAACGTCAACTTGCCCGCGCGACGCGCTTCACCAATCGCGGGCAACAAAATGCCAATGAGCAACGCGATGATCGCGATGACCACCAGCAACTCCACAAGCGTGAATCCCTTATGCCTCTGCAACCTTGATCCAATCATGGCCATGTTTCTCCACGCCGTCACAACGTTTCAATAACTCGACGATGACGAGAACCACGCGCAGCGTGACGGCTTGCGCCTGCGCTAGCCGAAAGTGTATCAGCAAACGCCCCCCATGTCACTCCGCGAAACCCCGATTCCGGTCGAATTTCCCGGCGGCCGATGTGGGGCCAAGGGTTCTACGGCCAGTCAGAACCGCCGCCGAAGCCCGAGCAGTTCAAGCCGCAGACCTCCGACACGCTCCAGGTCCGCTCGCGCCACGGGATCAAGGTCCGCGTCCGCGCTCGCTCGAAGCAGGTCCAGTCCATGACGGACCAACGCCACGTCAGAATCCTCAATCAGCGCCGCGTAGCGGGGAAGTTGAATGCTCCCCCGGGGAGGTTCAGCAGGTGGAGGATTGTCGGCGGGGTCTTCGGCCGGGGTTTCGACGGCCGGGAGCACTTCGCCGTGTTCCTCGGGTGGTTCGGGCGAAGGTTCCGCAGAGGGTTCATCGATCGGTACGGCTTCAACCGGCATGGGTTGAGAAGGCCCGCTGGCGGGAGACGGCGTTTGAGAAGGAGGCGAACCTCCCTGGGGGGGGGCGAAACTCGGTGCGAGGATCAGGTAGGTCACCGCCGCCAAAAGCCCCGCACACGCCACCGCAAGAATCACCAACGCCACCAGCATCCCCTGCGAACCGGCCGGGCCGGTCTGACGGGTTATCGCCGGTGGACTTTCGGGCCGGGCAACAGTCGGAACGGTCGGCCTGATCGTGCCGAACGTCGAAGCCGCGATCATTTCCGGCGTCGCTTGGCCGGGGAGAAGTCGCACGTCAGCCAGTCCGAGATGTTGCCGATCCGTGTCCGGGCGAAAGTCGGCGTGGCAGTATGGGCACTCCGCATCCTCGGGTTTGACGGCCGCCTGACAACTGTGGCAGATGCCAAGCAGATTCGCTACGGTCGGCACGCGCCGCGCAAACATCCAGAACTGCCGAGTCGTCGGCCCGCGCAGCACCGTCGCCGGCGTGATCCGTCCGCGCTTGATGAAGATCGTCAACGTCTCAAACGAACAGCCCGGGAAGAAGGCATGCCCCGGATCGCGAACGAACCACGGCCCCATCGTGTTCTGGCTTGCTTGCCGCGAAAGCGGTTCGAAGAGACCCCGGCAGTGATCGCAGCGGGTTCCATCCTGCGAAATCTCGCCGCAGTATGGACACAGGACTTGGCGCGACAGGCCGTGGGATGGTGGTGGAGCGGTGGAATGGCTCATGGGTCTGGCTCGGTGACGTGACGGCGGCGCTCCCGAGGATCATGCGGCGGTTGGGTCAAGGTTGACTCCGGCCCACGGCCGCGCTGTGATCCACTGTGACACGATACTCCAGATTGACGCGCGGCGGATGCACGAAAGCCACGATCTTCCTGTCGCTTCAGGGGATTGCTTTGGCTTTGGGCTTGCTGTTCGTGGTCGGTTGTGGGAGTTCCTCTGGGGGTCAGCCTGAATTTCGTGGGCTTGAGCGGGCGGAGCGTGAAGCGCAGCCGGGTCGGCGGCCGCCCGAGCGTGCGGCGCGTCCGGCCGCGCTGCTCAACGGCGCGGGCGTGTCGTGGGAGATGCTTCAGCCCGCGATGGCTGAGGCATCCGGGGCGGTGGCGCTGGAGGAAGTCGCGCTGGGCATTCTGATCGAAGACGAACTGCGTCGGCGCGGCTTGACGGTGACGCCGGAGATGATCGAGCGAGAGCGAGAGGTGTTTCGCGTGATGGTGGGGGGGGGAGACGATGAGGCCGTGCGACTTGAGGCCGAAGTGCGTCGCGTGCGTCGGCTTGGCGAGTGGCGATTTCAGTCGATGCTTGCGCGCAACGCCGGGTTACGCCTGTGCGTGAAGGACTCGGTGACGATCACGCCCGAGATGATCGAGCAGCGCCACGCGATTCGCCACGGTCCGAAAGTCATCGCGCGGGTGATCACGACGCCCACCGAGATCGAAGCCTCTCGCATCGTGACGGACCTTCGCGCCGCGGGAGAGCGCATCGAGATCGTCTTCGTTGATCTGGCGATGGCGCATTCGACGGATGAATCGCGATCGCGCGGCGGACTGCTGGAGCCGATCAGTCCCGCGGATCCGACGTATGAGACCAGCGTGCGGCTGGCGCTGGCGCGGCTCGCGCCGGGGCAGATCAGCGGCGTGGTCGCGCTCGATCAGGGGTTCGCGGTGTTCTATGCGCGGGAGGTCGTCGCGCCCGACGGGGTGACGATTGAGGCCGTGCGCGGTGAGATCGAAGCCGAACTACGCGCTCGGCAGGAGCGTGTGTTGATGGATGATCTCGCGCGGCGGTTGATCACTGGCGCCACCATCGCGCCGTTGGATCGTTCGCTTCAGTGGTCGTGGCGCGTGCCGGAGGTAGAGGGGGGAGTTGGGGGAGTGCGGCCGTGATGGATGTGATCGTGCCGACGATCCACCGCGATCCAGGATGGCTTGCATCGGCGGTGTCGTCGGCACGGCGATGCGCGGGGGTCAATCGCGTATGGGTCGTCGATGATGGCGCGGAGACGCCGGTTGACGCCGCGTCGTTTCAAGGGGGGGGGACGACGGAGGTACGCGTGCTTCGGCGGGATCGCAGCGGACCTTCGGCCGCGAGAAACACCGCGTTGGTGCATGTGCAAGCCGCGGCGCTTCTGCTGGATGATGATGACGTGTTGATTCCCGAGGGCGTTGCGGCGATGGCGGCTCTGGCCGCGCGTACCGGGGCCATGGCCGTGGTCGCCGCGCGGGAGGAACGGCATCCCGACGGGCGCATCGTGTTCAAGGCCGTTCCGCCCGAGTGGTCGGAGCATGTGTTGCCATCGCCGGGCGATGTGTTTCGCCCGCTGGCGATCTTCGGCGCATCTGGATGTCTCATCACGGCCGCGGGCGTGGCGACGGGCGAGCGATTCGATGAAGGGTTGATGGTCGGTGAGGACCGCGACTTTCTGCGTCGGCTTGCGAGTCACGGGCCCATCGCGGTAAGTTCGATTCCCGCGCTGCGCGTGCGCGTGCATGATGTGGCCCGCGGCACGAGCCTGAGCACGGCGCGGTCCTATGAACGACGCGTGCGGGACCACTGCGTGCTGGTGTCGCGATGGTGCGACACGGCCAGTGAGGCGCACTTTCGCGAGGCCACACGGTGGCTCATCGGCGCTGTGGCCAAGTCGGGCGTCAGCGCGGAGGCGTGGGCACTGTTGATGTCGCTGTGCGACCAGCGCGGATGGCCCGTGCCGATCAAGGCTCGGGTGCGCTGGGTCGTGCGACGCGGGAGGGCCAGCGCGTGAGCGACGCGATGGCCATCGGAGTATGCACGTTCAATCGCGGGGCGAAGATCGCCGCCACGCTCGAAGCCCTCGCGAGCCTGGACACCGTCGGCGGGCGACTCACGCGCATCATCGTCATCAACAACGCCTCGACGGACGACACGGCCGCGCATGTTGAACGGTTCATCGCGTCGCGGCGCGATGTGGCCGGCGAAGGCGGGCCGCGATTCGACCTGTGGCACGAACCAACGCCCGGCAAGGTTCATGCGCTGCGAAAGTTCATCCGCGAAACGCACGAGCCGCTCCTTGGCGTGATTGATGATGACTGCCTGCCCGAGCCTGCGTGGGCCACGGCGATGTTCTCGATGCTTGATGATGCCCCCCGCGCGGGGGCGGTGGGCGGATGGGTGCGGAATGTGTGGGAAAGCGGGCCGTCGCGCCTGGCGACGATCTATCGGCGATCGTTGGGTGATCAGTTGCTCGGCGAGTCGCGTCTGCGGCTGGATGATCCGGCGAGTTTTCTCATGGGCGCTTCGATGGCGTATCGGCGCGAGGCGATCACGGCGTCGGGATGGATGGAGAGTACTCGGCTGGAGTGCCGTCGCGGCGCGGTGCTTGAATGCGGCGAGGATGCGGAGTTGTGTCTGATGATCCGTCAGGCGGGCTGGGAGATCTGGTATGAGCCGCGGGCACGGATGGGGCATGTGATTCCCGCGTCTCGGCAGACGATCGCGTATCTCGCGCGACTTCGCGAGAGCATCTGTCGCAGCGAGCCTGTGCTCATGTGGCTCGCGCGCGGCTCGAAACGCGACGCGGCCACGCTCGACTGGGCGCAGCGCGAAGCGAAGCGGGCGCGGATGCTGCATCTCAAGAGCCTTCTGTTCGACTATCGCCCGTCGCGGCGGCGCATTCGCATCGCCGAACGCGCTGGCCGTGCTCGTGGTTGGCGACGGGTCGTCGATGAACTTCGCGGCCAGTGATGAAAGAGGATTCACCACAGAGGCACAGAGGAAAGTGCGAGAGAGAACTGGCGAACTATTCACCGCATGTGTTGAGTGGAACACGAATCACACCGCGGAGTTCGCGGAAAGCGCGGAGAGCCGACAGTGCCCCCTCCGCGCTCTTCGTGAACTCCGCGGTGAATCAAGCCCGGATGGTGTGTACGAGCACGGTTGCCCTTCTCTGAACCCTCGGTCTCTCTGTGGTGAATCTCCCATCCCCACGCGCCGCTACACGCCAAAGCGCGGCAGGTCGCTCAGCCTCGCTGACTGCGGCGCTCTCGCTCGAATCAGGTGTGATTCCAGCCAGCCGGGCGAGAGGTCCGGCCGTGCGTGCGACTTCAGGATCGACTCGTGATCGAGCGACTCGACGCGGGCGATCGCCGCGCGAATCGCATCCATCGAGATGCGGATGGC
Source organism: uncultured Phycisphaeraceae bacterium (assembly GCA_964614515.1). Taxonomy (GTDB): domain Bacteria; phylum Planctomycetota; class Phycisphaerae; order Phycisphaerales; family UBA1924; genus CAZTPJ01. Next base: position 2,666 of record CAZTPJ010000100.1, on the reverse strand, counting down.
CGTGGTCACCGGCATGCGCTCCGGGTTCACGTCGATGCCGAACCACCCGCGATACCCGTGCATCATCAGCGTGTACAGCATCGCTTCCATTTGTTCAGGCGAGACGACGCCGGGATTGAGATCCTGGTCATAGTTCCCCAGCGGCTGGCTGTTCCAGTGCGAATGCGCGAGTCGGCCCTGCGACAACGGCCACGAGAACGCATACGCCAGATCCTCGAAACCCATCAGGACATGGCCCACTTCCGGATTCATCGCGACCAGCGCGTGCCCATCGTCGAGCAGGCGTCGATTGTCCGGGTGTCGAAGCCTTTGTTCGACCATCTGCGCCAGCAGAAGGCCCTCGGGCGTCGTGCCGAACAGGATGCGCCCGCGCGGTTCATACGGCTTTGGCTCAAAGGCGATGCGCACGCCCGGCACGGCCTCCATCGCCTCTACCAACCCCTCCGCGAATCGCTCGCGCGCGGCCGCGAAGTCAAGACCAAAGCCGTTCTCATATCCATCAATCCCCGGCCACACCACGGCGAAGTCCGTGTCGAGTTCCCTGTTGAGGCGCTGCGAGGCGATCAGTCGATCGATCGCGGCCCGGCGCGGCCCGGGCAGCGGATTCGACAGCGAGCCATGTTCAAACTGGCGGTCATAAAAGAGCAGCGGAATCACGGTGAGGATGCGAATGCCCGTGTCGCGAGTGAACCCGCGCCACAGATCGAGATTGTCCTCGCTGATCTCATTGGGATAGTGGGCTTCGAGACCCGCAAGCCCCTCGCCCGCCAGGGATGCGGCGATGTCGAGACGCTCTTCGATCGACAGATCCTCGCGATACTTCGCGTGGAATCGCGAGTGCGACGGCGAGAAGTACCAGATGCCGGCCGAGAACTTCGGTTCGAGGCGAAACATCCGCATGTGGGCGATCTGTTCTTCGAGCGTGCGTCGCGTGGACTGCGGTCGCAGGTCTTGCAGGGGCATGGGGTGATCCTTCCCGCGCGGTCATGGCTCGCGCGATGCAAACGTCGACAGCGCGGCCATCGTCGGCCGCAGCGCATGATACAACTCGCCCTGCATGCTGCGCACCTGGGCATACGCGGCCGTGGCGATGGGGTCAGGCTCGCGGGTTTCGGCGATGTCGATGGTGGCCTCGCAGGCGGCGGCGATGCCGGGCCACTGTCCGATGGCGGCCGCGGCCAGGAGCGCTGCGCCAAAGGCCGGGCCTTCATCGGCCGTGGTCGTGATGATGGGCGTGGTGAAGACATCCGCGCAGAGTTGCCGCCAGAGCGTGCTTCGCGCGCCGCCGCCGCCAAGGCGGATGCCCGTGGGCGCAAGGCCCTGCGAGCGCATGATGTCGAGGATCTGCGCCAGCGTGAACGTGACGCCCTCGAGCAGCGCCCGCACCAGATGTCCGCGCGTGTGACGAGCCGTCAGGCCCACCCACGCCCCGCGCGCCATCGGATCAGGATACGGACAACGCTCACCCGTCAGGTGCGGCATGAAGAGCAGGCCCTCGGCCCCCGGCGATATCGCCGCCGCCTCCGCAAGCAACTCGTCATACGTCGCGCTGGGGAACATCGCCTCGCGACACCATCGCAGCGCCCCGCCCGCCGACAGCATGCACCCCGTGATGCACCAGCCATCGCGTCCGCTCGCGGCACACATCGCGTGCGTGCGCCCCGGCGGCAGCGCTTCGCCGTGCGAACGATGGGGAAGATCGGGCCGATGCACGGCCGAGTGGGCATAGATCACGCCGGAAGTGCCCAGCGTCGCCACGACATCGCCCTCGCGGATGATGCCCGCGCCGATCGCCCCCATCATGTTGTCGCCGGAACCGGCAATCACGGGCGTACACGCGCGAAGGCCGGTCGCTGACGCCGCGCTGGGGGTCACATGCCCCGCGATCGCGCTGGACTCCACGGCCGGGGGCATGAGATGCAGGTCAACATCCACGGCCGAGGCGACCTCGTTCGACCATGCGCGCTGGGCGGGATCGAACAACAGCGTCCCCGAGGCATCGCCGACATCCGTCGCGATCTCGCCCGTGAGTCGCCAGCGGACATAATCCTTGGGCATCAGCACCCGCGCAACACGCGCGAAGGTCTCAGGCTCGTGTCGTCGCAGCCAGAGAATCTTGGGGAGCGTGAACCCGGGGAGCGCGGCGTTGCCGACGAGTTCGACGAGGCGTTGGCGGCCACCCACGGCCATCTCGATCTCGCCGCACTCCTCGGCCGTGCGCTGATCGTTCCACAGGAGGGCCGGTCGCAGCACGCGGCCATCGCGTCCGCCATCGCGAATCGTCGCTTCATCGAGAAAGACCGACCCGTGCATCTGTCCGCTCAGGCCGATGGCCGCGACATCGCCGAGCGAGACCGCAGCGCGAAGCGCCTGGCACGCGCGGCAGACGGCCTGCCACCAATCCTGCGGGTGCTGCTCGGTCCAGCCCGGGCGCGGCTGCACGAGCGGATATTCCGCCGCGGCCGTGGCGCGCGTTCGCCCCGCATCATCCATGACCACCGCCTTGGTCGCCGAGGTTCCGATGTCCAGGCCGAGGAACAGGGGCATCCGGGAGTGTACGTTGCGGGGGCGATGGGGCTGTGGCCGCGCGAAAACGGGCGCGGGGGTCTTTCAAACCCTCGCGCCCGCAGGAGCATCGTGAAGGATGTCGGCGGCGGCGAATCAGG
>CAZTPJ010000099.1:0-11033 GCA_964614515.1 uncultured Phycisphaeraceae bacterium | reverse complement strand
GGCCCAGTCTTCGGGCTTGGCCTGCTCGGCCTTGATCTCGGTGATCTCGTAGAAGAGGCCCAGGAGCGCATCGGTGGTCGAGACGCTCTCATCGAGGCAGCGGAGGAAGGTGGTGGCCGCGAGTTTCGTGCTCTGGTCGATCCGCATCGCCAGCACATCTTTCTTGGTGACTTCGAGTTCGATCCACGAACCGCGCTCGGGGATGACGCGGGCGGAGTGGAGCGGACGGTCGCCTTCGCTCGAGACGATGGAGAAATCCACGCCGGGCGAGCGGTGCAACTGGGAGACGATGACGCGCTCGGCGCCATTGACGATGAACTCGCCGCCGCCGAGCATGATGGGGAACTCCCCGAGGTAGATCTCTTCCTCGGGGACATCATCCTTGTTCTGGCGGGTGAAGCGCACACCGATTTTGAAGGGCAGGCCGTAGGTCAGCCGAAGTTCCCGGCACTCATCGGAGGTATACCGTGGCGGATCGAGGTCATAGTGGAGGTAGTCGAGCCGCATCGTGCCGTCATACGACTCGATGGGAAAGACCTCGCGCAGGAGCGCCTCGAGACCGAGATTGGGATCTCGGTCATGCGGCGACTTGGCCCGCTGGAGGAATCGCTCGTACGCGTCCGCCTGGGTCTGTGTGAGATCGGGGATAGCCAGGCCATCGCCCCGTTTGGAAAAATCGCGCACCTTCATCGTTGCCATCGAATGCCTCGCGATGGTGTCACAGCGGCGGTTGCTTCAGGCAAACGCCGATTCAGGACGTATGAAAACTTCGCTACGCACGCTGCCCCAAAAAACGCCCGCCTCGGGTCGAACCTGCAAGGGTAGGCGGGTGGGAGGTGCGAGGCAAATGGGAGCTCGCGACCGGACGCCGGGACGGCCGAACCGGTGTTTACGCTAGGGATATGGACGGCCGTCGCTTGATCAGGCGAAGTATGGACTTGCTCATCAGGCCTGGACACATCAAGATGCCCGGCATCAAGGTGCGAAACCCGAAACCCGAGATTGATCGTGCGTCGAGTGTGTCGCGGCGCTGGTGGCCGAGTGTGCAAGTGCCATGCTGTTTGATGACATACCGACCTTGGAGTGAACCAGAACCAGCCGGGTCTACACCCGTTCCGATCGAGAAACCAACATGAACACTCTGCTCTTTGTCGCTGCGATAGTCCTGTTGCTCGCGGTTCAAACATCCGCAGGCCAACCCGACCGCGCTGCCCCACCCCCCTGGAACCCCGACGGGCGCACCATCAACGCCGAGGTCATCGTCCCCGCATCGCGGGAGGAGGTGTGGCGGGCGTGGACGACCAATGACGGCGCGCGGGAGTTCTTTTCGACGCATGTGAACATCGCGTTACGGCCGGGCGGGGCGTATGAGATTCTCTTTGCGCCGACATCCCCCGAGGGCGAGCGTGGGAGCGAGGGGTGCCGCGTGCTTTCGTTCATCGAGAACGAGATGCTGAGTTTCACATGGAACGCGCCGCCGCAGTTTGCGGACATGCGCTGGCGACGGACGTTCGTCGTCGTGCGGTTGGATGATGTCGCGGCGGGGGCTGATGGTGGGCAGACAGCGCCGGGTGCGGTGGATGCGAGCGGGAACGCGGCGGCGGATGGGGACGCGGCCGCAGTTTCAGCGCCGATGACGCGCGTGCGTGTGACGCATGGCGGGTGGGATGGCGTGAAGGCATCGCCCGAGGCGGAGGGCGTGTTCAACTATTTTTCGCGGGCGTGGCCGGCGGTCCTTGGGAATCTCAAGCGTCGATTCGAGACGGGGCCGCTGTTCGCCGAGGCGATCGCGGCGGCGCCGGCGATCGACACGGCCCCGGCCATGAGTCACTTTGTCTACTTCATCCGCCCCGTGCGCGAGGCGCTGCTGACGGAAGGGCCGACGGACGCGGAGCGCGAGCCGCTGATGGGGCATGTTGCGCATATCAAGGCGCTGCTGGGGCGCGGGCGATTGGTGTATGCGGGGCCGGGGCTTGATCCATCGGCAGAGCCGCGTGGGGATGCGGCCGTGGCGTTTGATATGCCTATTCCGGGGATCGTCGTGTTCAAGGCGCGTGATCTTGACGAAGCGCGGGAGATGATGGAGGCGGACCCGGCGGTGGCGGCGGGAGTGTTCAAGGCGCGGGTGAGCGCGTTTCGGCTGGCGTTTTGGGAGCGATAAGAAGCCCGACCGTGAGGGAGGGCTTGGCGCATCACGAAGCGCGTGGCATGGGCAAGCCTTCAGGCTTGCCCGTGGATGCCAGCGCCGCAAGCATCGAAGTCGCGTCTGGCGACTTCGATGGCACGCAGAGTGGCGCGATGAAACCGAGCTCGGATAGGAAGCCCGACCGTGAGGGAGGGCTTGGTGGCGGGGGGGGGCGTTGCAGTCACACGATTCTCCGGCGTCACAAAGACCTTCATGCGAGAGGCCGCGGTGACGGTTTGAACTGAACAACATCTCGCAATCGCACCCGCTGCCAAAGCCCTCCCTGACGGTCGGGCTTCTTATGCCAGCGTTTCGCGATACACGCTCTCCACCTCCATCACATGCCCCGGATACGTCTGAAGGTTCGGCGTGATCGCGTGAATCGCGGCGGGCGATGGAATCGCGACATCGCCGCGCACCAGCCGCGTGATGCACACGGCCAGAGCCTCGGGGTCGCCGCCGGGGAAGAGCAGGCCGTTGTATCCGCACGATTCCGCGGCCGCGCTCGCGCGGGGGGGGCCCCCCCCCCCTCCCCCCCCGGCTCGATGATCCATTCGACGGGTCCGCCCAGGCGCGAGGCGATCACCATCTTCCCCGCGTGCAGATGTTCCAGCAGCACCAGCGGCGAGTTCTCGAACCAGATGTGCGGCAGAATGCCCACGTCATACTCGCTGCCCGCGGCGATGAGTTGCAGGAGGTCATAGCCGCCGGCGAACTGCACCTCGGGAAACTGGCTCACACGCTTGCGCATCGGCCAGTCCCAGCCCGAGGCGCGAATCAGGAAGCGCGATCGCTGGCGCACGTCGCGCTCGAGAAGCGGAATCGCGCGGATGAGGATCTCCAGGCCCTTGTTGTGGCGCGTCGTGCCGAAGAAGCCGAAGGCCAACGGTCGATCGTCGGCATCCGCGCGCCACGGCGTCGCGTGATAGAACGGACTCGATCTCGCACGGCGACTGATCTGATCGAAGTGCGGCTGGCCGAGGCGCACGACGCGCGTGCGCGAGGCTTCGAGGCCCATCGCCACATGCGCGCGGCGCACGAAGTCGCTCGGCGGCGTCACGAGCGTCGCGTGATTCAGCGCTTCGATCCCCGCAAGACGGCGACGGCCGAAGTCATTGACCACGCGAAGGTGAATCTCGCGCGAGACTTCGCCCCCCCCCACCGCCGCGCCGAGGAATCGTTCGTTCATGTCAAGGGGCGCCACGCCGAGTTGTTTCGGTTCTTCGCTCGGTTCGAGCGTGAGATTGTGCTCGATACGGCCATCGAAATCGGGCGGAAGATCATGCCCATGCCACACAAGCGGATCGGGCTGCGGATCGCGCGGCTTGACCTTCGTCCGCCCGTTGCGCACCGACTCGGCCGTGCCGTAAATGGCCTTGCGAATGGTGTCGGCGACGGTGGGGCCGAGTGTCGCTTCGAGCGTCCAGCCGATGGTCCGCGCCAGGCGTGTCTTCCAATACGGCCGTCGCTTCATGCACGCGTCGCAGCGTTTGCCGCCCTGATAGTCATCGCAGATGCGCACTTCCTCGTGCAGCAAGTCAACCTGCGGGCAGACGAACCAGTAGTTGTGCGGCGTGACGATGACGGGACGGCCGGAGGCGCGAATCGCGGCGATCAGGTCGAGCGGTTGACCTTCGAGCGAGTGAATGTGAACGACCTGGGCGTTGATGTGATCGAGCCATCGCACGACGCGGGTACACTGCGAGGGCGAGCGCACCTCGCGCGAGACGTTGCCGAAGTTGACGGCCGCGGGTGAATGCGTCGCGCTGTTGACCAGATCCCAGCACTGGACGCCGCGCCAGGATCGCTTTCGCGGCGCGATGAATAATGTGGGCCACGGGCGATGGCGCATGCCGGAGGCGAGGTAGTGAACGGTGTGTCCGCGCAGGGTCAGGCCGGCGGCGAGTTCCGACGCGGACAGGTTGTAGCCGGAGCCTTCGCGCGCCTGAAGATCGAGGCTCGCCCATCCGAGGATGGCGATGCGCAGCGGCGACACGGCCGTGGGCACGAGAGCGTGTGCTGAAGGCTCTGGCATGAGAGGCGGATGGTAGTAGGCGATATACGAGTGAGCCGACCTCACCACGCGCCCATCGTTGCGGTCCAGCGCGCGGATCAGATGCCCCAGAGATAGTCGATCACTTCATACCGGAAGTTGGCACCCGGGAAGTAGGCGACGATGGCCAGCGCGGCCAGAAGCGCGGTGATGAGCATCAGGGGCACGATGATGATTGCGTGGGGCATGCGAAGGTATCGGCGGATGAACGTGTGCCAGTAGATCGCGCTCCAGATCGCGACGACGAGCAGGCCGATCGGGCCGCGATGTTCCATGATCTCCATCACGAGATCGGGCGGACGCCACCAGTTCCAGCCGCCCTGCCAATACGTCCGCAGCGTCGCATCGCACGCGATGTCGAACGCCAATACCAGCGGCAGAATCGCCAGCGAATAGGCCGCGCCGCGAACCAGATGCGCCATGCGAACGTTCGCCAGTCGAAACGACTCGCCCAACAATCCGAACGCGGCCGGAATCAGCAGCATCCAGGCGAACATCAACCAGCCCCATGTACCAGGGAATCCGTCTTCGTGCCACCACGTCCCCAATCCGGGCGCAACCGCAAGGCGAAGGACTCTGGGATATTGATCGGCGTGGAAGATGGCGATCGTGCCCGTGAAGGACAACATGCCGTAGAACATGGCGAGCCACACGGCCGCGACGGCCGCGGCGAAATGTGTGAACATCAGCGCGAGGGATGCGAACACCACCAGCCGTCGCACGCGGATCGGGAACTCCATTCGCACGCTTTGCCAGAAGCGCCACGGCCGTAGCACGCGCACCCATGTCCGCACGAGCGTGGTCGGGCGAAATCGCATCGACGCCTCCAGCCACCACCGCGGCATACGCAGGCGTTGGCTGAGGATGTCGCGCCACGCGAGGTCAAGGCCGCATTCCGTGCAGCGCCCGTGCAGCGGACACTGCGTTTCCCACCGCGCGGTTTCGCCTGAGAGGTCATAGCCGCAGCGGGGGCACTCGGGCGGACGCGTGGCCGGCGGGGCGGAGGTTTTGTCGATGTCGCTGGACATGGTTGACTCGATGATGCGGGCGGCATTGAGTCGCGCCCGGTCCAATTCGCGCCGTCATGTGGAAATATGCACGAGATGCCAGAGTACGGCCGTCACGGCCGAAGCCAGCCCAGACATCGCGGCCATGGCGATGGCCACGCCAAGGGCGTGCGGGAGTCGAAGATACCTGCGGACAAAGGCGTGCCATGTCCACACGAACCAGAGGGCGTAGAGCGCCGGCGTGCCGACGAGAACGTATCGACCGATGACGAGCAGGTATTCGCGAACGCGCCACGAGAACGCCGAGTGCCAGTATGACTGTTCATTGAACCATGCGGCGTTGGCGAGGAGGAACGCGAGTGGCAGCGTTGAGGCCGTGTAGATCGCGCCGCGAAGCAAGTGCGTGCGTTTGACGCGAGCGCGATGAAGGGATGTTCCCAGAAGAAAGAACGACACCGGCATGAGCGCTGTCCACAGAACGACGATCCAGAGCCACGGCATGGGGAACGTGTCACGTCCACCGTGTGCGAACGGGAGGATCAGCCGGCGAACAAGTCTGGGGCGTGGGCCATCCGGCGCCAGGAAGAACGCGATCTGGTCCGTGATCGAAAGGCCTCGGGGTCCTTGCATTCGATAGCTGGTGATGAGATCCAGGATCGCCGCCGCCGAACACGTCGCATAAAGGGCGCAGGCCGTGACGAGACCGAAGACGACCAACCGGCGGACTGAAATTGGGTTCTCAATCTTGACATCTCTCCAGAACCGAGCCGGGACCAGCGACGCGAACCAGGTTCGCACAATGAGCCAGAGGCGAAACCGCGGTGAGGTCTCGATGAACCACCGCGGAGCGGAGTGACGCGGATGCAGGACATCGCGCCACCCAAACGCAAGCCCGCACTCGGAGCAGATTCCGGTCAGCGGACACTGCGTTTCCCACCGCGCGGTTTCGCCTGAGAGGTCGTAGGCGCAGCGGGGGCACTCGGGGTGGCGCGGAGCTCGCTGGCTGGCAGCGGATTCTGGCGGCGAGTCGGAAGGCATGGGCAACGCCTTGTCCCCCCGGAACCGGGGCTGTGAGTTGTACGTGATGGCGGCACGGCCGGTTGCGATGGTGAGGGTATCACGCGAGGTCACGGGCAGGATTGACCGAACCTGAGCATGTCCACCGGGCACTTGCGTTTGACACCGCGACGTGACATAATCCACCACCCGGCACGGGCGGATGCCGACGCATTGGAACCCGTCGCATGACACAGACGACAGATCACGAACGAGCAGGTTGGCGCGGCACGGCCGTACGCATCACGCTGATCTACGCGGCCATCGGCATGGCGTGGATCCTGTTGAGCGATCGCGTGGTTGAGGCGGTGGCGCGTGATCTGTCGCACAGCACGGTCGTGCAGACGATCAAGGGCATCGGGTATGTGATGGCGACGGCGGGGTTGCTGTATTGGCTTGTCGCGCGGGCGAGTCGTCGCGATGCGGAGCAGAAGGATGCGATCGCGGAGCGCGAGCGGCGGCTGCGGGCCGTGCTTGATTCCGCGCCGGTGGCGATCATCACGGTTCAGGATCGGCGCATTCGCTATGTGAACGCGGCCGCGCTCGTGCTGCTGAGCGCGCCTTCGCAGGATGATCTGCTTGGAAGACCGATCACGGAACTTTTTGACCCGCGCGATCATGAGGAGTTGCTTCGCGACATCGAACTCGCGTCCGCCGGCCAGCGTTGCCTGGTGCATGAGGATCAGGCCGTGACCACGCTGGGCGGCGAGGAACTTCTGTGCGAGGTGAACATTTCCGGCAAGACCTACACCGATCCAAACACGGCCTGCATGGTGCTGATCGACCGCACGGAGCGCCGGCGACTGGAAGAGGCGCTCACGCGGGCGCGACTGATGGAGACGGTGGGCCAGATGGCCGCCGGCATTGCGCATGATTTCAACAACGTGCTGCTGGTGATTCAAGGGCATGTTGACTTGTTGGAGCAGGCGTTGCCGGCGGGCGACGGCGCGAGAACATCACTGCGCCGCATCGAAGAGGCCGCGGGCCTGGCCTCGGGAATCGCCACATCACTGATGGGTCTCACGCGAGACTCGGCGTGGGCGAGAGAACCCGTTCACATCGCCTCGGTCGTGCAGGAGGCCACGCGCCTGCTGCGTGCGGCCATGGGACGGCGGGTGACGATGGAGGTTGAGATCGATCCGGACGCGGAAGTGACGGTTTTGGCGGATCGGACGAAGTTGCTTCAGGTCGTGCTGAACCTGGCGCTCAACGCCCGCGACGCGATGCCCGATGGCGGCGCGATCCGCCTGCGCCTCGAACGAACCGCCCAGCATCAGGTGGCGCTTCGCGTACGAGACAACGGCGTGGGAATTCCCGATGAGATCGTCCCGCGCATCTTTGACCCGCTGTTCACCACCAAGCCGCCCGGCCTGGGCGCGGGACTGGGGCTGACGATCACGCGGCACATCGTCGAGGAGTATGACGGGCGGATCGAAGTCGCCTCGCGCCCGAGCGAGGGAACCGAATTCACCGTGCTGCTGCCCATCGCGCAGCAGGCGCCGCCGCCCGTGCTCTCGCGTCAAACCACCGCGCTGCTCGGCGATGGACATGATCTGATCCGCCCGATCATCGCGCGAATGCTGCGCGCGGTTGGCTGCGATGTCATTGAGGCCGCCACCGGTGGTGATCTGCTCGCGCGGGCCGAGGCCGTCAATGGCGAGATCGGGCTGATTGTGATCGATGACGCGATCCCGGATCCGGGCGTCGCGGAGGTGCTTCGCGCGCTGCGGCATCGCGGGGTGACGGCGCCGGCCATCGTCGTTTGCTCAGACGCGACGGCCGCACGGCAGGCGACCCAGGGCCTCGATCCTGTTTCGATCATCGCCAAGCCGTTCGCGATCGCGGACCTTCGCGCGGTGGTGGTGGAAGCGATCAGCAGTCATGCGGCGCGGTGACGGGGTCGCTTTGGTTATCGCCGATCGAGTGTCAGTTTCAAGTCCGTGCGCTGCGGAGTTCTGGCAAGCGACGAACCCGCAGTGCGTCATTCGCCAGCCTTAGTCATCCACATCCAAGGCGTCGTTTGCTGATTGCGGACTCGGAAGAACCGACCTCAAGCCGTCGATGTGTTCGTGCAGGTCGGGTCTGATCGGGACCCACATGGGGTCGAGAATGAAGTCGATGCCCTCGCGTCGAGCCAACTTCGCCGCGGGCACAAAGTCGCTGTCGCCGGCGATCAGTATAATCTGCTCGACTTGGCGTTTGTATGCCAACGAGGCGATGTCAAGGCCGATGCGCATGTCAACGCCCTTCTGGCGAACGTCATATTTGACATCTTGCTCAACAATATCCTGAACTGTGATTGTGCCCCTGAGCAGCGCCTTGAGTTTCTCAGAATCCAGCACCCACCTCGCGCTCCTGTCATTGAGATATCCCAGTCGCAGGGCGACTTTGCGCATCCGCTTGAGTTCGTCGTGGAAGGCAAGCCGCCACTTCGCCATGTGCGAATCTTCAAAACTGATCGCCCGTTGAGTCACGGGGTTGTGTGCCTTCGACCTGAGCGGAGGGCAATCGTAGTAAAAGATGCGGTACAGATCCGACCGCCGCCGACCCCGTGCGTCGTCGGATGTCGGACGATCGCGCAGATGCGCCAGGCACATGCGATGGAGCGCTACGGCCACATCGCGCGGAGCGCACGACCCCTTCAATCGGTGATACCGTTTGAGAAAGAAGCCGCCATCAATCAAGATTGCCGATCGCATCAAAAAGAATCCCTTGGGCTCGGCCACCCCTCGATTCGTGGGGGCGCGTACTGCCAAGGGAGGATGTTACCGAGAGGGACAACTTGTCGCAAAGTATACCGCAATCTTCGGCTGTGCCACTACCGATGCGTGTCGGTGAAAATACCAGAAATCATGCGGTCACTGATACCGCCCCAAGATCAGCGTCACGTTGTGTCCGCCGAAGCCGAAGGTGTTGTTCATGGCGTATCGGATCGGACGCTCGCGGGCTTCGTTGGGGACGAAGTCCATGTCGAAGTCGGCGTCGGGTTGATCGAGGTTCATGGTCGGCGGGATGACGCCATCGCGCACGGCGTGGACGCAGGCGATCAGTTCCACCGCGCCCGACGCGCCCAGGCAGTGCCCGTGCATCGACTTGGTTGAACTCATCATCAACTTGCCGCCGCGAGACTTGCGGGCGTGATCGCCGAACATGCCCGACACGGCGGCGACTTCGGCCTTATCGCCCAGGGGCGTGGCCGTGCCGTGGGCGTTGATGTAGTCGATCTGATCGGTGCGCAGTCCGGCATCTTCGAGGGCCCATCGCATGGATCGTGCTGCACCTCGTCCTGCGGCGTCGGGCGCGGTGATGTGTCCGCCGTCGCAACTGTTGGCAGCGCCAACGAGTTCGGCGAGAATCGTCGCGCCGCGGGCCTTCGCGTGTTCTTCACTTTCCAGCACGACCACGGCCGCGCCTTCCGCGAGCACGAATCCATCTCGATCCTTGTCGAACGGGCGACTCGCTTTCGTGGGCTGGTCGTTGCGCGTGCTCAGGGCCTTCATGGTCATGAAGGCGCCGACGCACAGCGGGGTGATGGCCGCCTCCGCCCCCCCCACCAGCATGACATCCGCATGGCCGCGGCGGATGTATCCCATCGCGTCGGCGACGGCGTGTCCTGAACTGGCGCACGCGGTGGCGTGGGCGGATGCGGGACCGAGCAGGCCGTAGCGAATCGAAATGTTGCCCGCGACGGCGTTGACCATCAATCTCGGGACGGTGAAGGGGCTGAGGCGATTCGGCCCGCGTTCGAGCAGGACGCCCATGCCTTCTTCGATGGTTTGAATGCCGCCGATGCCCGAGCCGACGACGACGCCGCAGCGCTCCCCATCTTCGCGGGAGAAGTCGATGCCGGACATATTCACGGCCTCGATCGCGGCGGTCAGGCCAAACTGCGTGAAGCGATCGAGACGTTTGGCTTCGCGCGGGTCGAGCGTTGGCGTTGGATCCCAGTTCTTGATCTGGCCCGCGATGGTGACGGACCAACCTGTTGGGAAGCGTCGAAACTCTTCGCCTTCGATGGTGCTGACGCCGCTGCGTCCTTCGCGCATGGCAGCCCACGTCTCGCGGGCGGTTCGCCCGAGATTGGTGACTGCGCCGAGGCCGGTGATCACCACGCGACGGGGATGAGGTCTTGGCTGTGCCATGTCAGGCGCGGTCAAACGGGTCAGCTCACGCCGTGAGCCTGCTTGATGAAGTCGATCGCCTGTCCGACGGTCTTGATCTGCTCGGCTTGATCGTCGGGGATGCTGGTTTCGAACTCATCTTCGAGTTCCATGACGAGTTCGACGGTGTCCAGACTGTCGGCGTTGAGATCCTCGATGAAGCTGGTGCTTCGAGTGATCTTCGCCTTGTCGGTGCCCATCTGGTCCGCCACGATCTCGATCACCTTCGCTTCGATTTCCTGCTCGGTCACGGCTAGTCTCCCATGGAACCCACAGGGTTCCGGACAATCGAGGATGCCCCTCCCAGGACAAGGGCCATTGTATCCGCCTCGGGGCAAGTCTACAAAGGGGTGAGGGTGCTTGTGAGGGACCGTCGTGAATTTTCGTTTCGAGGTGCAAACTTGTCGCCCGGTGGAGATGTGGGCGGTTGTCAGGTTGACCGGTCGGGGGGGTTGGGTATCATCCTTGCTCGCTCGGTGGACAGAGGGCGTCGCGCCGTCTGGTGGGCTTGCGCCGCTGTAGCTCAGTGGTAGAGCACTCCCTTGGTAAGGGAGAGGTCATGGGTTCAAGTC
>CAZTPJ010000098.1:6884-11177 GCA_964614515.1 uncultured Phycisphaeraceae bacterium | reverse complement strand
GCGGGACGCCCGCCCCACCGGATCCAAACAGACTTTGCGGTTGCCCCGCGTGCGCGGAGCGCCGGCGACCTCATCGAGCTGCATCCCCGGCCGTAACCCATAGCGTGGCGCTGCGCCTGAACCACCTCGGACCCATCCGTCGCATACGACCCATCAAACGCGGCCCACCAGGCGACACCATCAAACCCGCTTCAATCCCTCGGCGGCTGTGTCGTCCCCGTCGCCAGCGGTTCCTCGCCGCGCAGTCGCCGTGCGATGTCGAGGGTGATTCGCGCGTCGTTGGTGATGGTGATGTGCGGCAGGAAGAACACGTTGCCCGTCCAGATCGGCTGGTGGCCGTCGGGCGCGGTGTTGGTCGCGCCGACCATCATGTCGTTGAGCCGCGCGTAGCAGACGAGTTCATACGACGCGTCAGCCAAAGCGTCGTCGAGCAACTTGAGAAACTCCGACCCCGGCCGCATCCGCCGCGAGGCGCGATCCACCGCGATGAACGAGGCGAGTTTCGCGCCTTTGTGCGGCGTGCCGAGCGTGAACAGCCGCTTGACGTTGAGGCGCTTGATCGAGGGTGAGGCGGAATTGCCGTCGCCGCTTGCCGCCGCGCGTTGAGCCTCGGCCCGTTGCAGAATGTCCGACGCGGCGAGGCGCGCCACCAGCCCACCCATCGACACGCCGATCACATCGACCTCGCGCGTCCACGTCGGATCATCGCTCGGCCAGCGCTGCTCCACGCGACGCACCACGCGCTGCGCCAGGTCGTCGATGTTGTCCGACAACGGATACGACATGAACATCACATCCCCCTGCGACGCACCCGTCAGCATCCGCAGGCGATACCCGATCACCCAACCCGTCAGCCCCGGCGCGCGATACCCGTTGAGCACCACCAACGGCCGTGCGATCCCCGTCGGCTCGCGGTGCATCCGCGCCCACTCCTCGCGCACGACCTCCGCCGGAATGTCAAACGTCGTATTCACCGTTGGAACCCATGACGCACAGCCCGAGAACACGAATCCTGCAACCAGCACGGCCGTCACGCCAATAATCATTCGGAAAGCCGTCGGGATTCTGTCGCATCGTGTGCGGCCGATCTGAACGTTCATCGCGCGATGCTCCGGGAATGCATCAGCGTCGTCCCGCGTCCGCGCGGGCCGGGGAAAAGAACCCAGCGAGGATAGTAACCGTGCGACGACATCGTGTGTTGACCATGACGGCCGGCCTTGTCATTCGCGGCGCCATCGCCGCCGGCCTCCTCGCATTCACGCCCGCGGCGTGGGCGCAGGCGCCTGACGCTGCGGACGCCAAACCCGCCCCCTTCAGCCGCATGGCCGAGGCCGACGACGGTACCCGATTCACCCTCGAGATCGTCTCGCGCACGTTCGCACGCCCGGGGCACGATGGTCCAAGCGTGACGCTCGTCGGCGCGGTTCACATCGCGGATCAACCGTTCTATGACGCGCTGCAGGAGATTCTCGAAGGTGTCGATGTCGTGCTCTTCGAGGGCGTCAAGCCGCCGGGCGCTGGACTCGATGAACACGCCGATGACAACGCGGACCTGCGCGATCGCGCGAAGCATCGGCTCGACTTCCTCGCCTCGGCCGTGGATGCCTATCGCGCGCGGCACGAGGGGCGCGTGCCTGCGACGCTCGATGAGGCCGCGGATTCACTGCCCGTGCGCCTCGCCTCCCTCGTGCGACAATCCACGCTCGATCCGTGGGGCAACCCGGTCGAGTTGCAATCCACGGCCGATGAGCCACAGGCCGATGGCGTGCCGCCGTATCGCCTCATCAGCCGCGGCGCGGATGGCAAGCCCGGCGGCGAAGGCGACGATGCGGACATCATCGTCGATGGCTCGCGCGGACCCCTTCGTAACATCGAAGAGGATGACGGCATCCAGGCGCGACTCGCCAAATCGCTCGGCCTCGTCTTCCAGAAAGACGGCATGGACTGGGACCGCCCGCACTGGCGAAACAGCGACCTGTCCATCGATCAAGTCATGGACCGACTCGACACGGCCAGGGCCTCCGGCGGGCCGATCTTCTCGATGCTCGACGGTTCGTCGTTCATGGCGAAACTCGGCGGATTCATGCTGCGCCTGGTCGAGCGCAGCCCGCAGACGCAGGCGATGATCAAACTCATGCTCATCGAAATGCTCGGGGGCAGCGAGGACTTGATGGCCGTGATGGACACGCAGGCGGAACTGATGCGTGTCCTCATCGACGAGCGAAACAAGGTGGTGATCGAAGACCTGCGTCGGATCATGGCGGATGAACCCGATATCAAAACCGTCGGCATCATCTATGGCGCGGGCCACCTGCCGGACCTCGAGATGCGACTGGAGCGTGACCTGGGCTTCTCGCCCATCCACGATGAGTGGCACGGCGCGATCACCGTTGACCTGCGCGATGCCGGCATCCCCGCGTCACAAGCGAGACAGATGCGCCAGATGATCCGGCGATCCATCGAGACGCAGTTGCGGCAGATGCGATGAGGGCAGGTACGCAGAGGCCGCAAAGACTTCGCAGAGGGCGCAGAGAAGGATGAAGAGTTCAACGCGAAGACGCGAAGAGAGCAAAGTTCGCAACGAAGTCAAGACGTGTTGCGGCGGGTCCAGACACCTCTTCACCACCGCCGTTTGAATTTACGCCACACTGGCACAGGCGTCTCGCCTGTGCGCATCCATCCGAGTTGATTTCTGTCAATGCGCTACCGGCTTCGCGCCTTCGCGCTACATCTCTCTCTTCCCTCTGCGCTCTCCGCGAATTCTCCGCGTCCTCTGCGTACCGCCCTACTCCCCCCGCACCGTCAGCGGCGTCGCCTTGTCCACCAGTCCCTTCGCGATCTTCTCCCACCCTGATCCCACTTCGCCAATCGGGTCCGGCGGCACGATGTCCACTTTCTTTTCGCCGAGTTTCGCCTCGCCCGCGATCACGCGAGACTGAAACTTCTCGCATTCCTCCAGCAACCGCGGCAGAATCTCGCTCTCCGCCACGTTCGCCACGCGCTCGCCCTGCACATAAATAATCCCACGCCGATCCCCGGCGAACACGGCCACATCCGCGCCCTCCGCCTCGCCCGGGCCATTGACCACGCACCCCATCACCGCGACCTTCATCGGCACGGTGATGTTGTCCGCGAGAACTCGCCGCACATCCTGCACCAGCGTGAACAGATCGACCTGAATGCGCCCGCACGTCGGGCACGCAATGAGTTCCGCCGACGTTCGCGTGCGCAGGCCGAGGCTGTAGAGCAGTTCGAGGCCATCCTCAACCTCATGCACATGATCCGACGCGTAACTGATGCGAATGGTGTCGCCGACGCCCTGCGCCAGCAGCGCGCCGAGCGCCACAACGCTCCGAATGCACCCCGTCTCGCGCGGCCCCGCGTGCGTCACGCCAAGATGCAGCGGATAATCAAACCGCGCGCTGATCTCGCGATACGCATCAATCACCACGCTCGCATCCATGCTCTTGGCGCTGATCACGATGTCGTCAAACCCGCGCTCGCGGAAGATATCGAGATACTCCTCGAGTTTCGCGATCATGATCGCGAGCAGATATCCATGTTTGAGGTTTGAGAAGACCGCGCCGAGTTCCTTCATGCGCTTCTGCTTGTCGCGCCGCTCGATGATCGAGCCTTCATTCACGCCCACGCGAATCGGAATCCCCCGCGCCTTGCACGCGTCGATCACCGCGTTCACCTGCTCACGATCCTGGATGTTCCCGGGGTTCAGGCGAATCTTGTGAACCCCCGCTTCCACGGCCTCCAGCGCACGCTGAAAGTGAAAATGCACATCCGCCACGATCGGCACGCGCGTTTGATTCAGAATCTCCGGCAGCGCCTGTGTGTCCTTGCGCTCCGGCACGGCCACGCGCACCACATCCGCCCCGGCCGTGTGCAGGCGATTGATCTCCGCCACGCACGCGTCGATCTCGTGCGTATACCCGGCCGTCATGGTCTGCACGGACACCGGCGCAGGCTCCGTCGCCCGCCCGGCCGCATCGGGCAAGCCCCCCCCGATGCGCACGATCCCCGTTCGCGCATCGCCGAGTGTGATCTGCCTTGTGGGTCGTCGCGGTGTCATCGGCAGATCATAGGAAGGCACGGCCGTGCCACTGAAGTCCCGCGGAAGTGCAATCGTCATCCGCTCTCACCCCGACCCTCCATCAAACCATCGCCGGGACTTCAGTGCTTCGACCTTGGGTCACTGACGAAGCGAGGGCAGTCGATGATCCGAACGACCAACGCACTGAAGTCGCACGGATACACAACGACCACGAACGCCCCGGACGTGCG
>CAZTPJ010000098.1:0-6784 GCA_964614515.1 uncultured Phycisphaeraceae bacterium | reverse complement strand
CCGCGGAAGTGCAACGATCGACGGCTCTCGCGGCAACCCTCCATCAAACCATCGCTGGGACTTCAGTGCTTTGACCTTGAGTCAACTGCGAGGCGAGGGCAGTCGATGATCCGAACGACCAACGCACTGAAGTCGCTCGGATACACAACGACCACGAACGCCCCGGACGTGCGACTTCAGTGGCACGGAGACCTGTTGACCGTGCCACTGAAGTCCCGCGGAAGTGCAACGATCGACGGCTCTCGCGGCAACCCTCCATCAAACCATCGCCGGGACTTCAGTGCTTCGACCTTCGGTCACTGACGAAGCGAGGGCCGTCGAGAGTTCGAACGTCCAACGCACTGAAGTCGC
The DNA here is from genome assembly GCA_964614515.1 of uncultured Phycisphaeraceae bacterium. Taxonomy (GTDB): domain Bacteria; phylum Planctomycetota; class Phycisphaerae; order Phycisphaerales; family UBA1924; genus CAZTPJ01. Next base: position 6,433 of record CAZTPJ010000098.1, on the reverse strand, counting down.
ACGGATACATAACGACCACGAACGCCCCCGACGCGCGACTTCAGTGGCACGGGAGTGGGCATGGCCAACCGGCCCGACGCGGCGCGACTCACCGCTCCGCCCGCGGCGCAAAGAACGGCCCCTCAAGTTCAGGCGACTCCGCGGGCGCCCAGCGCACACGCGCTGCGCCCGTCACCATCCCCGTCGCCACGGCCAGGTTCATCTGCGCATTCTGATAATCCACGATCGCGCGGATCTCCGCCGACTGCGCATCGGCCAGGCGCGCGCTCGCATCCAGCACATCATTGCTCGTGTTCACGCCCTGCGCAAACTGCCGCTGCTCCGCCTCCAGCGCACGCCCGTTGAGAATCACCGACTGCCGCGCCGCCAGGATCCGCTGCCACCCGGCCTTCATCGAATCCACCGCGTCAAAGACCTCCTGTCGCACGGTCTGTTCACGGCTCTGCTTCGTCGCCAGTCGCTGCATGCGCGACAGCACCGCGCTGCGGATGCGCGACTTCGCCGCTTCGTTGCCCAGCGGCAGACTCCCGCGAAAGCCAATGCTCCAGTCCTCAAAGTCATTCTCAGCCATCACTTCCAGGCTGTCATTGAGCGAGCCGCCCAGGCCGTTGAGAACGTAACTCGCGTTCAAGTCCAACGTCGGCAGCGCCTGATTTTCCTGATATCGAATGCCCGCGGCGTCCATCGCCAGACGAAGTTCGAGTTCCAGCAGTTCCATGCGCTCGGCCAGCGCAACGCCCACCAGCGCGGCCGAGTCGAGTACGTACTCCATCGGATCAGGGTCGGTGATCGGAACGATCATCGCGGGCGAATCGACATCCAGGTCGGGCATGTTGATGATGCGTTTGAGTTGTCGCTGCTGCGCGAACAGCGCGTTCTCGGTCTGGATGATCGCGTCGAGGCTGTTGGCCACGCCCGCCTCCGCCCGCACGACATCGATCTCCACCCCCGCCCCGGCATCAAGCCGGCGCTGGGCTGTCTCCAACTGCGCCTGGGCGACTTCAAACTGCCGCTGGCGCACGTCAAGTTCGCGGCGCAACTGATACACCGCCCAATACGCCCGGTCCACGCTCGCGAGTTGATTGATCACCGCGATCTTCGCCTGCGCCTGCGCGATCTGGTCGCCGTAGGACGCGATGAGGATGCCATAGGTCGCGGCGAACCGCCCCGCGCCGCGAAGCAGCGAATGGCTCAGCGAGAATTGCAAGTCCGACGTGTACGACGGGTTGAGCGTGGTGAACGGGTTGTTGGTCTTGGTGCGATTGATCGGCAGCGAGATGCTGGCCGTGCCGCCGGTGCGCAGCGGAATCTGCACCGATGGCTCAACGCGTTGAAACTCGGCCTGCGCATCCTGGAGGGACGAACTCGTCGGCGCGTCGGTCTTTGCGTAGGTTCCCGAGAGGCCGAAGGTCGCCTCAAACGCGGCCTCGGCTTCGGTGAGCGACTCGTTGGCGATCGTCGGCGCGATCAGCGCAACCTTCAGATCGAGATTGTTCGTCATGGCCGCCGCGCGACACTGCTCCAGCGACAGTTCAATCGTCTGGGCCATCTGCGGTCGCCGGGGTGGGGCGAGCGGATCAACCGTGCGCGGCGGCGCGGGCGTGGGCGCGATCGTCCGGACCTCGCGGAATCGCTCGAGCGGCAGGGAGCGCGCGCGGTCAGACTCCGCCGCGTGAAACGGGCTTGAGCACCCGCCAATCACCGCAAGCGCTGTGGTCCCCGCGACCGACGCGACTCGCGAGACGTTCAACGATGCGGCCCGACAGCCGCCACGCACAACCTGGCTTGGCATGGAAGAGGTTCCCCATTCGTGTTCAAGACTCTGGCCCAGCGGACGTGCCGCATCATTCATGGCGCAGGGCATCAATCGGATTCAGCCGCGCCGCCTTCATCGCCGGAAACATCCCAAAGATCACACCCGTCGCCGCCGAGAATCCAACCGACAACACCACGGCCCAAGGCGGAATGCTCGCCTTCTCAAGCGGAGAGTCAGGCATCACCTGCATCAGCACGACCATCGCCTGACCGATCGCCAGGCCCGTCGCCGCACCCACCAGACACAACACCACGGCCTCAACCAGAAACTGAATCAGAATCACGGCCGGCCGTGCCCCCATCGCCTTGCGAAGCCCGATCTCCCGCGTCCGCTCGCTCACCGAGACGAGCATGATGTTCATGATGCCAATGCCGCCGACGAGCAGCGAAATGCCGACGATGCCGCTCGCCCCGGCCGTGATGACCCGCGCCATCCGATTGAACTGATCGATGAACTGCTGCATGACCTGCACGACGAAGGTGTCTTCTCGTTCGGGCGGAAGGTTCCGCATCTTGCGAAGCACAAAGCCGATCTCCACCTTGGCATCTTCCGAAGACTTGGCATCGCGCAACTGCCCCATGGCATAGTTGATGAAGCCGTTGGGATTGAGGTTGCGGGCCGTGTTGAGCGGGATGAAGATCTCCGTGAACGTCTCGCCCCCGCCGAACATCGCGCCGATGTCCAGCGTCTCGACCACGCCCACGATCATGAACCGTCGCCCTTTGATGAGCACGAACTCGTTCACCGGATCCTTCGGCAGGCCCAGTTCCTCGATCCCCTTTTCATTGATGAGGCAGACCTGGAGGCGCTGCTCATCGTCGATGCGATTGAACGGCCGTCCGAGCAGCACGGAGCGGTTCTCGATCTCGTGCCACGTCGGCCAGATGCCGGTGACGCTCACGCCCTGCCGTGAGACATCGCCCGCGCGGACTTCATAACTGCGCGTCATCATCGGCGTGACCTGATCGACGGAGTCGCAGTGTGTCACGATCGCGCGAAGTTCCTCCTCGGTCAACTGCACCGACGCCCAGCTCGCCGAACCCCACATCTGTCGCGGCAAGTCCCCGCGCATGTAGATCTTCCGCGCCCCGAACGTCTCGAACTCGGTCAGAATGTTGTTCTGCAGGCCCGTCAGCGCCGCGATCACGGCCGTGATCGACGCCACGCCGATCACGATGCCCAGCGTCGTGAGCATGGCGCGAACCTTGTTCGCCCAGATCTGTCCGAGGGCCAGCACGCCGGTCTGGAGCGTCAAGCGAACGAGAATCATGCCACCGGCGCTCCTTCCAACGCGGCCCGGCGCGTGACCACATCCGAATCGCCAGGCTCGACCTCGCTCGCCGCCGCCCGCGCGTGGTCCAGCGCTGACGCGATGTAGCGCTGATGAATCGGGTCCGCCTTCGTCGGGTGGTCGGACATGATCTGCCCATCGCGCAGGCGGATGATCCGCTGGGCGTGCCCGGCGACTTCCTCTTCATGCGTGACGATGATGATCGTCTGCCCCTCGGTGTGCAACTGGCGGAAGAGCGCGATGATCTCGGTCGTCGTCGCGGAATCCAGGTTGCCCGTGGGTTCATCCGCCAGCAGGATGCTCGGCTCATTCACCAGCGCCCGCGCGATGGCCACGCGCTGCCGCTGACCGCCCGAGAGTTGATTCGGCCGGTGCTTGACCCGATCCCCAAGCCCCACGCGCTCCAGCGCCCGCCGCGCCCGGCGCTTGGTTCCCCACCAGTGCCGGCGCGAATACACCAGCGGCAGCATCACATTCCGCAGCGCCGACGCACGCGGCAGCAACTCGAACGATTGAAACACGAATCCGATCTCTTCATTGCGAGCCCGCGCCAGCGCAGCGGCCCTCATCTTCTGCGTCGGCTTCCCGTTGAGCAGGTACGTCCCCCGCGTCGGGCGATCCAGACACCCGAGAATGTTCATCAGCGTGCTCTTGCCCGATCCCGAGGCCCCCATGATCGCCACAAACTCGTTGCGCTGAATCACCAGGTCCACGCCCCGAAGCGCATGCACTCGCTCCACGCCGACCTTGTACACCTTCTCGAGTTTGCGAATCTCGATGCACGGGTGCGAGGGTTTCACATCCCACCATCCTCACCCGCGGCCGGCGCTGGAGGCTCGCTCGCATCCTCGTCCGCGGCGGATTCTCCCGCGGCTTCGCCCGCCGTCGCCTTGGGCGCGTTCATGTCCACCACCGCCTGATCGTGCTTCATCGTCACGAGGAACTTGTACGGCCCGGTGAGCACCACATCCCCCGTGGCCAGCCCGCCCGTGATGGTCGTGTGCGTCAGGTCGCTCGCGCCGATCTGCACCGGCGTCGCGACCGTCTTGCCGTTGATGACGCGATACACCACCCGCGTGAACGCCTTGTCCTGATCCACCAGCGCGTTGCCCGTGCGGATCTCCGCGGGCAACTCTTCCGTGCGCCGATCGACCACGGCCTGACTCGGCACTTTCACCACGTTCTCGAAGCGTTCAACTTCGATCTCGGTGTTGGCCGTCAGACCCGTGTACAGCCGCTCGCCGGGTTCAAGGTCCAGGACGATGTGACATTCATAGAAGCCCGTTCCATCGCGGTCGAGTTGTCGATCGAGTTTGATGCGTTCGAGCGTGCCGGTGAACTCGCGCTTGGAATAGGCGTTGATGGAGATCGTCGCGCGCTGCCCGGGCTTGACGGGGCCGATGTTCGATTCATCCACGCGGGCCTTGAGCAGCATCTCGCCCAGGTCCGAAATTTCCATGATGAGCGAGCCGACGTTGTTGAACGTGCCCAGGACCTGTTCGCCCACTTTCATGTCGAGTTTCGTGATGACGCCGTCGATGGGTGAGGCGATCACCGCGTTGGCCAGGTCCTTTTCGCGTTCGGCGATCTCGGCCTGCGCGGCCTCGATGCTCGCCTCGGCCGCGGCCAGCGAGGCGGCGGTCTGCTGATACGTCGCCTCGGCCGCATCCAGGGCCGACTTGGGAATGTCGCGCGTCGAGAACAACTCGCGCTGCCGCCCGAGTTCGATGCGCGCCAATTCCATCGACGCCCGCGTGCCCTCGAGCCGGGCGCGCTCGGCCTTCAAACGCGAGTGCGCGGCATCCAGCCGCGCCCGCAACTCCACATCATCCAGCCGCACCACCACATCCCCCGCGCGAACCTCCGCGCCCTCTTGAAACGGCAGGGCCGTGATCCGCGAACTCACCTGCGCGCTGATCTTCACCACCGTGCGCGGCTCGATCGAACCGGGCGCACTGATCGTCCGCACCAGATCCCCCGCCGACACCGACTCCAGGCGAACTTCCAGCGGCTTCGGTCCCGCCGCGATCCGCGACTGCACGGCATCAAGACCCCCGCCGAACACAAACGCCGCCGCGCCACCTCCCACCAGCACCACAAGCGTCACCGCGACACCAATCAGCCACTTCCACACGCGAAGCCTCCTGTCCGCAGCCGATGACACGCACGGCCATCGCTCCCGTCGTTGGGAAACCCGCCATCCCGCTTTCCGCAAAGGCCATTATACAGCCCGCGCCAACCCCCGCTGCACACGCCCCAGGGCCGATGGTTACGGGACGGCCGTGGCCGAGGCCGTATCCTCGGCCCGCTTGACGCTCGAGGCCTGCGGACTGAGGCACAGCAGCACGATCCCCACCACCACACAGACCACGCCCGCCGCCTTCCGCACCGACATCATCTCGCCAAGGACCACCCATCCCAGCACCACGGCCAGCGCGGGCGCCACCGTGAACGCGATCGGCTTGACCACGCCGATCTCCCCCGCACTCAGCGCGAGGTAAAAAAACAGCACGCCCCCAAACCCCGCCAAGAGGCCCGAACCCAGCAGCAACTTGACCATCGTCGATCCATCCGCGCGCCAGATCGCCAGCGGTTCGGTCTGCCACTTCACGGCCGCGAGATAAAACACGATCGCCGCCGGCACCACCGCGATGGCGATGCGCACCAGCAGCACACCCATCGGCCCCACCTGCCGCCCATGCAGCACCGACCGCGTACACAACTCCCCCACCCCCCAGCACACCGCCGCAAGCACGGCAAAGATGATCGCTTTCATGGCGTGAGCGTATTGCCCCCACCGCGTCGATGCCACACGGCCCGCCCGAAGGCCCGCCAACCACGCCAACGTCGTGGCCGGAGCCTCCCCGGGCGCAACAATGACGCCCGCAGCCCCCGCGCATGCTCCCGAAGCGCAGCCTTGTGCTCGTGCAGGGCTGGCGATTGCTCTCCGAGGGTTGGCAATTGTTCTTCGAGGGCTGGCAATTGCTCTCGGAGGGTTGGCAATTCCTTTCGGAGGGCTGGCAATTGTTCTCCGAGGGTTGGCAATTCCTTTCCGAGGGTTGGCAATTGTCTTCGGAGTGGACCCAATTTCTTTCCGAGGGCTGGCAATTGTTCTCCGAGGGTTGGCAATTCCTTTCCGAGGGTTGGCAATTGTCTTAAAAGCCTCCTCGTTCTCGGACATGGCGCGAGCCGCGGTCCTTCTCGCGCGGGCGATAATGAGCCGGATTGAGGCGATTTGTGCCGATGGCGTGGCGGTTCTATGAACAGGCGGGGCAATTGTTGCCGATGGTCTGGCGGCTCCAGGCGCTGGCGGGGCGCGGATCGCC
>CAZTPJ010000097.1:9284-11335 GCA_964614515.1 uncultured Phycisphaeraceae bacterium | reverse complement strand
GGACACCGACCCGAAAACGCTGGTCAAACGGCTTCAACCCCGCTAATCAAATACAACTTTTGCCTTCGATGACAATGGTTTCAGCGTGGTGCTGTCGCCGGGCGGGCAAACTAGACCCTGGTTTGACGCGGCCAGATTCTAACACAATAAGCAAATGAAAGAGAGTATTCAGCCTTCGCCGGACAAGCTTGAATGGCATACAGGGCGGGGCCAGATTCGGTGGACCAATCCAGCGAACGTGGCAACCCAAGCGGCCAGCGCGATCCACAGGAACACCGTGGCGATAGTTTTCAGGAATTGAACATTGATCGCTTCCGAAAGCCGCCAGGTACAGGCCGTGTACATGCCGAGCGGAAACACCGCGCCCCAGTACAATGGGTCATACATCAATGGAAATCGTCGATACACGTGCCGCCACACGCCAAGGATCACCAACATCGGAATCCACCAGGTGGCCGTTGCCCAGAACAACAGAGTAAGCCCCTTGAGAAACGGGAGGATCTGCTGCAACAGGGCTGATCTCGGCGTCGCAACGATTAGTATCGTGCCGGCCAGTGCGGAGATGGCCATGGCCCCCATGTTGATCCAGTAGGGTGGTGCGAGGTCTGATGGTTCAAGAGGAAAGAAGGTGTAGCGGTAGAAAATCAGCGAGATGATCCAGATGTAAAGCATTCCGCCGCCAAGCCACATCGCAAGAGCGAAGAATAAGGCGAGATCCTCATTGATCGGGTGAAAGACCTGGGCGAGTTGCGTGCTCAGAACGCTGACGGATTGCGTGGCGACAACCGCGACCAGCCACCCACCGTTGATTCCCTGCGGCAGGGGAGGCTTGGTGACTTTGACTATCAAGCTCGTAAATATCGTGTACGTGAGCACACACCATAAGGCGATTCCCAGACACCAGAGGGCCGTCGCGATCAGATGGTTCGGCAGAACTATCAGGAATTGGCTGCCGAGCACGCATGTACCGGCCACGGTTGTAAAAAAGCCGACGCAGCGGCCGTGATCGAGCAGATCGGCGAGTATGTGTCTCGTAAACCGGATGACGCGTATTACCGTGAGTGACATCAGGACGATAAAGAAGGCAACGTTTAGGATGAGCAGAACAAGCCCAATAGTCTCCAGCCCCTGAAGATGTGCTGCAATCGAGACGATGCCTGTTGCCATCACCAGTGCGAAATATGCCGGATGAAGATTCGCGATTCCATTGAGCAATCGCGAATCGCCAGGCGCGAAAGAGGACACCTGACGTGATCCAAAACCTGGCAAAGGATTCATCGCTCCAGCCGGTACAGTTGCCAAAGCAAGCCAACATTCAGAAAAAAGCACACTACACTGGCTCCCGCCGCCGGCCAAATGACGAGTGTGTCGCCGCCCAGGTACGCGTTCATGGTGGCAGTCAACAGCCAGAGCTGCAGCACGACGAGAAGGAGAACGATGCAAAGTATCCCGGAGATGACCGTACTGAGCTGTTCACGCTTGGCGCGGCGCATCATGTCGTTCGCTCCTCGACGCCCTCGGCGTACACGTGTCCGTCTCGTGACGCGATCCTGATCCGCGTAAGCGGGCGGCGTGGCGGCCCGGCGAGGGGCCTGCCGGTCGTCAGTTCAAAGAAGCCATTGTGACACGGACACCGCAATACACCCGCCGCCACGTCTGGCAGCACGGCGCACGACAGATGTGTACACTTACTACCGTAAGCCAGAAAGGTGTCCTCTGCTGTCCGAATCAGCAGGCAGGCGTCGTGCGGACTGGGATAGTTGAACGATATGGCCGCGCCGACCTGGACATCACCGATCGCCGCGATACGGCGCGAGTCGAATGTGCGGCCGCCGCGCCGCCACATATTGAGTACGCCTATCCACCACTGTCCAACGACAAAGGCGAAACTGGTCAGCACCATGAACTTCGTGAAATCGCGTCGCGCGACGTAATTGTCCTCCGGAACATCGATCGGAAAGTCGCGCCGCCACTTTGGCTGTTTCTCCCAGGGGGCGCCATCGGGTGTCAGCACTGGTAGTGAAACATTCTTCCGCATGCGTTCAATCTCC
>CAZTPJ010000097.1:7785-9274 GCA_964614515.1 uncultured Phycisphaeraceae bacterium | reverse complement strand
TACTCTGGCCGGGCTTCCGGAACCATCATGTGGACCCTGGTCGTGACCACTTGTTCTCCGAAACGGAAGCGATTAATCGGCCGCGCGTTCGGACGCAGGACTTCAATTTCCTCGTGTGTGCCAAAAAACAGCGCCTGGCTCGGACAGACGCTGGCACACATCGGCTTCTTGCCGACGGACGCGCGATCGTAGCACATGTCGCACTTCATCATCAACTCAAGCTCGACCTTCATTTTCGGCACGCCGAACGGGCAGGCCAGCACGCAGTTGCTGCATGCGATGCAGCGTGGCTTGCGGGCGCTCTGAACGACGCCGTCGGCGGACCTCTTGATCGCGTCCGCCGGGCAGACTTCCGCGCAAGTGGGCGAGTGGCAGTGCATACAGATTACCGGTGTTGTCTGTGTCGATTGCGATCGCTCGATGAACTCCAGGTGGATCATCGAGTGCCCTTTGTGTGTATCACATTCCTCGCACGCCTGGACGCAAGCCTGGCATCCAATGCAGCGGCTGGGGTCAATGAAGAAGCCCATGTTTTCAGGAACTGCCATCGTGTTTCCGCCTGCCTTCGATGGTAAATTACACGGCGACTAACCCTGCTGCGGCTCCAACTGCTCTGCATACTCTGGTGCGCGTTCCGCTTTGCATAAGCGTACTGCGCACACCTTGTATTCGGGGATCTTCGAGATTGGGTCCTGCGCTGAAATGGTCAATTGATTCGCGCTCTTTCGTCCCGGCCAGTGGTACGGGATAAACACCGTGTCCGGCCGGATGGTCGTCACGACCATTGCCCGTAAGGTACAGTCGCCGCGGCGCGATTCCGCGGTGACCCAATCGCCGTCCCGTATTCCGAGTGGCTCCGCCATTCGCGGATGCATCTCGATTCGCGGTTCGGGATACTGGTCCACCAGCGGGCCGATGCGCCGGGTCTGCGTGCCCGAGAGGAACTGGCTTACGACCCGGCCCGTCGTCAGGATGACCGGGTACTCGTCATCAACCTCTTCGGCCGGCGGCGTGTACATAGCGGCGTTGAAGCGTGCCTTGCCGTCGGGAAAGTAAAACGGGCCGGCCCCCTTTGCAACCGGGTTCCAGGAACCGGGCTCAAACAGGCGCGGCGTGCCCGGGTGGTCGTCGGCGGGGCACGGCCAGAATACGCCGTACTGTTTTTCGATTTTCTCGTAGGTGATCCCGGAATAATCCGCAACCCCGCCGCGCGAGGCGACACGCAGTTCATCGAATATCTCGCGCGGACTGGAAAACGTGAGTCCATGCGGTCGTCCGAGCGCCGCAGCGATGTCTTGAATAATTCGCCAGTCCTGCCGTGCATCCCCCGGGCAATCGACGGCCTTGTTGATCTTGATCACGCGACCTTCAAGCTGTGTAACGGTGCCCTCGTCCTCCTCATGCAGCGATCCAGGCAGAACGATGTCGGCGTGGCGGGCGGTCTCATTGAGGAAGAAATCGATGGCGACGAAGAAGTCGAGCTTATCGA
>CAZTPJ010000097.1:0-7775 GCA_964614515.1 uncultured Phycisphaeraceae bacterium | reverse complement strand
GAAATTGTTGTCCGGCAACGAGACCTTCGGGTTGAAGCAGATGCTCAGCAAGCCGCGGATCTCGCCGCGGTCGATCTTTCGAATAATCTCGTACGCGTCCACGCCCAGCCCGGGCAGATCATCGGCTTTCACGCCCCAGACCTGCGCGACGTAAGCGCGGTGCTCCGGATTGGTGATATCACGTGCCCCGGGAAGCTGGTCACACTTCTGGCCATGCTCACGACCACCTTGACCATTGCCCTGTCCAGTGATGGTCGCATAGCCGCAGCCTTCCCGCCCGATGCGACCCGAAGCGAGCACGATGTTGATCGCCCCCAACACGTTTTGAACGCCGTGGCTGTGATGCTCGATTCCGCGGGCGTGCATGAGGAAGCTGGACTTCGCCGTTCCCCACCATTCGGCCGCCTGTCGGATCGACCTTTCGGGAATGCCGGTGATCCGCGCGGTCCGATCCGGCGTCCACTGGTTGACGTGTTCCACCACCTGCTCGAATCCGACCGTGCAACGATCGATAAAGGCATGATCCAACCAGTCGTGCTCAATCATCAGATGCAGGATGCCGTTGAACAGCGCCACATCGCATCCGGGCTTGACGGGCAGGAACAGGTCGCACGTACGCGCGATTGGCGTGATACGTGGATCGACCACGATAATGCGCGCCCCGTTGTCTCGCGCCTGCCACACATATTCGGTCGTGATCGGCGCGCACTCGGCCACGTTCGCGCCGCTAATCCAGATCACGTCTGAATTAAGCATGTCGTTCCAGGGATTGGCGGCACGGTCGATGCCGAAGGCCAGCTTGTTGCCGGCGGCCGCGCTGACCATGCACAACCGGCCGTTGTAATCGATGTTGGCCGTCCGCAGGCACACGCGTGCGAACTTGCCCATCAGGTAGGCCTTCTCTGTGGTCAGGCTGGCGCCGGTAAGGATGGCAAAGGCGTCCCGGCCATGCTCGGCTTGAATCCGATCGATCGCGTCAGCCACAAGCTGAACTGCCTCTTCGTACGCAAGCGAGCGAAAGCCCGACGGCGCGGCCGGGTCGCGCCGATACGCGTGCAACAGCCTGTCCGGGTGCGAGCCTTGAAGATATCGCTTTACACCTTTGGGGCAGAGCATGCCGCGGTTGAACGGAAACTCGTACCACGGCTCAAAGCCGATGACCTCGTTGTCCTTAACGTTGAGCTGAATGCCGCACTGCTGCCCGCAAAAGCAGCAGTGGGTGTTCACGATGCGGTCGGGCTCCACGTTGGTCGCCAACCGCGTGCCGCTCGAATAGCTGCGGTGCGGGCCGAACTGTTCGATGATCTTCAGCGTATCGAAAGCCTGCGCCATGACTAATCCCCTGTGTCGCCGCCCAAGAAGTCCGTGATGTCGGCCAACGCGCCGTCTCCGGGATCGCCGTGGCCGCGGGCCTGGTCCCACAGGCGCCCCTGCGCGATCGCCAACATCGCGCGGCGACAACGCGGGCAAACACGCTGGTAGTGTTGTGCCGGATTGTTCGTGAGTTCGTAGCGATAGCCAAGTTTCCGCTCGACGTCGATCAAGTCTTCTACATGCATCTTCGATGCGTATTCGGCTCCACATCGGGCACAGCGGGCCTGTTCGCCAAGTGCTCCGATGTCGCGATAGAAAGCCGCTCCGAGCTGCGCCGGTCTCTGGAAAATGTGGAAAAACTTGCCGAAGGGCAGCCACAGCAACGTGAAGATGACGGTGATCGCGTGCAGAATCGCCAGGAAATCGTAGGCGTATCCTTTCATCCAGGTGTAGCTTGCGGTGAGCATCAATCCCGTAACGCTGATCGCGAACAAAAGAATAAGCGGCAGAAAATCCTCGCCGAACTGTTGCAGGGCGGCAGCGCCGTGGTCGCGCATGCGGCGGTACATCGCGATCATCACCCCTGGGATCACCAGTAAGGAAGCCCAGACCAACCCATGGAACATCATGAATCCCGTGAAGCCGTCTACCGCGAACACAAGCGTCGGGAAGCCGAAGACATAGACGTGGTAATGCTCGAAGTCACCCGGCGGTGTCGTGAAGTGAATCCATCCGAACACCAAGGGGAATGTGATCAAAGCGGCGACGACACAACCCCACATGATCAGCCAATGGGCGAGCCAGCGCCGCAGACCTCGTCGCATGATGAAGTTGTTGAATGCGAACACGGCGACGAGGCGTTTGACGCACACTCGCAAATTGCTTGCCAGATATCGGCGATCAAGGAACACCTGCCAGCCTCGCCGCCAATACATCGCTGTAGGCGGCCGTTGAAGCCAGACGGCGTAGCGGTAGGTGATGCCGAAGGCCGCGAATAGCGTGGCGAACATATAGCCAACCAGTGCGGCGTCAAATTGGGCCAGATTGCGTGAACCGGCGACGATCAGCGCCGCCAGCGCGGCCGTGACCAGCGCGCCCCACATGGTTGCTTTGGTCGTCACCGAGCTCATGGGCTCCTCAATTCCGTGGAGTTGTGCCGGCCGCTCCGCACAGTAAAGAGGCCATTGGGCGAAATGATACCGCGCCGATGCCTGCCGTGCAACGCGGCCCATGCGGCCCGCATGTGTCGATGCATTGGTTGCAGCGGGTGCAATCGTCGGCCTCAAACCACCGGAACCTACTTGTACGTCAGTATCGCACCGACTCCAGGCTGACCCCGATCACCTGTTGTACGGGCCTTCGCGAAATTCATCCGGGCTTCTCGTGTGACAGCCTGGTCCGGAGGCCGCGCCGCGAAGCCATTTCCTCTCCAATCCGTACAATCTGGTCGGGTGACAAGCACTGCGCCGCGAGTGGGAACACACAATCATCCTCCTGCGCAATGTGGTCGCGGTATAAGTCGCGCAAAGCCGCAACCAGGTCGATAAGCTCGGTCACCTCGGCAGCACTCAAGTGGCCGTCCCTGAGCCAGGACTCCACCAATGCGTGCACTCGTTCGTGGCGCGCATTTGCCGTGCGATGATCGGCCTCCAACCGCTCCACGGCGTGCATCACGGCGTGCACACGCGGATCATCGATCATTCGCAACCGAGGAAAAAGCGAGACCTCCTCATCCTGGGTGTGTCGTGGGGCTGCACTTTGGAAGTAGTCCAAGGACTGCCGAAGCGCGCTACGCTGCTCGTTGTCCAGCACGCCACCGCGGCACGTGTTGGACACGTTCCAGAGCACGCCCAGAAAGCTTTCGATCCGTCGATGGCAATCCGACAGCAGGCCGAGTGGCTCGTCGAAGCCATGATCCGGCTTGGCGCCAATAGTCACCGGCATATCAAATCCTCCTGAGGGATCAACTTGGCTTTAATACCACGAGGCTATTACGATGGGCGGCATCATGCGCGGTGGTGTCATGCTCCGCCTGGTTGAAAGCGGCTGCGTTCAACTCGGTGAGCAAACACTCAAGGTCGAGATTCTGTTGTGATGCGGCCATCCGTAGTGACACGGCGCGGGCAATCGTGCGCCGCAAGATGGGATTCGCCAGCGGGGTGAATCCTTTGGCCAACAGCACATCGAGGGTTTCAGGAAACCACTCAATGACCTGACCCACCTTGTGGTCCGCGCTGATGCGTGTGGGTCTAGCGGATTCGGCACCCTCACCCGGCCGCCAGCCATTCATGATTCGCCATAGATGCGCACACCAGATGGCGATCCCGGTCACTTCAAGCAGCCCGCTGACACCAGCAATTGGATAGGCCGATTCGCTGAAATCCGTTCCGATTTGGAAGGCAACGCGCATCAAGCATCCAGCATTCACCAGCGTGAATGGGAGCCACAGCCCGCGAAGCCGGCGAATGTCCACGCCGTTCAATGTCGGAACAACCTTGGCGGCCATGCCCAGTATCGTCAGCGAAATGAATCCGACGGTGATGGCATGACGTACTGCGCCATAATACGCGTGTGAAAAATGCATGTCGATCGCGGCCTGGCCGCTCGGTGAGACCAAAGGTGCGTTGGGTAGAAACCGCGTCATGTACAGAGGTGCTGCCACCAGCAACACCATCGACGTATGAAGCCAGAATGTCGCGGCGCGGATGAACTTGGTGCTGCGGTCCCGCTCCGTGGGTCTGGCGAGCAGTCCCCAGCGCAGCGTCAATCCCATCGAAGTGGCTGCCAACAGAATGACTGAGGCGTACCATAACGCCGCCCATGCCCGCTCACCGGTCATCCTCATCATCAGGAATCCCAACACTTCCCCCGTGATGGCGGTGATGAGCAGATAAAGCGAACGGCGCGACATGCGCCGCCCCGGTTTATGAAATCCAAACAGGGCCGGGAACATGCGCAGTCCCACGCCCATAATCATGAGCATGGCGAAGCCGTGAATCTGGATATCCCGAAGTGGTGCCTGCCAAGTGGAGATGATGGCGAGCAGCTGGTCACGCGTGGCGGCAGCTGTTGATGCGTAGAGCAGTCCGGCTTCGTAGACGGCCTGGAGCACGAAGAACACAAGTGCGGTGAGAATGTACAGATCGTGCGTCTCAAGCGGCTTTCCGCTTCGACGCAGCGTGTTGAAGATGATCGTCACAAACAACCCGATGGCGATCACTTCCGTGCCGGAGGAGATCAACGCCATGTTTCGAAACAGCGGGTACTGAAACAGCGGCTCACCGACAGCCCGCATCAGGATAGCGCCGACCATGAGATAGAACGTCAGGTTCGCCAGATCCGGCCGCCACAGGCTCGTATGCTTCATCCGCGGAAAGGCCTGGTAGGCGAACCCCATCACGAACAGACCCACCCAGCCGAAGATCTGCGCATGACCGTGTGCGTTGATCTCATGGATGGATGCAGCGGCGAAGTCGCCGGCCATGCCGATGCGCAGCAGAAGCCAGGCGCCCCAAACGGCACCAGCCGTGAGAACGACGACCATACCCCCCTTGAAAAAGCGCCGATAGATCACGTCGGCGAGTTCTGCAACGGGGGCGGCCGAGTAAGCAGTCGACGAAGGTGCGACCGCGGCAATCCTCAGCTCTCGAATCAGCTTGTTTGCGTCAACCCCGTGAGCGCGGGCGAAGTAGCCGATCGTCTCCGCCGGTCCCAGCGGACCGCCACAACCACGAAGACCGTAATCATCGAGCACACCTCGGACCTGCGGATACTGGGTCAGAAGATCCGGCAGCATCATGTCCGCGTGGATCTCTACCCGATCAGATTGCACGGTCTCCATGTCATTCCTCGCGATTGGGAGAATCACGCTCTTCATCACGCCGCGCCCGAGCGCACAGTGTACGTGGGCGTCGGACTTCAAACTCGATCGTGCGACGTTCAATATCCGTTATTTGTTCAACGGTGCAGGCCTGCCCAGTAGCAGGGAACAGCTCCAGCTCTTCCCAGCGAATATCATCGTCCAGTAACAGCCCTACTTCAGGAGCCCGCGCAACACCCGGATCTTCATCCAGCCCCAGCCTGGGCGACTCGTCGGCGAAGCGACGGAGGTGGTCGTGTTCCGGCTTCAGACGATCCTGCTGAACCATCGTCATGAGCGGCAACCGCAACGCTTCCTCGTCCACGAGGTGCTGGGCCAGCTCGGCCTCCCAGGCCTGAGCAAAGGCTTTGACCGCGCTGCGTCGCCCACGCTGATCATTTACCGCAGCACGCATCAGATGTCGCCCCTGCACGAGTCCGGTGTCATGGTCGCGCGCGAACGGCCGAAGGGCAGGATGTCGCTTGAGGGGTGGTGTTCTCATGACACGGAATTATCCTTGTTCGTCGACGGGGCGGGTCCCTGGCAGTCGCGTGGAAGCCCAAGCGGAACACTTTCGCTCTGCTCGGCCAGCAGGTCGTGAATGGTGAAATCAGCAAACGCCTGCTCAACTTGAGCCGCCACCTCGTCCAATCTGCGATGCAAGGGACATAGTCGCGTACCGTGTTGCCCGAGCTCCAGCGGGCAGCTCTTGATCCGCCGAGGCGCATCCACCGCGTTGACCACCTCCAGAACCGTCAGCTCCTTCTGAGGCCTCACCAGAACGAAACCACCGTTGTAGCCCTTCTGGGACCGAACGATCCCGGCGCGACTCAATACCTGAAGCACCTTAGCCAGGTACCCCACTGGCACATGCGTGATGTCAGCAATTTTAGGCGTGACGAGCGGCTTGCCGTTCCGGCTGGCAAGACACACCACGGCTCGGAGAGCGTATTCGGCGGTGAGAGAAATCGTGGCGGTCTCCAGAGATTAGGACATTAGGACCTTGACGTCCAAATCTTAGGCGCGGTACGCCGCCGTGTCAAGTGTGGTTCTGGCCGTTGCCAGGTGGAATGACGGACGAGGCGGTTTCGCGGCCGGCTCGGCGACTGGGCATGCCCATCAGCGGCGATACTCTGCTTCGGGCCGTTCGCCAGGCCCCCGATCCTTCAGCGTCAAAGGCTCGCATCCTGGGCGTGGACGAGCGGGCCTGACGCCGCGGCCGGAGTTGCGGCACGATTCTGTGCGAACTTGAGCCGCATCGGCCCATCGATTTGCTTCCCGAGCGATCAGCAGAGACGTTTATTCCCTGGCGAAGGGGCATCCCGCATTTCAAGGGTCGGGAAACGCCTCATGGTGGACTACCGAACCCTCCGCCTGCGCGGACACGGCCCCATCAAAGCCATCGCCAACGCCCTCCGCGACTACGCCGCCGCCGGAAAACGGCCGCCCCTCCCGGCTTGAAGCGCCGCAGGTGGGCGAAGAGTTGCGAAGGGGACAGCCATGAATTCGATCAGCAGGTTTTGCTGAGCATACGGACGGCGGGCGATCCGGCCGATCTACGCGAGTTGATCCAACTCTACGAACTCGGTAAACTGAGCGCAACGAGCGATAATCGCTTTTTCGATGCATCTGGTCGCCGATGCGCATCGTCCCATCAAGGAAGACGTCGACCGCGGAAAGGTCAGGCCAGCGAATCGCTTTTGAAAGGGCAGTCTGAGCAGGCGGCAAGTCGATTTCGTCGTTTTTGCAAATTGCGTGAGCAAACCATAACCCAACGCATTCGCGAGGGCCGTCTTTCAATCCCTCCTCGGCACGTCGGGTTGCCAGCCCAACACCCCACAAGCAGACTCGGTGAGCAGCGTAATGAAGACCATCGTCGTTGCAACGGATTTCTCGGAGCGCTCGGATCGTGCGATCCGACGCGCGAAGTTGCTGGCGCGTGAATTTGACGCCAAGGTCCATTTGGTTCACGTTGTTGATGACGATCAGGCGCGGTCGATCGTGTTGGCAGAACGAGACGCATCGACCAAGCTTCTTGAGGAACTGACACATACTCTCGAAGCGATCGACGCCGTGAAGTGCGACTTTCGTGTTGTCCTCGGCAATCCGTTTGTCGGTATCAAGCAGGCTGCGCGAGACCTCGGCGCTGACTTGATCGTCATCGGCCCGCATCGTCGACAGGTTCTTCGAGATATTCTGGTCGGAACAACCGCCGAGCGAACGATCCGAACCGCCGACCGTCCTGTCTTGTTGGCCAACGGTGTTCCGACAGGCCCGTACCGGCGAGCGATTGCCGCCTCCGACCTTTCCACCTATTCAGAAACAACGCTTCGCACCGCCAAATCACTTGGGTTGCTCGATCGGCTGAACGTCTCTCTGCTCCACGTGTTCAACGCTCCGGGAATTGCTCTGATGAACCGCGCGTCGTTGAGCGACGATGAGAAGCTATCGTACATCGCAGGAGAAAGGAAACGAGCGGGGGAAGAGGTTGCGTCGTTCATGGACAGGATCAAAGTTGACGGGATGTCAGCGATCCTGAAACCCGACCCTGCCAACATCGCCGAAACGATTTGCGCCACAGCCAACGAGTTGTCGGTCGAAT
>CAZTPJ010000096.1:8982-11738 GCA_964614515.1 uncultured Phycisphaeraceae bacterium | reverse complement strand
AAGTGGTACACCAACAAGTCGCCGGAGTTCGATTTCGTCATCAAGACGGGAACGCTTACGGACGCGAACATCGTCGTCGGCCTGTTCTCGGCAACGTACCCGCGTGGTAACGCGATCGGAGCGGCGTCGTCCGGCTCAAACCGCGTCGAGGTCTACATTGACCAGAACGGGACCAGCCGAACCGGGACGGGTTCGGGCGGATCGTGGCGGGTCGGTGTCGCGGGCAGCGGCGGAAGTTCGGTCGCGGTGGCGACAGGCACGAACGCGGACAGTTCGACGGTCTACCATGTTCGGATCAGCGTCAATTCGTCGCGGATCGTGCGGGTCTACATCAACGACATGACCACGGCGGTCTATACTTCGACCCGTGCCCTGACGACTGCAAAGGCGTTGGTCCCGATGGTGGCGATCCAGAGCGAAGGCGCGAAGCGCAACATGCAAATCGTCCACATCGTCGGAAGCCAGAACTTCTCCTGATCGAAGGGGGGCTTCAATGGACGAGGCCGCAAAGGCCGAAGTGGCGTTGGACAAGCCATGCGATGTTCAGTCGCTCATGGACTCGTCTCCGCTGTACGTCTCGGGGACGACGAACGAACTGATCCGCGACGGGCACGGAAACGCGGTGACCTGGCTCCACAATTCGCAGGCCAACCCGGACGACGAGAAGCCGATCTTCATTGTCGGACGGGGATGGTCCGCGACTCCGAAGCGCCGAAAGTGGATCGCCGAGGCGGGAGTGCCCGTCATGGCGATCAACAACTACCCGAAGTGTGGTCCGAAGCCACGATACTGGTGTACCGGCGATCCGGCGTGCTACTTTGGCAATCGCATCTGGGACGATCCAGACGTGATGAAGTTTTCGCCGATCGGAAGCGCGACTTCGATTCGTCCGCGTGAGGACGCTTACGAGCCGGCGCGGACGCCAAAAGGAGCGCCAAACACTCACTTCTTCAACGCCAGGTACGATGATCCGACATATCAGAACTGGCTCCATACCCCGTGGATCAACTGGGGTACGTCGCTGTTCGGAGAACATACCCCGAAGGAATGGTTCGCCAAGGGGGCGGCCCGTTCATCAATGTTCATTGCGTTGCGGTTGTGCTGGCATCTTGGGTTCCGCCATGTTTATCTGCTGGGGTGCGATTGCTCTCCCGGACATCACGATGCCCCGATGTACTGGCCGACGATCCTGTACCTCATGGAGCAACTGGTTCCGACGTTCGATCGGTTCTGCTACCGGGTCTACCAGACGAACCCGGACGCCCACCTGCGATGCTTCCCGATCGTGCGGTTTGAGGATTTGTTCACATGACCACTCAGCAACTCATCGACGAGAATCTCGATCTCGTCAAGTACCGCTCGATGGCCGCCGCACGCCGGTTCGGAGACGAGTACGGCGAGTACATGACGAGCGCCTACGTCGGACTGGCGGAGGCGGCCAAGCGGTTCGACCCCAAGCGGAACAACTCTTTCCGAACCTTCGCCCAGAGCCGCGTCGATGGGGCGATCCTCGATCAGGTCCGCAAGTGGCATGGACGCAAGGGCGGCCGGAGATGGAACGTGCAGCGATCGATGAAGTCGCTCTACTTTCATCAGTACGGGACGTACAACGGCGCTGCGGATCGGCACATGGACGATGTTCGCAGCGACGTGATCGTGACGAAGCCACTCAACGAGGTAGATGAATGGGATGAGATCGAAGCGTGGAAACGCCGAGTCTGTCCGCACAACGAGCAGGTGAACGGGATCATCGACGCGCTTGCTGAAGGCAAGACGATCAAGCAGGCGGGGAAGTCCATCGGCAAGTCCGAGGCGAGAGCGTGGCTTTACATCAACAAAGTGATCCGCCCCATCATGCGGGACCATCTGAGCCGGAAGGAATGAATGGCCCTCATCGGTCGCCAACTTCCGCCCTTCAACGTCCCGATGCCGTTCGGGGGCGTCTCGGAATCGTCCGCCTACTCGACGCCCGAGGAGGGGACGTGCCTCGATGAGCATAACGTGGTCCCGTTCGATCCCCGGACGGGCCGGATGCGGATCAGCAAGCGGCCCGGACTCGTCAACCTGTTCAACGAGCAACTGAACGGATCGACCGCGTTCCAGACCATCAACGAGGTCGTGGTCGCGGTCACGGAGACGATCTTCAAGGAACTGGAATCGCCGGAAGAAGAATGGGCGGTCGACCCCGGCGCGGACCTGAAGGCGGCGGTGGTCGATGCGGACGGGTATGTGTACGTCGTCGGCGACCGATCGGGCAACCTGTCGGTGTGGAAACTTGACCCCGACGATGGATCGACGCTCGACTCGTTCGATACCGGGGCGAACGCGAAGGGGATTGCGATCACGCCCAACGCCGATACCCCCTACCTGCACGTCGTCGGACTCGGGACCACCGGGGTTCACCTGTGGAAACTCGACACCGACCTGACGAGCCAGTGGACAGCCGATGTCGGGACCACGACCCACACGATGTACGGGGTCGCTGTGGACGACGACGGGAACGTATACGTGACGGGCGATCGCAACACTCAGTGGAACGGCCATGGGTCAGGCTCCGGTGTCCAGCGGAACGTCTGGAAACTCGACTCGACCGGCGCATTCATCGCCACCCGCGACTTGGGGGCGACGATCGATCTGGTCGCGTTGGCCCTGCTAGAGAATCGCACAGTCGCGGTCTGCGGCCCGAAGGTCGGGGCCGTGGGGGGCGGGGGGGCCGACAAAAAGAAGACCAAGGGAAGCGCCCCCCCACGGTAAAA
>CAZTPJ010000096.1:4432-8972 GCA_964614515.1 uncultured Phycisphaeraceae bacterium | reverse complement strand
TCGGGGCCGTGTCGGTCTGGTGGACCGACTTCTCGACGACGATGGGAAGCGCCGACGCGGGTTCAAGCCCGAAGGGGGTGGCGATCGACGGCAACGGCCGCACCGTGGTTGTCGGGGCCAACACCAGCGGCGTCAACATGTGGGTGTTCAACGCCGACCGGACGCTCCATAGCACGCATGACATCGGGGGCGGGAGCGTCAACCTCAACGGCATCGCCATCGACAAGACGACCGGCGACATGTTCGTGGTCGGGGACCGGGCGAACGGGGCATCCGTCTGGAAGGTCAAGAGCGACTTCACGACCAAGTGGGCCTACGACGCGGGCGTGAACGCCGCCGGGGTCACGCTCGGACTTGAAGGCGACATCGTGTTGGCGCAGGCCGAGAGTTCATCGGAGGCGGCCGTCCAACTGGCGACGACCGACGAGCAGACGATCATCAGCGTCCCCCGGACCAAGAAGTACATCGCGTGTGCGGGCGGGACACTCAAGCGATTCATCCCCGGCGTCGGGTTCGTGGACATCAGCGGTGGGTCGGGCGGACTGCGAACCGGCGGACGGGTCATGTCCACACAGGCGTTCAGCCGCGTCTACTTCGTGGATGGGAACAACTACCGCGTCTGGAACCCGATCGCCAACACGTTCACGGCGTGGGTTCCGACGGACGGCAACCTGCCCGACGATGCGGACGGAAACGGCAACAGCGACACCGGCAAGTCGGCCCGGCTCATCACGACGTGGCGGGGCCGGGTGGTTCTGAGCGGCGCTGGCGACGATCCGCACAACTGGTTCATGTCCGAAGTCGGCGATCCGCTCAACTGGGACTATACCCCGGCCGACCAGAGCGAATCGCAGGCCGTCGCGGGCAACAACTCGCCGGCGGGCCTGATCGGCGACGTGGTGACGGCCCTGATCCCCTACAGCGACGACCTGCTGCTCTTCGGGGCCGATGCGTCCCTGTGGCGTATGACCGGCGACCCGATGGCGGGCGGGCGGATCGACCTCGTGAGCGACATCACCGGAGTCGCGTTCGGTCGGGCGTGGTGCAAAGACCCGGAGGGGTTCGTCTACTTCTTCGGCCAGATGGGCGGCATGTACCGGATGGCTCCCGGCGGCATCCCGGAGCGTCTGAGCAATCGCCGGATCGAACAGCGGTTGCAGGATGTGGACACGGGCGCGAACGTCATCCTGATGGCGTGGGATCACGTCCTGCAAGGCGTCCACCTGACCATCACGCCGTTCGATACGAACCGCAAGGGCGAGCATTACTTCTGGGACAAGCGGACGGAATCGTTCCACCCGTACTCGTTCCACGATGGATCGCTCGATCCGACGGCCGTGTACGTCATCGACGGCGACAACCCGGAGGACCGGCTGATGCTCTTCGGGGGCCGGAACGGCTATCTGCGGAGGTTCTACGAACTGACTTCGCACGATGCGCCTGTGACCGCCGGATCGCCCGACGAGGCGATCTCTTCCTACGTCTGGCTCGGCCCGATGGTGGGCGGGACTGACCGCGAGGTGAAGGTTCGCGGCTGGCGGTTCGTGATGGGCGAGAACACGGATGCTGCCGAGTTCGAGGTCTACGCGGGCGACAGCGTTGAGGAAGCGTTCGAGTCGGAGACGGCGGTGTTCAGCGGGACGCTGGGGCCGGGGCGGAATCCTAGAATCAATGAGCGGGCGCGTGGCGCGGCCGTTCTGTGCAAGGTGTTCAGCGACACGGTGGATGAGTTCTTCTCAATCGAGCAACTGATCGTCCAGCCCGTCGAGGGCGGACGCCTGAGAGTGAGGTCGTGATGGAACGGTACTACGGCGAAGGCGAGCAGACTCCCAGCACGGCGGGCGACACGATCGCGGCTCTCATCACCGCCACGACGGTTCGACCACGCATCTACCGGATCGAACTGGCCTACGCGGGAACGCCGGAGGACACCTATTCGCTTTTGCGCGTGAATCGTTCAACGGCGGACGGGACCGGAACATCGTTCACCCCTGTGAGTCTCGATCCCGGCGGTGTCGCCGCCAAAGCGACCTTCAAGAGCGACTACACGGCCGAGCCGACCTACACGGCCAATGCGTACTTGCTCAAGATTGTGATGAACAGCCGTTCGACTTATCGGTGGACCGCCGAAGAGGGCGGCGAGATCATCGTCCCGGCGACTGCCGCCAACGGCGTCGGACTCCAGACCGTTACCACGACGGCAACGATCGACGCGCACGCCTACTTCCATTGGATCGAGTGATGGGCAAGCCAAGCGGATACATCGAGTTGGACGGCTCCGTGGTCGGCGAGACTGCGATGTGCGTCCACTGCGGGTATCACTGGCAGATCATCCGGGGCAGTGGGCGGAAACGCGGCTTCTGTACGAAGTGCATGGGGCCGACGTGCGGACGGCGAGAGTGCGACGAGTGCGTTCCACTTGAGAAGCGGATCGAACTGATGGAGAAGTGATGTGCCCTGGTCCGCGTCAGAGTATGTCCAGAAGGCTCCATTCGATGATGTGGCGATGCGTCCGCGCCGAAAGCGACGCCGCGATCTCGGCATGGCGACGATCCGCAGCGACGCCAAGATCAACAATGATCCAGTCGCCGTCGCTCCGATGCTTGCTCAGCCGTCGAAGCCTCGCTCACGCGGGCTGCTCGGGCAAGCGCGGCTGGCGAAGTCGATGGGCAGCGGGGCGCGCGACCCAAGAACGCACCGGAACGCCCAGAGGTTCGCGGGGGCGTCCGACTGGCTCGGCGAAGGGCTGACGCTCGCCGACGATCAGACGATCCAGACTCATTGGTCGGCACAGACGCTCACGAACGCGACCGCGAGCAAGCAGATCACCGCCCAACTAGTCCGGTGCAATCCAAGCACAATCGGGTTCTCCTGCACGCTGCCGGACCTTCGGGAGTGGACGAGTCCGGTCATCGTCAAGAATGCAACGGGGTACACCTCGACGATCACGGTCGAGACGTTCAACGAGAATCAGACCATCGAGGGCCGCAGCCATGAGACGCTAACGGAAGCGTGGGGCAGCCGCATCTTCATCCCGGACGGGAGCCACTGGTTCGTCGTTTCGCTGACAAGTCTGAACCAGTACCTTCTCATCGACGGGTCGCGCGCCATGACGGGCGACCTGAACATGGGCACGAAGGCGATCACGAACGTCGGGAACGTCGATGGAGTGGACGTGTCGGTACACGCGACTCGACACCAGAGCGGCGGGGCGGACTCGATCAAACTCGACGATCTCGCGGCCCCGGAGGACAACACGGACCTGAATGTATCCACGACCGCGCACGGCCTGATGGTCAAGGCTCCGAACTCGACCGCCCAATGGTTCCGTGGCGATGCTTCATGGGCGACGGTTCCTGGACGGTTGCTCGCCTTCACGGTCTATGTCACCGGGAGCGGGAACCACACCTGGAACACGAACACGACGGCGGCTCTGATCCGCGTTGTCGGAGGCGGCGGCGGTGGTGGCGGAGTGTCGGGCGGCGCGGCTCAGTCGGCTGCGGCAGGAGGCGGCGGGGCCGGCGCTTGCGTCGAGAAGTACACAACCGGACTCACTGGTGGAGCGACGGCCGCCTATGCGGTCGGGGCAGGCGGGGCCGGTGGCACGGCCGGGGCGAACAACGGGTCGAACGGTACGGACTCGACGTTCACGCTTGCGGTTGCGTTGACGGCGGGCGGCGGCGTCGGCGGAACCGCAATGGCGGCGGGAACCGCGCTCGGCATCGCGGCCGGAGGCAGTGGCGGGACGGCGAGCAACGGAGACATCAACATCAGCGGCGGCGACGGCGGACCTGGGTTCCGTGTGAGTGCGAGCGGCGGATTGTCCGGATACGGTGGCGGATCGTTTACGGGCGGCGGCCCGCGTGGGATTGCGAACGCCGCCGGAAACGCCGGGGCGGCGTATGGGGCGGGTGGCGGTGGAGCAGCGACTGTTGGAAATACGGATCGAGCGGGCGGTGATGGCAAGGTCGGGTGCATCATGGTTTGGGAGTTTGCGTAGCGAGGGGACTAGAATCAATCATGGCCGAGATCGGCGGACTCAACACGGGGCTTCTCGGGTCGCTTCAGGGACTCGGCGAGATCGACTCTCGCCTGCTGCAACTTGGAATGAATCTAACCAAGACCCTGCCGGAGAACCAGCGGAAGCGACAGGGGATGCTGAACCTGCTCGGGCTTGGGGCGAACCTCAAGCCGGGCATCCTCGACACGATCAACACGAGCCAGGGCGGACTCGGCGGCTGGCTGGACCTTCTGAGTTAGGAGGAATCATGATTGGATGGATTGACAAGGAAACCGTTGCGGCAGTTGATGAGTCAATCGACCGCATGTGGAAAGCCGTCGATTCTGCCAGTATGTCGCAGGACGACCGAGAGAGAATCCACTACTTCTACGTTGAGGCGGTTCGTGCGCTCGACCCGCTTCGAGAGTTGGCGTCGGTCAAAAAGGTCGGGTAGACCTTCTGAGTTAGGAGCATCACGATGGCTGAGCAAGCACCACAGAACTTTGAGGGTCTCGGCGCGTGGCGGGATATGCTTTTTGG
>CAZTPJ010000096.1:3515-4422 GCA_964614515.1 uncultured Phycisphaeraceae bacterium | reverse complement strand
GGGACGATCCCCGAAGGGTTCAAGAGTAAAAAGGGTAGCGGGTTCAGGGGCGGTCAATTGCGCCGCCTTGACGCCCTGAACCAGTTGATGATGTCGATGGCCGGTGCGTCGGAAGCGGGCCAGAAAGCCAAGCGGGACGTGGCGACGTGGGAGACAGGCACGCAAGGCAAGGCGAACCAGGGTGCGGTCAATCGCGGCCTGTTCAACACGACGGTGCTGGACTCCGCCCGTCGCGGGATCAGCAGCGACGCCCAGCGGATGCGCGGCGACATCGACCTCGGCGTGCAGGACCGGATCAATGCAATTCGGGCGGCGATGGCGAACGTCCTGACGGGCGGGTCTTACGGGAGTGCGCCGCCGCAACAGCCGGGGTTCAGTGACTACTTCAAGGCTGGACTTGGACAATCGCTCGGCCAACTCCCTGGACGGCTCCTTTTCGGATCGTAACCATGCCCCAGATCGTCGATCGTGGACAGATTGCCGTTCCGCCGCAGATGCAGGCGCTTGGCGTGCAGCCGCTTGCGGGTCCGCAGCCGTTCCCGGCGATGACGAGAGAGGGAAACGCAGGAGACTTCTTCGCGGACATTCTGAGCGAAGGGCTACTCAACGCACTTGGCAACGCCATTCAGGAGAAGCCGAGACTGACGAAGGCAGGTCAGCGGTACGCCGCCGAAGCGCCTATCCGCGAGATGCGATCCAAGCAGCGTAAGTCCGAACGTGAGGAGGTTGAGTTCCAGCAGGAGCAGGCCGATCGTCCCCGCAAGCAGCAGGAAGCGGCCCTCAAGTCCGGCCTCGACTTCATGTTCCGCATGAACGCCGAGCAACGTGCGCAGGCCGATCAGGCCATGCAGGCGACCGCGTTCCAGCAGGCGCAGGAGGACCGACGGGCCGCACTCAACGCTGAGCA
>CAZTPJ010000096.1:0-3505 GCA_964614515.1 uncultured Phycisphaeraceae bacterium | reverse complement strand
GATGTGAACCGTCAGACGTACCGCGACACGAACCGGGCGCTCATCACGGCCCGCCAGCAGGCGGCCGCGAAGGTCGGAAAGCAGTTGTCTCCCGATACATTGACCGCGATGGATGCCGCATCGGAGCGAATGGAGCCGAACCAGTTTCGCCTGTTCTTCAACGAGATCGCCGACCTCGAATTGAACGGCGGCGACATGTCGGCCCTCAACGCCGACGTGGTGAAGGGCATCTCGCAGGCGATCGACGGACGGGCGCAGTCGGACTTCATGCTCGCTGAGGATCGCGTCAAGCAGATCGACGACGAGATCATGCGGCTCACGGAGTGGGCGAAACTCGCCGACCCGGAGCAGTCGAATCCGGTGGCGATCCGTAACGCGATCCGGGAGCAGCAGGTCATTCGCCAGATGCGTCAGCAGGAGTTGAGCATCATCCAGCGGCGGAACAACCTCCGGTGGCGGGCGGGCCTGCCCCGGAACATCAACGAGTTCGAGGCGATCCACGGCGGCGGTCAGGTCGCTCAGTTCGTCCAGTTGGCGATTGAGGAATGGTCGCTCCAGAGGGGCACGCCTCCCCAGACGCCCGAGGAAGTCGAGATTGTCAAGGAACGTGCCCGCGAAATGGCTGAGGAAGTCGGGTGGCAGGTCCGATGACGCGATTGCCGGTACAAGGTCCGCCGGTCCTTGACGCCTTCGACATGGCGGCGGAACGGCTCCTGAGCGGCCAGTTCGGCCAGGTCCAGCAGCCGCCCGCCCCCGGCGCGATGGGACCGCCTGCGCCAGCCGGGTATCCCACCGGCGACTCGTTCGACGTTGCCGCCGCCCAGATGGCCCCGCAGACGGCCCAGCAGCCCCGTAGACAGCCCCAGACGGTTCCGGGCACGCTGGCACAGCAGCAATCGCCGATGCACGCTCAGTTCGCCCAGAGGCAGCCGCAGGCGATTCAGGGGCCGTTTACGCAGCAGTCGATCCCGCAGGGGCCGGTCGTCGGACCGACGCCGCAGGGAATGTCTCCGCAGGACGAGTGGTGGTATCGGTACGGGGCGACCTCGCCGGGAACGCTGACGCCGCCGATGCCTGCGCCGAGTGGACTTGAGGGATTCGGCCAGAATGTCGTGTCCAATCTCCTGAGCCTGACACCGACAATGGGGCAGCGGATCGGAGAGGCCAAGACCGAGGCGTCGTTTCAGGAACGTGGAACGGGCGTTGGAGGATTCATGGGAGATGTGGTCGGCAGCGTGCTTCCGAGCGCGGCTGCCGCCTTCTTTCCTCCTGCGGCTGGTCCGGTTCTGGCCGCGTTCGCTGGTTCGTCGGCTGAGTCGAAACTGAAGGAAACCGGCAGTGTCCCGTCCGCGATCGGCACGGGGGCGCTGGAGGCCGGGACGGAGTTGCTTGGACTCGGGGCCGCGATGCGGTTCGGTGTGCGCGGCGTTCGCAACGCGATGCGGATGGTGTTCAAGGGCGAGACCGGAAAGGCTGCGAAGGTGCTGGCCGACGCGGGCATCCTGACGGCAGCAGAGGGCGGCGAGGAAGCCCTGAACGTCATTGGCGAGAACGCTCTGGATGCGACGCTGGGATTGCAGACGTGGGAACAGGCGGCCGAGAACGTCAAGCGGGACGCCCCGATGGCGTTCGCTAGCGGGGCGGCTGGGGCGCTTCTGCTGGGCGTGGCGGCTGCGGGCGGTCAGGCGGCACAAACTCAGTCCCCCATATCCGTGCCTCCCATTCATCAATCCAACTCGGGCGTACTGGGCGAACCGACTCTGTTGGAAGGTGGGTCTGCGGCTGCGGGCGGCCAAGCGGCATCGTCGCGTCCACGAACTCCGCAAAGCGGTGTCGCGCCTGCTGCTCCGGCTCCGACCACCCAGGGTCCGTCCATCGGTACACCGCCGCCACAAACTCCACCGCCGTCTGCGGCAGCGACGAGGCCGATGCAAGCGGTGGCTCCCATTGCGAAGCAGCCGCCTGTTCAACCCACTCGTCAGGTAGAAGAAACCGCTGCCCCTGCCACGACTCAGCCGACCAGTCCTGGTCCATCGGCTACTCCTTCTGTTCGCCAGACAGAAACCACTGCGGCGGCCCCTGCTCGTCAAGGAACCGCTCGTAAATCTCAGCCGGAGATCGAGTCCACAGCGGACATCGGCAAAGCCATTCCCAAAGTCGTCGAAGCATCGCAACCTCCCGCCAAGTCTACGCCGGACGCGGGGGCGGGCAAGCAGCCGTGGGAGATGACTCGGAAAGAGTACGGAGATGCCGACGCCAAGCGGCTTTCTGAGACGGGCGAGAAGCGTGATACGCGATATGCAGAAGAACGAGCCAAGTACGACGCCGCAATCAAAAAGCACAATGCTGTCATCACGCGATTGTCGAAGCGAATCAATCGGCTGAACCCGACGGGTGACATTCAGGATGCCAGTTCTGCTGATCGTCGCATCATCGAAGATTTGCGTGAGCGAATCAAGTCTGAAAGACAGGCCAAGGATTTACTGAACCCGCCGGATAAGGCTCGTCTGTTCGATGAGGCTGCGTTGGTAACTGGGTATAACACAAAGGCCAATGCGCTTGTGGAACACAGAAAGATTGTGTCCCAAGCCCTCTCTGAAGGCAAACCCGTTCCGCCCGAAGTGTTGGCGGACTACCCCGAACTCCAGAAAGGACCATCCGATGCCAAAGGTCAAGATGTCAAGCGGCCGGGTCAAGCACTACTCGTACACGAAGAAGGGCAAGGCGGCGGCGAAGCGCGCGCGGTCGCGGCAGAAGAAGATGTAGCCGCCCTCTCCTACGCCCAACTCCGCCAGCGTGCCCGCGAACTCAATCTGAGTCCGGTCGGCTCGAAGGCGGTGTTGAGGGAGCGGGTGCGGGGGGCGACAGAATCCCGTGGCGGCGTCGAGTCGGGCACACAAAGTTCCCCTGAAACTCAAACGAAAGCCACGGCTCGCTTGGAGTCGGCCAGTGAATTGAGTGCGCCTGATTTCGCAGCGCCTTCGCAAACTGCTCAGAAATCCAGTCCTGCTGCTCCATCGGAACCTCCGGGGAAGGGTAGGCGGAAGAAGATTCTCAAGCGAGACGTTCTGGAAGCCGAGCGAAAGTACGCCGCCGCGACCATCCGGTACGGCGAAAACAATCAGTCCACACTCAATGCTCTGGTCAAGTACCACGAAATCCGAGATGCGTACAAGGCTCAACAGGAAGGCAAGCCCGCCCCCGCCCCGCCCGCCGCCGAGAAGGCGAAAGAGGCGAAGGGGGAGGAATCCGTCGTTGACCGCCTTGAACGCGAGGCACGCGAACGCATCGCCGAACGCAACCGCAAGACCGCCGAGGCGCGCCGCAAGGGTGGCCGTCGCCTTGGCTCCGTCCTGATCTTCAACGACATCATCGACGTGTCGATCATCGCAGCCGCGAGGGCATTCAAGGCTGGCACGAAAGCCTACCGGGGGCTTCGGGATACCGTCTCCAAGGTGATTGCCGAGATCGCTCCGCACCTGAAGGGGAAGGTCGGCTCGGTTAC
>CAZTPJ010000095.1:0-12073 GCA_964614515.1 uncultured Phycisphaeraceae bacterium | reverse complement strand
GGTGGGCCGTTACCCCGCCAACTACCTGATAGGACGATCGCCGCTCCCAAGGCGGCAAGCCTTTGTTCCGTAGAACACATGGGGTATTACCCGGAGTTTCCCCCGGCTATCCCCCACCTTGGGGTACGTACAATCGTATTCCTCACCCTTCCGCCACTTTCCCTTGCGGGCACGTTCGACTTGCATGCTTTAACCATGCCGCCAGCGTTCAATCTGAGCCAGGATCAAACTCTTCACTTGAAATCCGTTGATCCCGCCACGACCTCACGGCCGGACGGGCGTACTTCAGATTGAGTTTGCCTGTTAAAACCCATCCGGTCTCCCGGATGGTGGTCTACATCGCGGTCTCCCGCGATGCCTCCGGACGGCAAAATCCGGAGGAATCATCACTCAAAAGTTCAAGGGCATTTCTGCTTTACTTGCGCGAGAGTGATGCGACACTTGGGCTGTGATTCCCAAGTGGGCATTTGGATCAGGCGATGGCTGTCCTGCCAAGGACACATCCGGTAAACCGGCTGTTGCCGCCGCCTCGCACTCTCGCGGGCTACCCAACTGTTTACTTGTCAAAGATGGCCGTCGGGCTTGCGGCATCCACCGTGCCCGCCGGCTCGCTCCCAATTTGGGGCAGAGGTAATCGTATCCGCCGCCCCGCCCTGGTCAAGTTTCACGCGCGCTTTTCAAGCCCATCGCCCGCACCCAGTTCCGTCACACCCAGCACCGCCGCCCACAGTCGCGGTCCGGGTCCGTCCACACCCCGGGGAAGACCCCGCTCCAATGTCCGGCACGCCGCACGCATTGTCGCACCCGTCGTCATCACGTCATCGACAACCACCAGTAATGGTGATGACCAGATCCCGCCAGCCCTTACCTCAAACTTCCCCGCGACATTCCCAGCCCGTCGACTGCCGGGGACCGACATCTGCGGCGGGCCGTGGCGACGAACCAACGGCCGCGCAATCGGCAGCCCGCACACGGCCGCAGCGCCGCGCGCGATCACAAGAGCGTGATCGATCCCCCGCGCCATGCGCCGCCGAAACGACGTCGGCATGGGAACGATGGCGACATCGTCGAACGAGATGCGCGCTGCGTCAAGTCGCTGCGCCAGCGCTTCGCCAAGCATCGCGCCGAGGTCACGCCCGATGCGCCGCCAGCGAGAGAACTTCACTTCATGAATCGCGTCGCGCAGCACGCCTTCATACGACCCAAGCCGCACCGCCTGTTCCCACGACAATCGCGCACCAGCGCAGCGGGCGCAGTCGGTGCTGTGTGGGCCAGTCACGGCCGTACGCCCGCAACGGCCGCAGTAATCTCCCATCGCATCCGGTCGCCACTGCGCATCGCGCAATCGAACATGCAGAGGCGCGGAAGTCCATCCAAGCCAGGTTCGTTCCGCGTCGTGCCAGAGTGATCGCAGATCAAACGTTGATTCGCGCGACGTGTCATCAATGTCGGCGCTGGATGGCGCGGCCCGCGGAGTCACCGCCGCGGAGTCAGCGCGAGCGGGCGCGGAAGAACTGTGCGGGCGGGCGCTGGGCGTGGACTCACGATTCGATGCATCGGCCGGCCTGGCGGGTTGATCGAGGGGGCGCGGCGGCCATCGAAAGGCGCTCGAATCGCGGGCGTTGTCATCGCCCGACCCGGTCATCCGCCGTTGCCTCGTGAATCGGCGAGTCGCTCGCGAAGGACATCGGCCCGCGCGATGCGCCGCTTGTCCTGATCGAGTTCCTTGCCGACGACGCGCTGCAGGTGCATGGGTTGAATCGCAAGCAAGAGCGAGTTGACCTCCGCCAGCGACAGGCCGGGCACGATCCCCGTCACCACGCCCATGCGAACAAGGCTCAGCAGTTGCATCGCCTCTTCGGTGGTCATCAGTTTCGCGTGGCGCAGGGTGCCCATCGCGCGCCACACCTGATCTTCGATCTCGCCGCGACGCTTCGCCAGCAGGCGCGCCCGCGCCGACCGCTCATACTCGATCACCTGCGGCAGAATCTCGCGCTGCAAGTCGTGCAGCAACACCGACTCGGTCTTGCCCAGCGTCGTTTGGTTCGAGATCTGATAAAAATCGCCCGCGGCCTGCGAACCCTCGCCGTAGAACCCGCGCACGGCCAGGGCCATGTCGTTGGCGGCGTGTTTGACCTTGTCGATGTCGCCGGTCAATCGCAGCGCCGGCAGGTGCAGCATCACGCTCAGCCGTACACCCGTGCCGACGTTGGTCGGACACGAGGTGAGATATCCGAAACGAGGCGAATAGGCGTAGTCGAGGCCGCCTTCGAGCCGATCGTCCACGGCGTCGATCTCCGCGAGCGCTTCGACGAGCGCCAGGCCCGAGCGGATCACCTGAATGCGCAGGTGATCCTCCTCGTTGACCATGATCGCGAGTCGTTCATCCGGGTGTGAGAAGGCCAGGGCGCGCGGCTCATCGGGTCCGCCGGCGCCGGTGGAGAGTTTCCCCCGCGCGTGCTGCTGAGAGACCAGATGCCGCTCGACAAGCAGCGTGCGCTCCATGCTGCTGGCCTCGTGCAGGTTGATCCAGATGATGTCGCCCGCGAGGTGCGCGACCTGAATCCGGCGCTTGCACGCATCGAGAATCTGAAGCCGATCCGCCCGCGTCGCCTTGACCACGAACGGGAACCCGGCCAGGTTCCGCGCCATCCGCACGCGCGACGACATCACGACATCGCACGCCTCGCCGCACCCGCGAAGCCATTCCGTCGCGAACATGTTTCGAGGACGCGGCGAAGCGCCCTCGCCGGGAGTCGTCATGGGCATCAACTCTGGCTGGATTGATCGAGACTGCCGAGGTTCCTCAGTTCATCGCGGAGCCTTGCGGCACGCTCATACTGCTCCGCGCGAACGGATTCATCAAGTTGTTTGCGCAGCGCGGCCACGCGCCGCGCCCGCTCCTGCGTGAGGTCATCCCCCCCCTGCTGCGCCACGCCGCGTCGCGGAACCTTGCCGACATGGTGCGAGGCGCCCTCATGCGCCCGCTCGAGCAACGGCGAAAGCTTCGCCTCAAACGTGCGATAGCACTCCGCGCACCCCAGCAGACCCGTCGAACGAAACTCGGTGAACGACGTGCCGCAGGTTGGACACGCCGAGCCGTCGCGAGCCTGCGGCTGGATCTTGGCGGCGGTCTGTTCGATGACGTACTTCGAAATGAGGTCGGCGACCGGCACAGCGCCGGGAATCCCAATCCCAACGGATGTGGCGCAGGCTTCGCACAGGTGCTTCTCGACGCGCTGACCCTCGCGGATCGTCACCTCGTGGATCGTGGCCGGGTTGTCGCACAAGTCGCACTTCACGCGGCGCTCCGTTGCCCCAGAGAGTGTAGTTCCTCCCCACCTCGCAGGCCAAGCGACGAACAATGTTCCGACTGGCTCATACACTCGCTAAACAGACTCTTGCGGGTGAACCGACTACTCCTTCTTCGACTCCCTGATCCCACCCGCGATGCGCTCCACCGTGCCCAGGAAGAACGGCTCGGAGAAGCCCGCGAGGAACCCAAGCCCGGCCAGCGCCAGCCACGCTTTTTCCGCACTAACATCGACACCGCCGATGGCCACCAGCCCGCCGCGCATGAAGAGCAGCAGCACGGCCGCGGCGGACCCTCCCAGCGCTGGCATCGCGAAGAACTGCGCATCAAACCCGCGCAGGTCGCCGATCGATCCCTTCGAGTCTCGTAGTTTGTAGACACCGGCAAGCATGCTGCCAAGCGCGCCGGCGAACACGACCGCAACGAACTCGTTGACGCTGGACATGCCTTCGCCAAGCACATACACCATCACGCCCAGAACCACCAGAAGTCCCGCGAGATACAGAGACAGCCGCCGAAGATAGCCGCTGCGAATGGACGCGACCATGCGACCCGATCGCCCCGCGGCGGCACGCTGGTCATACAGGAAGGCGAGTCGTCGTACGGCCATGACTCGCGCCTTGCGACGACCGATCGGCGGAGGGTGGTTGGTCGATGACTCCTCGGCCGGCGTCGCACCGTTGCGCGAGGGCACACCACCCGGCTTGCGCGACTTGCCGTATCGAATGGACTCGACGATGAAATTCGGCGGATAGTCGCTGTAGTGCTTGGACCAGGCGTCGGTGGACTTCTCCTGACTCGGGTGTGATTCTGACCTGAGACGCGCGATGAGATATTCGTCATCGGCAAGATACAGGAGATCCTGTTTGAACGCATCGGCGAGTTCCCAACCAGCGTCGATGTCGAGGGTCTTGAGCGCGGGGGGATCATGCGCGATCCGTTCGAGGCGCGCCGCGATGCCCCGCAGCATGATGTCCTCAGGCGGCGGTTGACTCGACGTGTCCGTGTCCTCGGTCTTGCTCGTGTCACGGACGTTCTGCGGCGACAAGTTGTCGGACTGCAGGTTCGCCCGATGCAGCAGCCGCTGCACATCGCGCACGCGGGCAAGCAGGCGCGAGAGCACCTTGAGGCGTTCGGGATCGCGCTGTCGCCACCCGGCCGTGAAAGGCACGCGCGAGGCGGTGTCCTGCACCTTCGCGAGGTATTCGTAGAGTTGGCGCTCAGCGTGTCGAGCGATGTCCGCGACGGTGCTGCGTTCCATGCGTGAACCCCTCTCCTGCATCGGCGATTCGCGCGGCCTTGGCGCGGTCGGCCCATGCCCAGAGAGGGTATCGGCGAAGATTGCCGTTCGCTCGTGGCACGGGCAAGTCTGACGACTTGCCCATGCCACACGCCGTGACGGGCAAGGCTGAAGGCTTGCCCATGCCACTCAGAGACGGGTCACGTCGCCGTGAGCACTTCCTTCATCAGGTTCGCCGGCATCACGCGGTATTCGAGGAATTCCATCGTGTTCGATGCACGCCCCTGCGACATGCCGCGGAGGGTGGTCGTATAGCCGAACATCTCAGAGAGCGGAACCTCGGCCGTGACGAGTTTCACGGGACCGCGATCCTCCGTATCCACGATCATGCCGCGGCGCGAGGCGATGTCGCCCGTCACGTTGCCAAGATACTCCTCGGGGACCGTCACGACGACCTTCATCACCGGTTCGAGCAGCACGTTGCCCGCCTTGCTCACGGCCTCTTGCAGCGCGAGACGACCCGCCTGCTCGAAGGCGACCTGTGATGAGTCCACCGGGTGATACGAACCATCCACCAGGGTGACTTTGATGTTGATCAGCGGATATCCGGCCGTGACGCCCGACAGCGCGGTCTGTCGCACGCCATGCTCGACGGAGGGGATGTACTCCTTGGGAACCGTGCCGCCAACGACCTTGTTCTCGAACGCGATGTGATCGGTGAAGTCCAGGCCATCCGCGGCAGCCTGCTCGGCGGTGTACGGCTCGAGGTGAATCTGCACGTCGCCGTATTGCCCGCGTCCGCCGGTCTGCTTGACGAACTTGCCGCGAACCCACTCGGCCTTGCGGGTGATGGCTTCGCGATATGAGACGCGCGGCTTGCCGACTTCGACGCCGATCTTCATGTCGCGCGTGAGTTTGTTCTTGATGATCTCGAGGTGCAGTTCACCCATGCCGGCGATGATGGTCTGGCCGGTCTCGTCGTCATATGACGCGCGGAACGATGGGTCCTCACGGCGGATCACCTGCAGCGCTTCGGACAACTTGCGTTTGTCTTCGTTGCTCTTAGGTTCGATCGCCATCGAGATGACCGGCTCGGGGAACGTCATGCGCTCCAGAAGGATCTGTTCATCCGGGTCGCAGAGGGTGTCGCCGGTGTATGAATCCTTGACGCCGATGACGGCCACGATGTTGCCGGCCGTGATCTCATCGAGCGGGATTCGCGTCTGGGCGTGCATTTCGAAGATGCGTGAGATGTTTTCCTTTTTGCCATTGCCGGGGTTGATGCAGCGGGTGCCCTTCGCGAGCGTGCCGGAATAGACGCGGATATAGGTCAGGTCGCCGTGCGAGTCCGAGACGACCTTGAAGACCAGCGCGGCAAATGGGGCGGCCGGGTCGTGCGTCCGCGTCATCTTGCTGTCTTTGTCGCGTGGATCGACGCCTTCGACGGGCGGGCGTTCGGTCGGCGACGGCAGATAATCAATCACCGCGTCGATCAGGCGCTGCACGCCGATGTTGCGAAGCGCCGCGCCGCAGAGAACCGGGAAACATCGCCGTGAAACCGTGCCCAGGCGAACGGCCGCGCGAATTTCCTCGGCCGTGATCGATGATTCGTCGGTGATGTACTTTTCCATCAGCGCATCGTCGAGTTCGGACGCTTTTTCGACGAGTTCGTGCCGCCACTTCTGCGCGGTTTCCAGCAGGTCCGCGGGAATGTCTCGCTCGGTGACGACCGCGCCCTTCTCATCCGCGTCGAAATAGAACGCCCGCATGTCCAGCAGGTCGATGATGCCCTGGTAATCATGCCCGCGCCCGATGGGAATCTGCACCGCGATCGCGTTGACGCCCAGACGGCTCTTGATCGTGCTGAACGAAAAATCAAAATCCGCGCCGATCTTGTCCATCTTGTTGATGAAGCACAATCGCGGAACCCGATACCGATCAGCCTGACGCCACACCGTCTCGGACTGCGCCTCGACGCCTTCCTTGCCATCAAACACGGCCACCGCCCCGTCAAGCACGCGCAGCGACCGCTCCACTTCGATTGTGAAGTCAACGTGCCCGGGCGTGTCGATAAGGTTGATCTTGTAGTCACGGCCCTTGTGCGTCCAGGGGCAGGTCGTCGCGGCGGATTGAATCGTGATGCCGCGCTCCTGCTCTTCCTGGAGGAAGTCCATCGTGGCCGTGCCCTCGTGGACCTCTCCCATCTTGTAGTTCTTGCCGGTGTAGAAGAGGATTCGCTCTGTGACGGTGGTCTTGCCGGCGTCGATGTGAGCGCAGATGCCAATGTTTCGAATGTGGGACAGGTCGGCGGTCATGGATGGGTCTCAGTGGTGCGTGTGCGGTTACGGCGATGGTCGGTGCCGGGCGTTCCCGGTCCGTGCCTTGGGCATCGGGGAGCGTGCTTCGGTGGCGCGCACCCGGATACGGGTTGATTCGAGTTGTGTGGACTGGCCCGCGGGTGAGCGACGAGGCCGCGAGGCCTAAGCAGTCACCCTTGGACCCGGATCCTCCGAGTCGGTCATTCCTGTCGCTCCTGCGAGATGTGCCTGCGCTGCGATAGACCTCGGGCGCAAAGCCCCTGGGCGAGGTCGATCACATTGGGCCCACGACGACCCGGCGACACCCCGCCCCCGGTGAACAATCCTAGTCGGCCCGCTGCATCGGTCAAGACCCCCCCGCCACCCCTTGAACACGTCGCAGTTCGGCTTCCTGCAAGACTTTGCGCGGGTCTAACCGGGCCTTCTCGTTCGCGACCAGGGCTTCCCTTGCCCACTTCGACGCCTCCGATGCGTTTCCCAGACGAACGTGCGTGTCCATCAGGCGGACGCGGATTGACAGGCCGTGCGGGTCCAGTTCGGCCGCGCGTTCCATCGCGGCGATGGACTCCGTGGCGTAGACCTCCTTGCCGGTCTGCATGTACCGGGTCATGCCGACCGAGCCGAGCCAGGCCCATTCGGCAGCGCCGGCCTCGGGACTTTGTGTCGCGAGGATGGCGAACGCCTCGGGCAGATGTCCAAACGCCCAGACTTGGTCCTGCGTCGGCTCGCGATCGATGAACAGGGCGCTGAGCGCGGCGAGCGAGAGTTGACTGCCGGTGATGTGCGTGGCCGTATGCGAAGGAAAGATCGGAGAGGTGGTCATCAAGAGTTCGAGGGCAGCTTGCTCTGCGCGATGGACGCGAAGCGCGACCAGTTGCTCGCGCATCGCCTCCTGCGTCGTCGCGGGGGGCATGTTGACGTATCGGCCGAGATCGGTGATGAACGTCGGCCATGAGTCGCCGGGGAATCGCGGATCGGTCCGGCCGACTTCGAGGGCCATGCGTCGCGCTTCAAACTGCTGAATCGGGCGCACCATCTCCGCGGCGCGAAGCAGGCTCGCCTGCCACGCGATGACGCGCGGCGCGACGAAGACGGCCAGCGCGATGGCCGCGATCGCGCAGACAATCGCCGGCGCGAAGCGAACCCTCATGCGACACGCGTGTTCACGCTGCGCGCCGGCGACGCCGAGCATCAGCATGAACCACGCCGCCGAGCCGACCCAGATCGGTGTCATCTCAACCTGCCCATGCGCGGCGAGGGCGAGCACGGCCGGGGCGAAGCACCATCGCGCGGAAGGTCGTTGTCGCAGGAGTGCAAGCACGCCCGCGCCGATGCCGATCCACGCGAGCGTGCCCACGCCGCGCGTGATCATCGCCAGCAGCGATTCAAAGATGTTCTGCGCTGGCGATTCGAGAATGAACCCGACGATGGTGGGAATGATGGCGACACTCGCGAGCGCCGCGAGGCCGGGCGGGGGGGGGGACTCAATCGGCGCATCATCGACATCCGTGATCGCGTGCCGCGCCGCGGCGGCGAGCCACATCACGATCAGCGCAATCCACGCGATGCCAAAGACGCCCATCGTCGCGAGGTAGTCAAATGTAAGGCAGTGCGGGCTTTGCACATCCTCGGGGCTGATCGCGGGTTTGTGCAGCATGTAGGCGCGCTGGAATCCGGAAGGCCCCACGCCCAGAAGCGGGGCTTCGGTGAATATCTCCGCGGCCGTGGAGACATAGAACCACCGGAAGAGCAGGCTGAGTTCGCCGATGCGTTCGCCAATGAGTCCGCGAATGGCGATGGCGATGAGCGGAGCGATCAGCACGAGCGCGGCGAGCAGCCAGGGCGTCGCGCGAGGCGTGCACGGCAGCCGGCCCGTTCGCGCGAGCCACATCGCGGCGAGCAGTGTGAGTCCAAGCCCGGCCGCGGCGTATCCACCCTTCGCCCCGGCGAGCACGAGCAGTGTTCCCGCGCCGGCCGCGCCGAGGATGACCAGCGCGGCGAAGCCGTTGGCGAGTCGCTGCACCTGCGGGCGGGCATCGCGCGCCGCGATGATCGCCCACCCGGCCAGCGCGACCAGCGCCCCGGCCGCGACCGACGCCACCGCGTTGGCCAGCGCGAACCAGCCCGTCGCCTCGCGCTGGCGCAGGCGATGCTCATACGCGAGCGCCGCGGCCGAGCCATCCATCCACCCGCGCGAACGCAGGATCGCCTCGCGATTCGCCTCGAACGTCTCAACCGTGATGTCGTGTTCAATGGTGAACTGCACCGCGCCCTTCGCGGCCACCATGCCCACAAACCCCACCAACGCGGCAATGCAGAGATTGCGAAGCCCCACATCGCGACACGCGTGCGCAGCCGCGAGCGCGGCGACAATCGCCGCGGCCCACCCCGAGCCGATGCGCAAGTCATCGAGCGAGCCGCTGCCAATCACAAGGCCGTGGAGATACACGCCGACGCACCCGATCCCCGTCAGTACACACGCGAGGAGGTTCATGCGTCGTCCGCGCATGGCTTCGCCGAGCATGACGATCGCCGCGGCCGCGAACGCCAGCGCATCAAGCATCAAAAGTTCAGCGGGGCGCAAACCCGCCGAGGGCGCGTACACGACGGTCGGGTCCATGTCCCAGCCGGGTAACGGCTCAAACGCGACGGTGGCGCGAAGAAACGCGATCATCAGCAGGATGCACAGCCCCGCGCGAGTCATGATCGCGGCGATGGAGCGCGGGTTGTCGCCGGGCGCGGTCATGATGATGGTGTATCGGTGGGCGGTGCGTCCGGCTGCGGCGAAGCGGGCATCGCGTGATCGGATGAAGGGAGACTGACCTTGGCGCGGCTTGACCACTCAAAGATCGCCAACACGCCAAGCATGGTGATCGTCTGCACGCCAACCATCGCCGCCTGCCACGGCCGAAGCGAGCCGAGCGCCACACCGCTGATGGCGGTGATGGCCGTGCATCCGATGATGACCAGCACGGCCGCGGGTCGCGAGAGTCCGCGCTGGACGAGGCGATGCGAGAAGTGCTGCAAGTCGCCGACGAAGGGACTCTTGCCCTGCGACAGGCGCAACAGCACGACGGAGGCGAAGTCATACAGCGGCACGGCGAGGACGATCAGGGGCATGAACACGGCATACCACGCGCCGGCGTCGGTCGTGTAATAGGTCGTGCGCACGGTGAAGAACGCCAGCGAAAAACCAAGCACCAGCGACCCGCCATCGCCCATGAAGATCTTCGCCGGCGGGCGGTTGAACGCGAGGAAGCCAAGACACGCGCCGACAAGCAGCGCCAGGCCCGCCGCGACAAACCACTGCGGCGGAGAGTTCACCAGCGCGGCGATGAGAAACCCCGTGCCCGCCACGCTCGTCACCCCGGCGGACAGTCCATCCATGTTGTCCATGAAGTTCAGCGCGTTGGTGACGACAACGATCCAGACGATCGTGATGAGCCACGAGAGCCACGGTCCGCCGACGTGCGCATCGAGCATCGTCAACAGGCGCGTCTGCATCGCAATGACGATGACGGCCGCGACGAGGACCATGATCGTGAGTTTCACCCACGGCCCGAGCGGACGACGATCGTCAATCAACCCGACGATGTGCAACACCAGCAGACATCCGATGAACACCAGCGCCAGGGCCGTCTGCGCACGAATCCCCGGCAGGTGATCGACAAGGGGGGGGATGAGATCGGCGATGACGCGGTCGGGCACGGCGTGAGCGCCGATGACGGCGGCGAGCGCGGGCAGCACCATGGCCGTGATGATGGCGATGCCGCCGGTGTTGGGGATCGCGCGGCGCGGGGCCTTGACCTGCCCGGGGACGCCGGCAGAGTCGAAGGTGCGCAGGCGATGGCCCAGCGACACCAGCGCGCCCGTGATGGGAAAGGCAATCGCCAGTGCGACGGGAACCAGAGCGAGGCAGAGCCAGAACATCGCAGGCAGTGTAGCGGAGACGGCGGGTTCACCGCAATGGCGACCGCCCGGAAAGAGGTACGCAGAGATCGCAGAGATGTCGCGGAGGCCGCGGAATACGCGCTTCAAGCGACACGGCAGTAATCCCGTTTCAACGATTCTCGAAAGGCCGGGCGAAGTCCCGCGTGATCCTCGATGACGTCAACCTCACGACCGAGAAATTCCATCAACCGGATTCGAAGCCCGGCGAGTGTGAACAAGGTGACCATCGCGCCCGGCTCAAACTCCACGAGCACATCGACATCGCTGTTCGGGCGGTCACTACCCCGCGCGATGGACCCGAAGAGCCCGATCGCCCGAACGTGAAATCGTCGGCGCAGCTCCGGCATCACCGGCTGGATTGTCCGAACTATGTCGTCGCGCACCATTGTTGAGATTCTAGCGCCATCGTGAGCCACGCCGCCGTCGATCAGGCGACCTGTGTTTCGCGCACCCGCCCCATCACCCACCGCCCCAACGGCCACGCCAGCCAGGCGATGGCGAACACGATCTGCACGAGCACGGCCATCACCAGCAGGCGCACGGCCCAGTTTGACGGCAGTTGACTCAAGACGGTGTCGTACTCAGGAAGTCGGCTGCCCATGTAGCCATAGTTCAGATCCCACAGGCCGTTGATCGGAATGACGATGGCCGCGTAGATGATGCTCGCGATGGTGGCGCGGAGGTAGTCGCGCGCGGTGGGTCGAAAGCGCAGGACGATGATGTCATAGATCGCCGAGCCGACGATCTGCGTGTGCCCGACCCAGAAGAGCCAGTATCGAAACGCGGCCGGGCCATCTTCAAGCACTGGTGTGAAGAACGCCTGCGTCGAGAGGCCGATGCCCCAGAAATAGAGCAACGCGCGCGGCCATGGACGCTGGGTCAACAGCGCAAGCGGGGCGACCCAGACGACAATGTCGCACAGATGAAGCGGCAGGCTCTCATCCCACCGGAATCGCGAGGGCCACAACCACCAGATCGTCGCGTACACCTGCCAGAGGATGATGAACCCGCACCAGCCGACGCGAAGCCGCTTCTCGGCCGTGGTGCCGCGACGCGGAACGCCCCAATACGCCGCGGCCGTCATCATCGCGACAAACGCAAAGACCGTCAGCACATGCGGGAGCGTGAAGGGCTTGAACGTCACGAGCCAATCTGGCAGCGCGGATTCGGCGAGCATGGGAAGAGGGTAGCGAGGACGCCGGTGAGGTATCGAGGGGGTCGGGCGGGCGGAAACTGTTCATGCGGAAGGCG
>CAZTPJ010000094.1:12062-12270 GCA_964614515.1 uncultured Phycisphaeraceae bacterium | reverse complement strand
AGGCGCGATGTCCCGCCTCCTCGCCGCCCCCCGCTCGCATCCCCGCTCATTCCAGGCTCCCTCGGTGCGCAACGATGCGCGTGCGGCCATCGTAGGACGCACCAATGAGCCGATCGCGCAAGCGATCGAATGCGTGAGAACAGCAAGATCCACATGGACCCGGTGGTGGCGGGGGGGAGCCCGCCCCCCCCAACCAATGTAAACGAAA
>CAZTPJ010000094.1:0-12052 GCA_964614515.1 uncultured Phycisphaeraceae bacterium | reverse complement strand
AGATCCACATGGACCCGGTGGTGCAGGCGTCTCGCCTGCACCCCACTCTCTTTGTCTCCGATAGCGCGAGCATCCCACCCACCCGATCGGAACCACAAGATCCGCCCATCCTCAATTCAACAGCCCAGCGTACTTGCACAAGCACCATCCCCATGTACAATCCCACGATGAACCTGTCAAAGCGAACCCAACGCAGGCTCATCGCCTATCCCGCGATCCTCATCGTTCTGCTCATCGGAGGCTGCGTGTTCGACATTCCCGGCCGCCTCGAAGCACGCATGGTCTATTACCCCTCGCGCGAGGCATTCATCACCCCGCGCGGCTACCAGGATGTCAGCATTCCCACGCCCGACGGCCTGCAACTCCACGGGTGGTTCATTCCCGCGGTCGGTCGCAATCGCGGCGATCCGCCCGGCCCGGCCGTGCTGCATGTTCACGGGAATGCGGGCAACATCGAGTCGCACGCGGACTTCAGCGCATTTCTGCCGATGCACGGCGTCAGTGTGCTCATCTTTGACTACCGCTCCTATGGTCGGTCCGACCCGGCGCACGGACGCCTCCATCGCGATGACCTGCTCATCGACACGCTCGCCGCGCTGGAGTATCTGCGAATGCACCCCGATGTCGATCCAGATCGCATCGGAATCTATGGATTCAGTCTCGGCGGGGTGTTTGGTCTTGCGGCCGCGGCGGAGGAGTTGGGCGTCAGGTCCGTGTGCTGCGTGGCGGCGTTCTCATCATGGAAGCGCATCGCGCGCGAACACGTCGGGGCCATCGGCGGCGTGCTGGCGCGGCGCGGCGTGGATGCCGATGAGTCCATCACGCACATGGGCCGTCGCCCGCTGCTGCTCATCCACGGCGGACAGGATGACATCGTGCCCGCGGCACACTCGCAGACGCTCGCGGATGTCGCCCGCAATGCCGGCGTCCCCGTCGAACTCGTCATCATTCCCGAAGCGGATCACAACGACATCATCTTCATCGACACCACGGCCAAGGACGCGATCATCGAGTTCTTCCGTCGGACGCTCGGCGTCACCGGTCGGCCCTGAGATCAGTGAGCTACTCCACAACGCCGTTCGGTACGCGACGTGGTCAACCGAATTGCAGCTGACCGCAGAATGCTCACTTTCCAGGCCGTTTCAACGGCCTTGTTCACTCGTAGGC
This sequence comes from uncultured Phycisphaeraceae bacterium, assembly GCA_964614515.1. Taxonomy (GTDB): domain Bacteria; phylum Planctomycetota; class Phycisphaerae; order Phycisphaerales; family UBA1924; genus CAZTPJ01. The sequence continues at coordinate 10,885 of CAZTPJ010000094.1, read as the reverse complement.
CATCGCTTCAGCGATGGTTCATCGTGCGTATTGCGAGGTCCATCGCCGACTCCGTCGCAGCCCGTTTCAACGGGCTTCTGGCGCCTTCCCCTTCACAGATCCTCCCGACGCTCATCATCACACTCTCACCCCTCCCGCCTTACCATTGTCCATGCCCCAAGACCCCCACGACCCCATCACCGATTCCGTACTCCAACTCCTGAACTCGCGCGACCCGGAACTCGCGGGCATGATCCGCGATGAGGCCCAGCGACAGGCGACCACCATCGAACTCATCGCCAGCGAGAATCACGTCTCCCCGGCCGTGATGCACGCGATGGGAACCTGCCTGACGAACAAGTATGCCGAGGGCTATCCGGGCGCTCGCTACTACGGCGGGTGTGTGCATCACGATCGCATCGAGTCGCTCGCCCGCGAGCGCGCGTGCAGGCTCTTTGGCGCCCGGTTCGCCAATGTGCAGCCGCATTCGGGGGCGCAGGCGAATCAGGCCGCGATGATGGCCGTGATGGAACCGGGGGATACGTTCGCGTCGCTGGTCCTCAGAGATGGCGGGCACCTCTCGCACGGGATGAAGATCAATTTCTCGGGGCGGTTCTTCAAACCGATTCACTATCCGCTGCATTACGCGACCGATCATCCGGAGCACGAGCGCATCGACTATGACGCGGTGATGGCGCTGTGCAAGGAACATCGGCCGAAGGTTGTGATGTGCGGGTATTCGGCGTATCCGCGCACGATCGACTTCGCGAAGTTCCGCGCGGCCGCGGATGCGTGCGGGGCGATCGTCATCGCCGACATCGCGCACATCGCGGGGCTGGTGGCCGGCGGTGAGCATCCTTCGCCGTTCCCACACGCGCACATCGTCACGACGACGACGCACAAGACCCTGCGCGGCCCGCGCGGTGGGTTGATTCTGTGTAATGATGAGGAGATCGCGAAGAAGATCGACCGCGCCCTCTTCCCCGGGACGCAGGGCGGGCCGCTGATGCACATCATCGGGGCCAAGGCCGTGGCTTTTGGTGAGGCGCTGCAGCCGTCGTTCAAGACCTACGCGAAACAGGTCATCGCCAATGCCAAGGCGCTGGCCGCGGCGCTGATCGAACACAAGTACCGCATCACCTCCGGCGGGACGGACAATCACCTGATGCTCGTCGATCTGCGCGGGCGCGATGAAAACCTGACCGGGGCCGACGCGGAAAAGTGGCTCGAAGCGGCGGGCATCGTGACGAACAAGAATGGCATCCCCGACGACCCACGCCCGCCGCGCATCACCAGCGGCCTGCGCCTGGGCACGCCCGCGGTGACGACGCGCGGCATGAAAGAGCCGCAGATGAAGCAGATCGCCGCGTGGATCGACGCGGTGCTGTCGGCGGGCCTGCGCGGGGAGTCGGAGTTGGCCGCGACGACGGAGCGGGTGCGCGAGGATGTCAGGAAACTCTGCGGGGAGTTTGCGCTGCCGTGAGCAACCGCGTTTCGCTCATACCGCGACCGGCTAGGGTGACACTGCGGGGCGTGTTAGTTAGGGCGCCGCGACGGGAGCGCGCGACGAAGGCTGACCGACTCGTGCCGTGGGCGGAAGTAGAATGGGGGCGTGGCGGGTTTCGCATTGTCGAGCCCAGGGCGGATGGGCGCGGGCGCATCGTCGTGTTGCAGATCGATGACTATCGCGAACGTCGTCTGGCCCCTCGGCTGTGGCGTCGGGCAGCGCGCCATGAGATTCAAAGCGAGGGCTTTGCGGCTCACACGGACCTCACACAGGAGTGGCGCGAACTGAGGCAGATGTTGTGGGCCATGTCCGTGGGCGGATTGGTGCTTGTGGCGCTGACTGTCGCGTTGCCCTGGCTAGGTGCCGGCAGTGTGCTCGGGGTGGTGCTGCCTTCGGGCGTACTCGGCGTGATGATTGTTCCTGTCGCCTGGTCGGTGCTGTCGCTCGGCGCATTCTCGTCGGGGCGCATCGTTGCAGCCTCCGTCTCGAAAGAGAGGCTGGAGTTTCACCGTGCGGACGGCTCTGTGCGTGGATGCTCGTGGGATGATGTGCGGACCATGTCGCTGAGCGAGCGACTTATCCACAACCGCGTGTGGGAGTTGGGGATGCGCGACGGCACCCGTCTTCGTGTGCTTGGGCAGGGGCGTCTGCATGTGTGGCTGCTGGATCGTCTGGCGAGGGTGAACCCACGCGGGGCGAAACAGTGGTCGAAGCGGGGTCGGCGATTGCTCATCAGGCTGGCGGCGGTGTGGGTCGGCGGGGGGGTGTTGGGAGCGGTCCTGCTGGCCGTGCTTCAGGCGCGGGGATTGTTGCCGCCCGTGGGCGGGGTACCCGTGTGGGCGCGAGTGTTGGGTGTGTGGCTGATGTTGCCGGTAGTTGGGATTGCGGCCGTGGTTGTGCCGGTCGTGCTCTCAGCGTGGTTCAATCCGGGGCGAGGCGGGCGCTGGCGAACAGTTGAGGTTTGTGTAGGCCGGTTGCGTGGATTGTTGTGAGAGGCGACCTGCGATGCGGCCTTCGCGTTCCTTTGCCGCCCTTGCGATGCAGAAACACTCGCCGGGTGCCATGGCTTCGGCGCAGCCGTAGCCATGCGGATGTGCAAGGGCGTCCGCATGGTCACGCCTGTCGGCGAGACCATGGCATCCAGAATATCCTACTTTGCGTCGATTGCGTGCGCAATCGGCTCTTATTTCGGATTATTGATCCACCCATACCCCTGCACCGCGCCGAAGCGCCAGTCGCCGTCGGAGATGGAGATCCAGCGGCGCCCGTCGCGCGTGGCGTACAGGTCATTGCCTTCAAAGTCCTCATCGCGGTTGACGTTGTGTTCGTTGCCGTTGTTGGGGAACTTGTGCAGTTCGGCCGAGCCGTCGACGTATCCGACGTGTCCCGTCTTTTCGTGTCGTGGCGCGATCTGATCCTCGTTGCCGAACATGGCGTCGCGATACGTCTGGTTCCAGCGGACGGAACTCTCCTCGAAGTACAGCGGTACGCCCTGCATTCGCGTGAACGTTGCGGGTGTCGGGTTCGTCAGGATGCGCACGTTGTTGTTCTGGTTCGGCGCGAGGTATCCGACGTAGACCGTCGTGCCCAGCGTGTACCCTTCGATCTCATCGAGCATGGTGTAGTCAAAGTCCACGCCCGTGCGACTGGACCACATGTTCTGATACTGGAGGCCGTCGGCGCGCTCGCGCTTGTTCGTTGGACATTCGCCGACGAAGTGCGCGTTGGAGATCAGGTCATACATGAGGCCCGGTGATCGTGTGCCGTTGACGATCGTCTGCGCCCACAGCGCCACGTTGGTCGGCGGCGGCGCTGGCGGCGGTGGTGGGTTCGGCTCGGGATCCCAGTATCGCGGCCCGTTGGGCCAGCGTGTGCGCTTCGCCACCGGCCAGATCTGATCCTTGTAGTCCATGGCGTACTCATTCGCGGCCATCGCGAACTGCTTGACGTTCGACAGACACTTGATCTGCTGCCCCGAGGCGCGAGCCTTGCCGAGGGCCGGCAGCAGGATGCCGATGAGCAGCGCGATGATCGCGATCACCACGAGCAGTTCAACGAGCGTGAAGGCGCGCATGCGATTCATCACGACCTCCCACACAAGTCCGCGTGGCATGGGCAAGCCATCCGGCTTGCCCGTGCGAGACAACAACCGCGTGGCATGGGCAAGGCTGAAGCCCTGCCCATGCCACCCAGAGCATACCAGATTCCGCACCCGATTGCACGCAACCGCGTGGGGTTTCCACCCCCTACCATCGCCTCCACATGGACCATTTCACCTATCGGAACACGAGTTTGTGGTGCGAGGGCGTCGCCGCCGCCGATCTGGCCGACCGCTTCGGCACGCCGACGTATGTCTATTCCACGGCCACGCTGCGTGAGCATTTCCAGCGAATCAAGGCCGCGTTTGCGGAACTTGACCCGTTGATCTGTTATTCGATCAAGTCGTGCGGGAACCTGGCCGTGTGTCGGGTGCTGGCGGACCTTGGGTGCGGGATGGATGCGGTCTCCGGCGGCGAGGTTGAGCGTGCGTGGCTGGCCGGGTGTCCGATGGACAAGATCGTCTATGCGGGCGTGGGCAAGACGGATGCGGAGATCCGGGCGTCGCTCGATGGGCGCTACTCACTGCTCTCCAAAGGAAGCCCGACAGCAACAGGAAGCCCGACCGTAAGCGAAGGCTCGGGGTTGATAGGAAGCCCGACCGTAAGGGAGGGCTTGGCTTCATCATCGGCCGCCGAGAGCCGCCTCGCCCCCCCCGCGGGGGGGGGGCACCCCCGGCCCCCCCCGCCCGGGGGGGGCGCGCGACCCGGCCACGCGCGGCCCCATCGGCTGGTTCAACATCGAGTCCGAGCAGGAGTTCGAGAACATTGCCCGCATCGCCCGGGAACTCGGCGTCACCACCCACGCCGCGCTGCGCGTCAACCCCGATGTCGATCCAAAGACCCACATCTATACCACGACAGGCAAGAAGGAAACCAAGTTCGGCGTCGATCTCGAACGCGCGCTGGCCTTTTTCGACCGCTACGGCCGGGATGAATTCCTCAAACTCGACGCGATCCACATTCACCTCGGCTCACCGATCTACACGACCGAGCCCTATGTCGAGGGCATTCGCAAAGTGCTTGGTCTGATCGAAGAGATCGAGCGCCGCGGGATGCGCATCAACGCGATCGACCTCGGCGGAGGCTTCGGCGCGAACTATGAGACGGATCGCTCGCCGCTCGCCGCGGACTACGCGGCCGCGATCGTCCCGCTCCTGCGCGAGCGCGTCAGGCAAGGCACAAAGATCATCCTCGAACCCGGTCGGACGATCTCCGCCAACGCGGGCATCCTCCTCGCGCGCGTGCTCTACGTCAAGGAAGGCGGGTCAAAGACCTTCGTCATCACCGACGCGGGAATGCACACGCTGATTCGCCCGTCGCTCTATGGCAGTTTTCACTTCATGTGGCCCGCTGAAGTCTCGCGCGAGCATGTGCCCCCGCGCCGCGCGGAGAAACTCGATCTGCCCGGCCTGATCGCCTGCGATGTCGTCGGCCCCATCTGTGAAAGCAGCGACTTTCTCGCCAAGGATCGCGCCCTGCCGCCGATGAAACGTGGCGATGTTCTCGCGGTGTTCACGGCCGGGGCCTATGGCATGACCATGACTTCCAACTACAACGCGCATCCGATGCCGGCGGAGGTGATGGTCGAAGGCGAAGCCGCGCGCATCGTGCGACGACGCCAGACCATCAACGATCTGGTGGCCGCGGAACTGGATGTGTGAAATACACGGCCGGTGGTGCGGGCGTCTCGCCTGCACCCATTTCTCTTCTCTTCGGATCCGGTGGTGCGGGCGTCTCGCCTGCACCCATCTCTCTTGTCTCAGGATCCAGTGGTGCAGCCCCCCGAATCAACTCCGCTGAATCGACTCCCGCCCGATCATCAGATCCAGCGTTTGCACCACGATTTCCTGCTCGCGCAGCGAGAGCGAGTTGTAAAACGGCAGCGCGATCGTCCGCGCCGAGACCGACTCGGCGATCGGGAACGTCCCTTCCGTATAGCCGAACTTCGTGCGATAGAACGGCTGAAGATGAATGCACGGGAAGTAATCCGCCGCCCCGATGTCGTGATTGCGCATGCCCGTGATGATCCGGTCGCGTTCCTCGGCGGAGTATCCGGCCACAAGTCGCACCACAAAGACGAACCACGTCATGGCCGTGTCTTCATCAATCGTTGGCAGGACGATGCGCGGGTTGGCGCGGAGGAGTTCGATGTATCGGCGTGCGACCTGCTGCCGCTCTTCGATCATGGCGTCAAACCGTCGCATCTGCGCCACACCCAGGGCCGCGTTGATCTCGGGCATGCGGAAGTTGAAGCCCAGGCGTTCGTGTCGCAGCCACGGGGCCGTGCGCGTTGTGATCTCGGCGAACGCGCCGGGGCTGAGATCTGAACTGACCGCGCGCCCCTGATTCCGCATCGATCGACACAGGTCCGCGAGGCGGCTGTCATCCGTCACGATCATCCCGCCCTCGCCCGTGGTGATCTGCTTGTTGGGATAAAAGCCGAACACGCCCACGCGCCCGAACGATCCGGCCGGACGACCACGCCACGTTGTGCCCAGCGCTTCGCAGCAGTCTTCGATCAGCGGAATCTCATGCTTGGCCGCGATCGCCGCATACTCCGCCATGTGCGCGGGATTGCCAAACGTTTCCACGGCCACGATCGCCTTGGTTCGCGGCGTGACTGCCTCGGCCACTCGCCGCGGGTCCATGTTCAGCGTCTTGGGGCAGATGTCCACGAACACCGGTTTGGCCCCGACGAACAAGATGCAGTTCGCCGACGCGATGAACGAAAACGGCGTCGTGATGACTTCATCGCCCGGTCCGATGCCAAGGGCGAGGAGGGCCAGATGCAGGCCGGCCGTGCCGGAAGACACGGCCACGCCATACTCCGTCCCCGCCCTCTCGGCCACGAGCAGCTCAAACTTCTCCTGCATCGGCCCGATCGACAGCCGCCCACTTTGCAGCGTCTGTGTGACGAGTTCGACTTCAAGTGGTCCGATGTCCGGCCGACTCAGGGGGATCTCGTTCTCGTTCATGGCATCTCCGCGCACGAGGCTCCCCACAGGGTACGCGCGTAAACGTCGTGCCCTGTCCTCACACCCGCCCGAACTCCCGGCACACGCGCTGGGCGATGTCGTCGATCACACGGCGAAGCGGGGCTTGCTCCTCGCCGCACGGCACGCGCGGGTCGCTCTGGAGCAGTTTCTCAAGACTTCGGCAGGCCGTGATGACCGATGAGTGGTTCGGGCGTCCCATCGCGCGGGCGATCTCGGGATAACTTTCGTTCGTGAGTTTGTGCGAGAGAAACGCCGTGACCCATCGCGCCAGCACGACCTGTCGCGATCGTCCCTTGCCGCGCACGGCCTCGACGGCCACGCCCAGCGTCCGGCACACATGCGATTCAATCGCCCGCACGGGCACCGGACGCTGGGGCCGTCGCAACTCCAACCCATCACCCACCATACCCAGCGCGCGGCGCACACCCGACACGCCCACCACACCATCGCTCGCTTCACACTCCGGCATGAACTGTCGCATCGCCTGCACGCGAAGCACCAGCCCCTCCATCTCGCGCACCGACACCGCGCCCGCGATGCCGACCGATCGCGACACGAGAAACTCAATCGCCTCGTCCGTCAGCATCAGCCCGCGACGCAGCGACACGCGCCGCACGATCTCCCGCCGCAGCGCCTCATCCGGCGGCGCGATGGCCACCACCGCGCCAGACACCAGTCGCGACGCCAGGGCCGTGGAGAACTTTTCGATATGCGCCGGATGCGCATCGCTCGCGATCACGATCCGCGCCCCGCGCAGGTCAACCGCATCCAGCGTGTGCAGCAGTTCATCCTGCGTGCCACGCTTGTTCGACAGATGATGCACGTCGTCGATGCACAGCAGTTTGACGCCGCGGTGCGCCTGGCGAAACTCGTCACGACGGTTCGTGCGCAAGGCGCCCATGAACTCGTTGGTGAAGGCCTCGGCCGTGGTGTACTTCACTCGCCCGCGCGGCGAAGACTCCATCCATCGCAGCGCGATCCCCTGAAGGAGGTGCGTCTTGCCCACCCCGCACGGGCCGTGGACCACGAACGGGGAGTACGACGTTTCCTGATTCGGGTCCGCCACGGCGGTGGCGATGGCCAGCGCGCCGCGATTGCTCACGCCTTCGACGAAGTCTTCGAGTCGATGCTTGAGGGTGATGTCTCCCGAGCGGTGGGCGAGTCTTGCGGCGGGCGTCGCGCTTCGTGCCGGCGTGAGCGCGAGTTCGGGAGGCGATGACGCTGTTGCATCGCGACCGCCGGCGGCGCGGGCGGTCTGCTCGACGCGAATCACGACCTGCACATCGTTGGGGGCGTCGGCAGAGGCTGCGGCGGCTTCGCTCAGCACGCCGCGGAATCGCTGCTGGAGTACTTCGGCCATGAATCGCGTGGGCACGCCGACTTCGAGTCGTCCCGGCGTGATGCACAGTTTCGTGTCGCGCGCGATGAAGCGATTGAAATCCTCAGCGCCCATCCGTTGTCGCAGCGTGTCGAGGATGTGTGACTCGGCCTGGCGTGCATCACGTCCGGCCTGGGTGGTTGATTCGCGGTTCACCGTGATTCGTTCGCGTGCTTCCTGCATCGTCGTACCCCGCGCGCAGCGACAGCGTCCCCGCCGTGCCACGTCACACTCGCCAGACTCCCACGCGACTCGATTCCATCCCCATCCGACCCTGCGCACATGACAACCACTTCCCCGGACGCACGTCAACGTGTCGCCCGCGGGAACCACCATGCCAATCCATGTGTCAGAGTCGGCGGCCGGCCTTGGCCTGAAGACGCATAATGTACTCGGTCCCGACCCAACTGGCAAGCCCGAAAATCTCTCCGTCGCGCTTGCGAAGGTCGTTGACACAACGTGCGCAATGACTTAGCGCTTCAAGAAAATTTTTCGTCCACGCGCGACGCCGCGGCGCTGAACAACGTGTGGATGATTCGTGAACGGACACGCAACCCCCGCGATCATGCAGGGTTGCGGCGACGTGCTACGCATCGTGCGGCGCCGTGGCGTCGATCCGTCGAACCATTGCCACACGCTCAGACCATGGGCTGAACCCGAGCCGTTCGTACATGCGAATCGCCGGTTCATTTCGGCGATCCACCGCGCAGGTGATCGAACTCACTCCCATGCGTGACGCCGCCGCGATGCCCATGCGCAACAGGTGCGACCCAAGCCCTCGCCCACGCAGCGCTGGGCCAAGACCCAGGTACACAAGATCCACGGTGTCGTGTTCCGGACACGCATTCAGCAGCATACAGCCTTGCGGCGAACCGTTCAGATGCACGAGCCACCACGTCCCCGGCTCCCAAGGCCGGGCGCCGCGGTGAGAGTCGATCACGTCCTGTGTCTCGCGCAGGCCGCAGAGTTCGGGACAGTCGAGCGTGTCAATGTACGAGGTGGTCATGGCCGTGGTCAGTTCAGCGCGGTCGGCCGAACCGAGTTCCAGAGTCCGTATCGGGCGAACGACGACGCCCGACGGCCAGGGCGCGGACTGATCCGGCTCATTTCGCTTCAGTCGTCGTTTGAGATACACCAGATCGCCGACCCATGTGAACCCTGCGGCGTCGAGGGCATGGCGTGTGGCCGTGTCTGAAGGGTCGGGCAGCGCCTGGGCCAATCGGACATGTCGCGCCAGGTTGTCGCGAGCGAACTCAACGGCGGCCTGAATCACCGCAACACGTTCGGCGTGGGCATTCACGGCCGTGTCACCCGTGGAATTGAAGATCATCCCTGTGCGTCCGCCGCCTGGGACAAGGAGGCAGACTTCCCCCGGCAGGACGGCTGAAGATGACGGGTCCGGGTGGAGACTGGCCCACATGAGGGAGACATCGATTCCTGTCCGCTTCGCGCCGGCCAGAAATTGACGCACGCCCTGGCGTGAGTCACCAAATCGATCTCCGAGCAACCTTGCCACGGCCGCGTCGAGCATTGAACGGTCAACCCGGACGATCCGTGGCGGCTGGGGGGTCGTGGGCGTGAGGCTCAGGCGTGGGTGGGCGGAGGTGGACAAGGTTCCTTCTCGTGTCGGTTTGACGTGCGGTTTGAATTCCGTACACTTGTGATCCCGTGGGCCGCAAAGGAGCCAACCCGTGACCAGACATCCCCAGTGTATCGACTCGCCGCCCGCCCGCCCGCGCAAAGCCACGGCCTTCGCGGGCGCGATCCTCATGCCGATTCTGGCCGTGCTGGCGAGTCTGGCCTTCGCTGCTCCTGAGCCTGACCCCGTGCCGCGTCGTTGGCAGTTGGATGTGAAGGTCGGGCCGTTGCGTGTGGCGGCCATTGAAACCCCCGAATCCGGGCAGATGTTGTACGCCTACATGACCTACGTCGTGACCAACAATTCCGGCGAGGATCGCCTGTTCGCCCCTTCGTTTGAACTCGCGACGGATGAGGGCCACCTGGTTCGATCCGGGCAGCGGGTTCCGCTCGAGGTGACGCGGGAGATTCAACGGCGGCTGGACAACCCGATGCTGGAGGATCAGATCCAGATTCTCGGACCTTTGCTTCAAGGCGAGGCGAACGCGAAAGATGGGTTGGTGATCTGGCCGTTGCCCAGCGTCGAAGTTGATGAGATCAACATTTACGCAGCCGGTTTCAGCGGCGAGACCAAGAGCGTCGAGTTCACGAATGCCGATGGTGAGGTTCAGAGGATCACGTTGCGAAAGACGTTGATGCTGCGGCATTCGACGCCGGGGACCATCAACCCGGGCGCTGCGGGTTCGCTGGAGCGAGTCGGGCAGCGGTGGATCATGCGGTAGGTTGGGGCTAGAGTTTCGGCCCTGCGGATGGCCGTGGGACGATCGGTGAGGCACGAACCGGCGCCGCTGTCGCGGGCCGTATGGCAGGAAGCATCGTCATGGCGCATAAAAAGGGCCAAGGCTCGACCAAGAACGGCCGCGACTCAAACCCGCAGTACCGCGGGGTCAAGCTCTTTGGCGGCGAACTCGCCAAGCCCGGCTCCATCATCGTGCGCCAGGTCGGCACGCCGTTCCACGCCGGCTTCGGCGTCTTGATGGGACGCGACAACACGCTGTTCTCCGTCTCGCACGGCAAGGTCGTCTACCGCGGGCGCAAGGTCCATGTGGACCCGACCGACCCGGCCGCACCGCGTCCGGCGTATCTCAAGTCGAACAACTGAAATCCAGGCCGGATCGCGATCCCCCCTGCGGGCCGAGTCTGTGCGGCCGTATGCGCGGGGTTCATCGTGGGACCATGCCGCGACCGGCAAACGCCGCATGTTTGGGTGGATCGCGGATATAATGGGGTGACGCCGAGGTAGCTCAGCTGGTTTAGAGCGCTGGATTCATAACCCGGAGGTCGGCGG
>CAZTPJ010000093.1:3023-12328 GCA_964614515.1 uncultured Phycisphaeraceae bacterium | reverse complement strand
CATAGCCCCAACGGGGCGTCTGGTTGTAGCCACGGGCGCGGCGGGATCGCCGACAGGCGATCACGCAAGCCCGTGGTTGAGTTCGCGCGGTGAGACTGCCCCGAAGGGGCAGAGGAGGGGACAAGGGAGATTCGTCCGCCCTCCGGGCGGTGGTCAAGAAGGGGGGGGACTGACCAGGGGCTGAAGCCCCTGGCAACGATCGTGCGCCCTTCGGGCGAAGAGGCAACGCCCTGTGGGCGAAGAGGCAACGCCCTTCGGGCGAAGAGTCGAGCGATTCGAGTGCGCCAGACGAACCATGACCGACGTGGAGTCTTCGCCCGACAATCCGAAGCGGTTTGGTCGGGGCACGGTGCGTGATTCGTCGTGGTCACGTCGAACCGTGACCACACAAGTGCCTGCGGCGCAATCAGCCGTTGAGAAGTTCGTCGATGAGCAGGGCGTGGGATTTGGCGCCCATGCGGAAGCAGTCGAGTTCGAACTTTTCGTTGGGCGAGTGGATGCGATCATCATCGAGGCCAAAGCCCATGAAAATGGTTTCGAGTCCCAGTTCGGCCTTGAGGAGTCCGCCGACAGGGATTGAGCCGCCAGTCTTGATGAGTTCGGGGCGTTTTCCGGCCGCACGTTCGATCGCGCGTGACGCGGCCGCGAGCGTGGGCGAATCTGTCGCAACGGTGACGGGCCATCCGCCGCCGTGGTCGATGAACTCCCATCGGCAACCTGGCGGAGTTCGCTCTTTGCACCAGTCGAAGAAGGCTTGGGCGATCTTCGCGGGGTGTTGATCGGCGACGAGACGGAATGAGACTTTCGCGCGGGCGTGGGTTGGGATGACGGTCTTGGCGCCGGGGCCTGTGTATCCGGCGATGAGGCCGTTGATCTCCGCCGTGGGCCGCGCCCATTCGCGTTCGATGGATGAGTATCCGGCCTCGCCGATGTCGGCTTCGGGTGGGAAGCCGATGCTCTTGAGGAGCGCCGGGATGTCGTAGCCGAGTTTCCGCCATGCATCGCGTTCATCGGGCGTGATGTCGCGCACGTTTTCATAGAAGTCGGGGATCGTGACGCGGCGCTGGTCATCCCAGAGTTGGGCGAGAATCTTCGGCAGTTCGTTGGCGGGGTTGGGAATGCGTCCGCCCCAGTGGCCGGAGTGAAGGTCCTGGTCCGGGCCGTGGAGAATGACTTCGGTGTAGGCGAGTCCGCGGACGCCGTAGGTGATGGCGGGCCTGTCGCGTGCGATCATGCCTGTGTCGGAGATGAGGCAGACGTTGCAGTCTCGCAGGCGCGGCTTGTGCTGCTTGACGAAGCGTTCGAGGTTGACCGAGCCTGATTCTTCTTCACCTTCGAGCATGACGGTGAACTTGGCGCCGCCGGCGACGCGATCCGTGACGGCCAGCCATGCGCGAAGGGCTTCGATGAACATCATCACCTGGCCCTTGTCATCGACCGCGCCGCGCGCGACGATGCGACGGCCGGGGCCGCCGGGCACGCCGTCGCGAATCGCCGGTTCGAAGGGCGGGCTTTCCCAGAGATCAACGGGGTCGGCGGGCTGCACGTCGTAGTGGCCGTAGAAGAGGACGTGCGGGCCGTGGTACTCGTTGTTTGTTAGCGTTGTGGCGAGGACGACGGGGTGTCCGGGCTTTTCGGGAGTGCCTGTGGGGAGGATGGCGACTTCGAGTCCACATTCGCGGAGTTGATTCGCGGCCCATTCGGCGGCGCGTTTGACATCTGAGCGGAAGGCGGGGTCGGTGCTGATGCTGGGGATGCGGAGCCAGTCGATGAGTCGTTCGATGCAGGCCCATTCGTTGGCTTCGAGCCACTCGATGACGCGCTGGGCTTCCTTGGGTTGTCGTTCCATGGTGATCCTCCGTGATGTGGAGTTGTAGGCGTTGAAGCGCGGGTTCGGATGTCTGCACCACTGGATCCGAAGGGAGGCTCGTGCAGGCGGGACGCCTGCACCACCGGATCCGGAGGAAAGCGCGTGCAGGCGGGACGCCTGCACCACCGGATCCGGAGAACATGTCGAGCGCAACGAAAGCGACCCGCCGCGTTTGTTGCGGCGGGTCGTGTGTCAACCGGCGATTCCTGGTGTCCTCTCTCTCGTCCTCCCTCGATACCAGTGCGTCGAGGGGCGGTCCCATGTCGCCGGGGGTGGGGGCTTAGCGACGGCGGCGCAGCGCGACAATCGCGCCGAAGGCGAGCAGGCCGAGCGTGCCGGGCGTCGGGATCAACGTGCCGTTGATGACGACATTGTCCACGCGATTCGTGCCGCCGGTGCTGCCGGGTGTCACCTGATTCGTCAGGCGGAACCAGATGGTGGCCTGATCGTCGAGCACGGCCGGGCCGGCGACGGGACCGAGCACATAGTTCGGGATGAACGTGGTGGAGTTCCAGAAGCCACCATTGGCCGCGGAGTTTTCGAGAACGGTGTAGTCATCGAGCAACGTGATGAAGTTCATGCCATCGACGCTGTACTCGAGGTCGAAGATGCCCGGGCCGGTTCCGGATCGAACCTGATTCCACTCGATTGTGATGTTGCGGAACCCGAGCGTGGACGTCTCAAACTCGTAGTAGTCGCCGATGGTCCACTCGTTGGAACTGAAGGACTCGGCCGAGCCGTTGCCGGCGGGGCTTGAGTAGTCCGTGTTGGCGCTGGCGTGGACGCCGCGGGCGAAGGAAGTCGCGGCGAAGAGGCCACCTTCGGCAGCATATGAGCCGGACACCGGCGTGTTGTTCAGTGCGGCGAAGATCGGCCCTGAAACCTCAAAGGTCCAGTCCGCGAGCACATCCGCGTGCGCAGCGCTCGCCGCCATCACGCATCCCATACCGATAGCGATACCCATCCTGTTCATGTCTCGTCTCCTCTCGAAAAAGTCCCTTGCGAATCCACGAATGCTCGTCGCGCGGAAACACATACCCGCGCCCGTGGAGCCAACTCGCGTCCATCACCCGACTGAGTGATGAGGCATCAGTATAACCACACGCGGGTGCAGCCTGAAAGGAGAGAGCGCTCAAATCGCGCAAAGACAACGCGGGACTTCGCGTCAGCGGGCCGCGCGATTCGCCGCGGCTTCCATTAACTCCATTGGCGGCAATGGGTTATGAGGAACAACGCGGCGCCCGCAATCCGGGCAGAGCGTAGGCTCAGAGGTTCCGATAAGTTCGTTGAGCAGAACGTACGTCGGCTCGATCTTCGCCTGGCCATCTTTGGTCCAGTGGCATGTTTCGGCGGGGTAGATGGTGAGTTTGCCGCTGCGCGGGTGTGGCCACGGGAGGCTCTGGCCGTCGCGGATGCGGAACTTCATGAAGACCTCGCCTGTTTCGGCGTCGATGGCGACGCGTGTGCCCGTGCCTGCGCCGGGCGAGTCGCCGAAGGTGGCGAACTGCCGCGCGATGAAGACGAGGCACGCGATGATGAGTATCGCCGCGACGACGCCCATCCACAGTCGGCGTTTCGGGGTCGTGTCGCCGCCGCCGGTTCGCCCGGCGGATGCGCGGTCGTGCTCTTCAATCAAGTCCGCCATCAGACTCGGTTGTTGCGAGCCGGGGCGCGACGGATCGTGGGTCGTGGGGCCGGGCATGATTACGGAACGATATAGGGGTTCTGAGGCGTACGGCCTTCGAGTTTGTCGGGCCACTTCTGGCGGGTGTAGTTCCAGAAGTCGGCCGGCCCTTCGAGGCGCGTCCCCGTCGGGAACCAATAGTCGGGGTTGGTCGCGTCGCCATCGGTGAAGACTTCGACGCGCCCATCAAAGAAGGCCATGTTGCCGAGGACCTGCGTGTTTCCGCTGGTGCCGCCGGCGCGATAGCCGTGGCGGAAGGCCCAACGTCGTGCATCGTTGAAGATGTCGGGGCGTGCGTTGTAGAGGTTGTTTCCGCTTTCGCCCGGTGCGGCGGCGCGATTGAGTTCCTTCGAGGAGATCCACCACGCGCCGACGCCGGCGAAGGCGCCGCCGTAGTTCGCGTTGATGCGCGGGTCATAGTCGGGCTTGTCGTTGAGCGAGGCGTAGCGGTGGCCCTCAAAGACGGCGACTTTCATGGAGGTCGTGCCGACCATGTGCAGGTATGGGCGATAGTTGCGTCGATCCTGTGGATAGCCGGAGCCTGTGCCGCGCGGGGGCGCATCGGTTGTCGAAGTAAACTGCGTGGACATGTTGTAGGCGATCATCGTGCCGGTGGTCCACGGCGAGGATGCGCCGAAAGGCTCGGACGTGACGTTGTTTGACGGGCACTTGAACGGGGCGAGCGACTCGCGATACCAGTTGAAGCGTGCAGCGCGAAGGCCCTCGGTCATGTTCTGCGGCGACTCGCCATCGCCGGGACCGACGAAGCCCATGAAGTGCGCCAGCGGGCCGTAGAAGTCCCACACCTGCGTGGCGATGCCATTGAAGCGTCCGGCGAGGGCGTCGGTTCCGCTGGTGGTGGGTCCGCCGACGATGATTTCTTTGTTTTCGTTGGCGTAGGCGTAGATGGCGGTGGCGATCTGTCGGAGGTTGTTGGCGCAGACGGTCTGCCGCGCGATGTCGCGCGCCTTGCCGATGGAGGGCAGAAGGATGCTGATGAGCAGCGCGATGATGGCGACGACGACGAGCAGTTCGATGAGGGTAAAGGCGCGACGTGGGATGGCCACGGGCGAACGGCTGGAACCGGCGCGAAACATCGGCCTCATGCGTGAGTCTCCCTGACTGCCGCGGACCACCACGACCCGCGAACTCCCTGCGGGCGAACGATAGCAAGTCGCGGGGCGGTTTGCGATGCTGGTCGTGGGCGACGGCACGACTTAACAGTTTGTTCACGAAGGGAATCTGGCGATGCGTGAGTGCAAACCATGGCGGCGCAAGGGCCTAGGATCGCGCATGGTTGGACCGGCGGCACACGGGATCCGGGAACGGTGGGCGCAAAGCAACCGCAAGATTGCCCGCCGCTTCGGTGCCGGGATGATTCATCGCGCGTCGGACGCGCACGGGAGGCGGGCGAAGCGCCCGCCCCACCGGATCCAACGGAGTTTGCGGTTGGCCTGGGGGCGGGCGTGAAGATTCTGCTCGTGAGTCCGCGGGGATTCTGTGCCGGCGTGCAGATGGCCGTGGAGGTTGTCAATCGCACGCTGGACTTGTTCCCCGATCGTCCGATCTATGTGTATCACGAGATCGTGCATAACAAGCATGTGGTGGGTCGCTTTCGTGATCGCGGGGTGGAGTTTGTCGAGTCCGTGGAAGCGCCGCCGCCGGGTTCGACGATCGTGTTCAGTGCGCATGGGATTCCGCCGAGCGTTCGCAAGCGCGCGATCGAGCGCGGGCTGGTGGCGATCGACGCGACATGCCCGCTGGTGACGAAGGTGCATTCCGAGGCCGTGCGTTATGCGAGGCAGGGGTATCAGATTCTGCTGATCGGGCATCGCAATCATCAGGAGGTGATCGGGACATCGGGCGAAGCGCCGGAGGCGATTCAGGTTGTCGAGACGCCGGCGGACATCGGGGGATTGACGATTCGCGATCCGGATCGGCTGGTGTATCTCACGCAGACGACGCTGTCGACGGATGATGCGGGCGTGGTGATCGCGGCCTTGCGTGCGGCGTTTCCGAACATCAAGGCGCCGCCGAGCGATGACATCTGTTACGCGACGACGAATCGTCAGCACGCGGTGCGTCAACTCGCGCCCGAGGCGGATCTGGTGATCGTGGTGGGGTCGGTCAACTCGTCGAACTCGGTGCGCCTGACGGAGATCGCCGAGAACGCGGGGACGCCCGCGCGGCTGATCGATGACGCCTCGGGCCTGCGCGATGATTGGTTCGCGGGGGGGGGCGACTGCACGGTGCTGCTCACGGCCGGGGCGTCCGCGCCGGAAGACCTAGTCGCGGGCGTGTGCCGCGCGCTGGTTGAGCGATTCGGCGCGACGCTCGAGATGCGCGAGGTTTTCGATGAGGATGTCGAGTTCGCGCTGCCGGCAAACCTTCGCCGCATCATGAAGGACCGCGGCCTGGCCGACGCCGACGACCGCGTGAGCATCCACCAACCGGCCATCACGCGGGAGATGTATGGGACGGTGCCTCTGACGATTGAGGGGCGGTGAGAAGCCTGGTTGTCAGGGTGGGCGGGCCGTTGTTCTCACGCGCAGCGCGACGCTGCGATCACCTGCAAGTCTGAGGCATACTGCCGCCGCGAAGCCCTCCCTGACGGTCGGGCTGCTTGTTTGCAGGCCCGTTTTGGCGCATTTCGCGTGGTTATGGAACCCTGGGTTCGAATGTGGGATTTTCGGATTTCCTGGGCCGAAGTTGCTACAATGTGTCTCACGGGACTTTCGCGCTGGCCGGTGTCTGGGCTGGGGCGTTGGGTCTTCGCGGCGGCCGGGTTTTCGTGTCCCGATCGGGAACGAAAGGAGGATCTATGCCGCGGGGTGTGAATTCGGGCCTGTCGGCGCCGGTGCGGGTTGATGTTTCGCATCCAGCGCTTGATGGCGAGATCGTCGATTCGTTCGAGTCTGTGTACCGCGGGGCGGGGGGTGATGCTTCGCGCGTGCCGTGGCATCGCGATGGCGCCAATGCCCCGCTGGTGTGGTGGCTGAATCACGAAGCGCCGGGGCTGGTGAGGCCGGGCGGTCGCGTGGCCGTGGTGGGTTGCGGACTCGGCGATGACGTGGCGGAGATTGAAGGTCGCGGGTACGACGTGGTTGGGTTTGATGTCTCGAGCGCGGCGATCGAGTGGGCGCGGAGTCGTCATCCATCGTGCGCGGAGCGGTTTGTTGTCGGGGATGCGTTGTCACCGCCGACGCGACTGCGATCGCGTTTTGATCTGGTGGTCGAGGCGTATACGTTGCAGTCGCTGCCGGTCGCGCTGCGCGAGCCGGCGCTGGTGGGGATTGCGTCGCTGATGCGCCCGCACGGCGCGCTGCTCGTGATCTGTCGCGGTCGCGGCGAAGATGAAGCGTTGGATGCGGGGCAAGGGCCGCCATATCCGATTTCCCGCGGGGAACTTGAGAGTCTGGCGACATCGCAGGGCCTTGCGCCGATTCGCGAGATCGAAGAATTCATCGATGGTGAGTCGCCGGCGCGGCGGAGGCTGCGTGTGGCGCTGCGTCGGGTGTGAGGCCGGCGCTTATGGCGCGCGAGTTGAGACAGTTTCGATGTGCAGCGGCTCGACGCCGGGAATGCTTCCGCCGTCGCGAAACGCCTGTTCGATCTTGTCGCGCCATTCGAGCAGCATGATGAACAACCACGGGTTACGCTTTGGGTCGTGCCCGATCGCCATCGCCTCTTTCATCGCGCTGGGTGAATCGCGCCCCTGCACGATGGTGCGATACAGGAACACGGCCATGCCCGTTCGTTCCGTGCCCGCGCCGCAATGAACCAGCACGGGATGGTTGGCCGGGTCGGCCATGATTCGCAGCGCTTCGACGTAGGCGTTTGGGTTCCCGGTGCTGTCGCCTTCGAGATCGAAGCGGAAGCGCGTGATGCCCAGGGCTTCGGCCGTGCGCTGCTGGCGAAGTTCATCAATCGACCCGCGCGGAAATGTGCCGAGGTCGAGGACAGTGCGGATGCCATGACGACGGTGCATGAGTCGAAGCGTGGCGGGCGTGGGGTCTGCGCTGCGATAGATCTGGCCCGCTTCGACGATGTGAAAGCGCCTGGGGGAGACGTGGGGATATATGGCGACTTGCCAGAATCCCACGGCCACGGCCAACGTCAGAACCACGACCAGGATGGCGTGCCGGGTTTTGAAGGGCGGGCAAGACATGCCGACGGATGCTAGGGCGTGTGTAGGATTCCCGAATGAGCAAGTCGCGTGCCGATCGTTCGGAGCCTGGATCCAAGGGGCAGACGCCGCGCAAACCGGCCTACCCCGAGCCTATGGATCGGTTGATCGAGGAGTTCGCCCGTTTGCCGGGGATCGGGCGTCGATCGGCGGAGCGTCTGGCGTTTCATGTGCTGAAGAATGATGAGGAGTCAGCCCTGCGACTTGCGAAAGCCCTGAGCGATGTGAAGCGAGCGGTGCGATCGTGTTCGCGATGCTTCAACCTGTGCGATGACGATCCGTGTCCGATCTGCGCGGGGGCGGATCGCGACCAGCGGCTGATCATGGTCGTGGAGCAGGCGAAGGATGTGGTCGCGCTGGAGCAGACGGGGATGCACAAAGGCGTGTATCACGTTCTGATGGGGCGGCTGAGCCCGCTCGAGGGCATCGGGCCGGGCGACCTGACGATCGCGGCATTGCTTGAGCGGGTTGAAGCGATGCGCAGGGCGGGGGCCGTGGAGGTCATTCTCGGATTGAACCCGACGCTCGAGGGCGATGGGACGGCGCTGTATCTGGCGCAGGAACTCAAGGCGCGCGGGGCGAGCGTGACGCGCCTGGCGCGCGGGCTGCCTGCGGGTGGACAACTCGAATACGCCAACAAGGCGGTCCTCGCGGACGCGATCGCCGGCCGTCAGAGAATGGAATAGACGGCCATGCGTT
The DNA here is from genome assembly GCA_964614515.1 of uncultured Phycisphaeraceae bacterium. Classification (GTDB taxonomy): domain Bacteria; phylum Planctomycetota; class Phycisphaerae; order Phycisphaerales; family UBA1924; genus CAZTPJ01. The sequence goes on along the minus strand of CAZTPJ010000093.1, from coordinate 3,889 downwards.
TCGAGACGTCCCAGCACATGCGACTTGGCCAGCAGATGAAGCTGGCGCCGCGGATGATCCAGTCGATGGAGATTCTGCAGATGCCGCTTGCGGAGTTGCAGGAGCGCATCGAGCAGGAACTCGAGAGCAACGTCGCGCTGGAACTTTCGGAGCCGAAATCGGACGCGCGGGAACTGGCCGAGCAGCGGCGAGAGGTTGAATCGGACGCGCGGGAGTTCGAGCGTCCGACGGATGTGTCGGCGGATGGTTCGGCGGATTTCGCGCGGCTTGACACGTTTGAGTCGGATTCACCCGAGGCCGTGGAGAACGAATACGCGACGCCGTCGCTGGATGATGTGCGTCGGGATGTGGAGTATTCGCCGCGGATCCGGCGCGAGGATGGTCGCGATGGGAAAGCGGAGGCGATGGCGGGGACTGTGGCGCGGGGCGAGTCGCTGCATGACCAGTTGCTTTCGCAGTGGCGCATGTCGGAGATGCGCGACGACCTTCGCGAGCCTGGCGAGCAGATCATCGCGTTTCTCGATGAAGATGGATATCTGCGCACGCCGCTGGAGACGATCGTGGATCGCTGGCCGGGGGGGGAGAAGCCGACGTTGGAGGTGATGGAGGCGGCGCTGGCGGAGGTTCAGCGGGTGCTTGAGCCTTCGGGGATCGGGGCGCGCGATGCGCGGGAGTGTCTGCTGCTTCAGATTGCCGCGAAGGAACGCCGCGCGGGCGAGCCAATTCCAGATGATCTGCAGATCGCGCGGTGGCTGGTTGAGGATCATCTTGACGATCTGATGCGCAATCGCTGGCCGCGGATCACGGCGGCGACGGGCCTGACGAGCGATGAGATTCGCCGTGGTGTTTCGGAACTTCGGTCGCTG
>CAZTPJ010000093.1:0-3013 GCA_964614515.1 uncultured Phycisphaeraceae bacterium | reverse complement strand
TGCGCCGGCGCGTGGGCTTGTGGAGCGGGCATCGCCGGCGATTGTGCCGGACGCGATCATCGAGTATGACCGGGACCATGATCGGTACTTCGCGTATCTCAATGACACGCGGCACATGAACCTTCAGGTGAACCGCGAGTATGCAATGATGACGGGGGATCGCTCGGTGGCGAAGCGCGATCGCGACTTCATCCGCACGAACGTGTCGAACGCGAAGTGGCTGATCGATGCCCTGGAGCAACGTCGCCACACACTGCTGCGGGTGATCAACGTGATCCTGGAGGCGCAGCGGGAGTTCTTCGACGAGGGGCCGCAGGCGCTGCGGCCGTTGCCGATGACGCTGGTTGCGGAGCAACTGGGCGTGCATGTGGCGACGGTGTCGCGTGCGGTGGCGGACAAGTATGTGCAGACGCCGCGTGGGACGTTTCCGCTGCGGGGTTTCTTTACCGGTGGCCTGGCGACGGAATCGGGCGAAGAAGTGAGTTACGACGCGGTGCGGGCGGCGCTGAAGGAACTGATCGAGAGTGAGGATCGGGCACGGCCGCTCAGCGATGAGGCGCTGGTCAAGGCGCTCAACGGGCGCGGAATCGAGATCGCACGGCGGACGGTGGCGAAGTATCGGGACCAACTGGGCATCCCGCCGGCGCGTCTGCGGAAACAACATGCGTGAGGGGATGAATATGCAGATGATGTATGAATATGCGACACGCGATGCGCGGCGGCGCGTGGATTTTTGCGGTGGCGACGCTGCGTGAACGCGGAAACACGTCTATGCTTCTCCCTTCATGAACCAGACGGTGGGAACAGAACTTTCGATTTCGAGCGCGACCGTGCGACTGCTGTTGCCGACGGATTCACTTGTGGATGTGACGGCCATGCTGCACCGCGCGTACGCGGGCCAGGTGGCAATGGGTTTGTCGCCGCTGGCCGGGCGGCAGAGTGTGGAAATCACGCGGCAGCGCTGCATGTCGGGCGAGTGCTATGTAGCCGTGATGGATGCACGGCATGAGGCGCTGGCGGCGTTGCCTCCGGCGGAAGATGCGGGGGCGCGTGAGCGGATTGTCGGCGTGATTTTGTTTCACGAGATCGAGGACGCGCAGGGGCCATCGTTTTTTCGTCGTCGCGATGTGGACTACTTCTCACAGTTCGGCGTGGAGCCGGGGTTGCAGGGGCATGGCATCGGCGGCATGTTGCTCGACAAGGTGGAGCGGCGTGCGCTGGAGTGCGGCTCGGTGGAACTCGGCCTGAGCATGGCGGAGCCGGACACGCGACTGCGGCAGTTCTACGAGCGGCGCGGGTTTCGCTTCATCGAGTTCTGGCAGTGGCCGTATACGAACTATCGGAGCGTGATCTTGAGCAAGGGGCTGGTGCGGGCGTAGGGCGTGGTAAGGCGGGTTGCGCGTCGATGTGCTGTGTGAGTCTGTGAATGTTTGTGTGTTGACCGCGCCGAAAGGCGGGCGAGACGTCCACCCCACCGGATCCGATGGGCTTGGCGGTTGCCTTGTTCCCGATTCACCTGTGTTGGGAAACTGCGACTGGCGATGGTGCTGTTTGCGTGTATCGAAGAGTCGATGCGTTCACCCGATCTTCGCCATTCGCCGAATCGTCGCGGGCGACTCGGCCTGACCCGTCCGCGTGCTGAGCAGGCCGGCCTGTGCCATGGCCAGCGCGGCCATCAAATCGCCGCGCGGCGCGGCCCCGCTGTCGCCTTCGACGATCGCGCGGACCTGCTCCGCAATGGCCGCGACCGCGAAGGGCGTCGGCGGCTCTTCCCCGCGCCGTCGTCGACGTGATTCATCGACTTTCTCGCCTTCGGCGCCGATCCATTCAAAGCCATCATCAAAGATTCGCAGGCGACCGCCGGGGCCGAGGATCGTGGCCGTGCGGTTCCAGCGCCCGGCTTGATCGCTGACGAGTACGTTCGCGCTGCGTCCATCGCCATAGCGCAGCGTGGCCAGCACATGTCCGCCGGCGATGCGCAAGTCATCGCGCACCGCGCCTTCGCGAGTCCCCCCCCCCGCGACCAGCGTCGCCAGCACCGCCTCAGGTTCGCCGAGGAGTCGATGCGCGAACTCCATCGCGGCCAACAGCCCAGCACCGAGCGGCGATTCATTCGCCTTGGACAACACCTCGATCGTCGCGCAGCGAATCGCGCCGAACGACTCAAGCACATCCGCCCCCCCCCGAATCGAACCAGGCAGCGTCGCCAGCGGCACAAAGCGGATGATGTTGAGCGGCCGTGGACTTCCATCAAGCCACCCGCCCGACGAGGCCGCGATCGCCCCTGCGGGGATCGGCGCCAGTGACACGACATGCACACCGCGCAGCCCCGCGCTCGATACCGCGGCCGCATCTTCGATCGTACGTCCAAAATCGCCCGGCGACGCGATGAGCACCAGACGCGATGTCGTCGTCAGCAGAACCTTGCGAAGATCATCGACGCTCTCGGCTTCCAAAGCCCCCGCCACGGCCTGGCCCTTCGCCGGTGTCCCCGCCGCGATGATCTCAACGCCCGCCTCGCGCGCCACCTCGCGAACCAGATCCACCTGTTCCGGCTCGAGCCACGCCACCATTGAAGGTCGTTCATCAGCCATCATCGCGGGTAGAGTCTATGGTCCTCGCGTAAGCGCGGGATAACTCGCGGTCGTGGGACAAACACCGCGAGAACAGGGAAGCACCCCTTGATCAAGTACATCGGTTCCAAACGGACGCTGATTCCCGTCATCCTTGAAGCGGTGCGGCGGGCGTCGGATGCGCACAGTGTCATTGACCTGTTCTCGGGAACTTCGCGTGTCGGGCACGCGCTCAAAGGCGCGGGGTATCGCGTCCTCTCGAACGATCACAACGCCTACGCCGCGACGCTTGCGCGCTGCTATGTTCAGGCTGACGCGGAGGATGTGCTGAGTGACGCGAGGAAACTCGTCCGCGAGTTCAACGCCAAGGTTCGCAGCGGGTGGAGCGAGCCGGGGTACTTCACCGAGACGTTCTGCGTGAAGTCCCGCTTCTTCCAGCC
>CAZTPJ010000092.1:0-12460 GCA_964614515.1 uncultured Phycisphaeraceae bacterium | reverse complement strand
TCGATGGCTGCTTCGACGAACTCGACGTTGTGATGCCCTTCGAGTCGCTGCCTGGCCGCGTGCAGCATCGGGGCGGACGCATCGACGGCGATGACCCGCTGCACGACGGGGGCCAGCGCCTCGGCGACGTTGCCCGTGCCGCAGCCCAAATCCGCCACCACCCAATTCGATGGCAGCAAGCCCAGCAGCGCCCGCGAGGTAAAGTCGCGACCGAAGAGTTCGCCGCGAACCGAATCCCACTGCCCCGCGACACGCCCGAAGTACGCCTGACTATCCGTGCGGCGCTCCGCAAGCACCGCACGGAGCCGGTGCAGATCTTCAGCAGCATCGGGGGCTGAGGCCAGCGGCTCGCGAAGCGGAACCCACACGCCGCGGGCTAGGGCTGAGAGGTCATCGAGCATCAGGCGATACAGCGTGGCCGTGCCTTCCGAACGCCGGATGAGCCAGCCGGCATCGGCGAGAATTTTCAGGTGACGACTGACGGTGGACTGCGGGAGTTGGATGACGTTGGCGACTTCGCCGACGGAGAGTTCCTCGCGTTCGAGGATTCGCAGCATGCGCAGGCGAACCGGCTCGGCCAGCGAGGCGAGGAGGTCGGTGATCGAGGCTGTGGCCTGCGGAGCATTCATCCGTTGATCCGGATGAATAGTAGAACAGGCATCGGTGGGGTCAAGAGTGGCTCCGGCGTCCCACTTATAGGACTTCAGGCGGCCGTTTCCCTCCCGCCCGTCCCGAGGAGACGGGAGTCGCCGAGTCGGAGTTCATATACTTGGGGGTGTTGCCCGAGGGTGCGATCCGCCCCGGGCGCTGAACCTGAACGACTCCCCCACTCCCACTGCCGGAGGTTGAGCCATGACAACCGCTGCGACTCGTCCCCATGCCACCGACGCCGGACGCACCGATCCGCTGCAATTGATCGATGTCGATCACGTGCAGTTCTATGTCGGCAACGCCAAGCAGGCCGCATATTTCTATGCCCACACCTTCGGGTTCCAGATCGAGCAGGTCGCCGACTTGACCACGGGCGTGCGCGATGCGGCACACTATCTGCTCACGCAGGGCAACATCCGCTTTATCCTCACCACCGGACTGCACGCGGAACATCCGGCGCAGGAAGAAGTTCGCCTGTACGGCGACGGCGTGAAAGATGTCGCGTTTACCGTGTTCGATGCGGAACTCGCGTTCGAGCGGGCCGTGAAGAACGGCGCGGAAGTCGCCTATGAGCCGCGCGTCTTCAAAGATGACCACGGCACGGTGACGATGGCGGGGATCAAGACCTACGGCCGTGTCAACCACACTTTTGTCTCTCGCTCGGGTGCGTATGACCTGACGAAGGTCAAGCAGGGGGGGCTGTTCAAGCCGAACTTCCGCAAGACCTCCGGCATCGCCCTCAATGACCACAACAAGAAGCACCCCTGCGGGCTGAAGTATGTCGATCATCTCGTGGGCAACGTCGAACTCGGCGGGATGAACAAGTGGGTCGCGTGGTATGAGAACGTCCTTGAGTTCAAGATGTTCAAGCACTTCGACGACAAGGACATCTCGACCGAGTATTCCGCGCTGATGAGCAAGGTGATGGCCAGCGGGAATCACCTCATCAAGATGCCGATCAACGAGCCGGCCGAGGGAAAGAAGAAGAGCCAGATTCAGGAATACCTCGAATGGCACAACATGTCGCCGGGCGTGCAACACCTGGCGCTGCGCACCGATGATGAACTCGCCAGCGTGGCCGAACTCCGCCGTCGCGGCGTGGACTTCCTCAGCCTGCCCGACACGTACTACGAAATCGTCTGGGACCGCGTGAACAAGGTTCTCAAAGAGCACGGCCACGACACGGTGAAGGAAGATCACCAGCGCGTCCGCGACCTGGGCATCCTGGTGGACGCGGATGATGAAGGCTACCTCTTGCAGTTGTTCACCAAACCCCTGCAAGACCGCCCCACGCTCTTCTTCGAAATCATCTGCCGCCGCGGAAGCCAGAGTTTCGGGAAGGGGAACTTCAAGGCGCTGTTCGAAGCGCTGGAGATCGAGCAGGAACGGCGGGGGAACTTGTGATGACCTCAGACCGACGCGACACCGACGAAGCCCTCAACGCCGCAACTTGGTGGGTTGTACGGGCTGGTGAAGGTGCGTGCGCTTACAAGCGCTTTAAGGATGGAGGTTTCGTCGCTGCCGGATCCAGCACTCCAAGCAGTCGTGACATTCCAAAGGCTAAGACCCGCGAAGAACTCGAGCAGATCTGCTTGCGTCACGACCGAGACTTCCCGCCGTGGCGAATGGACGAAGTGGAACGCTTCGTTCTTCACATGCAGCCCGGCCATGTCGTCGCGTCACCGTCGAAAGGCTCGGCGAAGTGCATCATTCAGATCGTTCGCTCGGAGCCGAGGTTCGTGCATCAGGATGCTCACGGCCTGCACATTCAACGCGATGCGAGTCTTGTGGCTGAGGTCCGTGTTCCGCCAGAGTTTTGCGACTTGCTGCACAAAGGCGAACGAAAGGGCACGATATTCGATGTTTCAGATGCTGACAGACACCGCTTTCTTTACCTGTTGCGTGGCTCAATCGCGACCGGCCAGCGATGCTGACAACCTCAGGATTTGATGTGCGATTGACGTCATGTCGCTTCGTAGTTCGAAGCACCCAGAAGGAAGGCAATCCATGACCATCGAACGACTGCGAGAGGCACAGCGATCTGAACCCTTCAAGCCGTTCACGCTTCGGCTGGCGGATGGGCGGTCGTTCCGCGTGAACCACCCCGAGTTTCTGGCGCTGCCTCCCAAGGCAAATGACCGGACGTTTCTCCTGTTTCTGGAGTCGGATGATCCAGATCGCGAGTCTCCCATGACGATCCTTGATTCATTCCTGGTCGTGTCGCTCGACTTCGGCGAACAGGGGCGAAACGGTCAACACAATGGACAGTAGAAGCGCTGATCCCGCGCATGAAGTCTTGATCCGGCTGTTCGAGTGGCCGGTTCCGGTGCTGATCATCGGAGCCTCGACGGGCGTTCGATTCATCAGCCAGACCGGCGGCCACGCCTGCCACCAGCACAGCATGGAAGGACTTGCGATTCCGGCGTTCTCCATGCGCGTCGCCGATCACAGTTTCGATTGCGAGGCGGCCATGGCACACATGCTCGCGCACTTCACGGGGGAGAAGTACCGCGGATGGTGCAGCGATGGCATCGACGAGGCAACGGCCGACTTTGTTGAACTCGCGCTGGCCAGCGCGTGGTGGCCATCGTGGCGAGTGGATCGGTCGCGGCTGGGCGACTCCGAGGAAGCGTGGGTGTGGGTGCGAGGCTCTGGCGAAAGCGATCCGACCCGGAACACAACCTCGGACGTCACGGGACTGCCAACGACATGGACCGGCGCGGTCACATGGCCGAACAGCGATTGAGCAGCGCGTATAGTCATCGCCATGAGCACCTTCACCGTTTCCATTCACCTCAATCTTCGCCCTGAGACGGCCGGGGCGGTGATTGACACGGTTGGTCCCGCGCTGGCGGAGGCCGGGTTGTCGTTTCGCAGCGATGCACCGGGATTGATTGAGGGTCGTGGCGTTTCGGGGGAGCAACTCGCGATGCTGCTCGAACGTGTGTCTTCGCTGGTCTACACACCTGCGGGCGGGGCGATGACGCTGGCCAGCGGCGTCGTGGATGATCTTTGGGTGCATGTGAGGCGGGAACGATAGCACGAAAATGGCCGCGCGACCGGAGGCTGAAGCCTCCGGCAACGATCGTGCGCCCCGCGGGCGAAGGCACTCGCGGTCAAATTCGCTGTGGTGATGACGAGCGCAGCGGCGAACGCCGGATCAAGTCGGGCCACACGAATGGACGAGCCGCAAGCCCCCAGCCCCTACTCCCGCGCTTCCTTCTCCATGCGTCCCAGGATGCGCAGCGCGTTCGTGACGTGCTGGTCATTGGGTGTCGTCGAATCCTTCACGTCGTTGATGGACTCCTCGATGCTCGATCGTTTGTACATGTAATCCTTCACGAGCGTGGTCATCGCGCCGCGCTTCTTCTTGAAGCCAACGAAGTCGCCGGCCTTGGCGACGTGGATGTGCGGCGTGCTCGAGCCTCCACAGATGTAGTAGTCGCCTTTGTATTGGCCTGTGCCCACATCGTGACCGATGCCGGCGGCCGTGACAAGCCTCATGTACGCGACGGGATCAAATGCCATGGGTATGGTTCCGGTGTTCGGCGTTTGGCGAGTCGGCACAGCGCCGACCCGGTCAGCATGACTCCACAAGACTATCCACCTCGAATCGCGAGTTCGAGCGCCACCCGCGCGGGGACTCCGAGGAAAGTGCTATTCGCACTCGGCCGCGAACGCGTTGGAAAAGCACAGGAAATCAAAGATGTCGCAGACCTCAAAGCCGGTCGAGATGTCGCAGTTGCACGCGCCGGGATCGCCATTGGCGAAGCGATTCGAGAAGCACAGGAAGTCAAAAATGTCCAGCACGCCCGGCCCCGTGGACATGTCGCAATCCGCATAGCACGCGGGTGTGTCGATCGTCCACGCCCCGCGCCCCTGCGTGCCGATGACCAGACGGTTGCGCGACGGCTCAAGGATCATGTCAATCACGGCCGCGACAGGCAGCCTTCCAGAGCCATTCCCGCCGTAGCGCGTCCAGTGACGCCCATCATCAAGCGATGTGTACACCGTCGTGTCCGAGCCGGCATACAGAATCGGGCGTTGGCCGCGAACATCGATCGCCACGACGTTGACCGGTTCATCGGGCAAGTCTCCCGTGATGTCCTCCCACGTCTGACCCGCGTTGCGCGTGCGAAGGACTTTCGACCCGCCAAAGGCCGCCACGGCCAGATACGCCGTCATCGGATCAAGCGGATCCACCGTGATCTCCCGCGTGACGCGGGGCCACCCGGGATGCCCGGTGCGGATGATGGTGAAGTTCGCGCCGCCGTCGGTGGACACAAGCACTCGCCCGTCGTTGGTCGCGGCGTAGACCACCTGCGGATTCGATGGCGCCAGCGCGAGCGTGCGCACAGCGCCCGTGCCGCCCGTGAGGTCGCCGGAGATCGCCGTCCAACTCGTGCCGCCGTTGGTCGAGCGATAGATGCGATGCGTGGCGTAGAGCATCGTCTGCGGATTCTGCGGCACGATGAGATACGGCGGGAGGAAGCAGTTGCGATCACCCGTGTTGATCCCCGTGCGCGACGAGTTGAACGTCGCGCCGCCGTTGGTCGAGCGCGACAGATTCCCCGTGCCCTGCGACTCGGCGAAGACGATGTTGGGCGAAGACTGATTGATCTGCGTCCAGCCGCCATCGCCGCCGAGCACGGTCGTCCACAGCGTCGAAGAGTCGTTCTTGCGGTTCGTGCCGTTGTCCTGCGTGCCGCCGAAGATGATGTCGGGATTCGTCGGATGTGTCGAAAGTCCCGCGTAGAACTGCACGGTCGAGATGTTCGTGTTCAATGACTCCCAGTTGCTGCCCAGGTCCGACGTGCGATGAATCCCGCCGTCATCGCCCGCGAGCAATCGCCCCGCGGCATCCCACGCCCACGCGTGCAGATCCACATGCGGCGGCGTGATCGTCTGAAACGTCGAACCACCGTTGGTCGTTCGCACGGCGTTCAGGCCGCCGAAAACCGCGATGTCGGGGTTCGTCGGATGCACGCCGACGCACGAGAGATACCAGCCATACGACGATTGAATCGATGGCAGGGGAATGGTGCTCCACGTCGCGCCCGCGTTGTCCGTGCGCCAGCCGCCAAGAACGGTCGCGTTGCCGCCCGTCGAGTTGGACACGCGCGAGACCATCGTGTACAGCCGCGCGGGGTTCGACGCGGAGATCGCGATCGAGATCCGCCCCACATTCGTCGTCGGCAGCCCGCCCGCCAGACGCGACCACGAGTTGCCGCCGTCGGTGGTCTTGTACACGCCATTGTCGTTCGAGCCGAAGATGTGCCCGATCGCGGCGTACACCACGGTTGGGTTCTGCGGATCGATCGCCAGATCGGTACACGTCACGGGCGGGAGGCCGTTGGTCAGGTGCTGCCATGTCTGCCCGCCATCGCTGGAACGAAACACGCCGAGGGGGCCTTCGCGCTGTGGATGCAGTTTCGCCGCGGCCATCTCGGGAAAGCCGCCGGCGCGCGTGATGCCCGCGTAAAGAATGTTCGTGTCCTGCGTGTTGATGACGATCTTGGAGAAGCAGCGACCGGCGAAGGTCTGCTCTGCGTGCTGGGTCCAGGTGTCGCCGCCATCGGTGGACTTGAACAGGCCCAGGCCATATCGCGAGTGATTCGCGAAGTTCGCCTCACCCGTACCGGCATAGACGATGTCGTGGTTGTGCGGATCGAGCGCCAGGGCGCCCATGGCTGAGGCCGGCAGGTGATCGGTCAGCGCGGTCCATGTGACCCCGCCATCGCGCGTGCGCCAGACGCCGCCGTCCGCGCCCGCGACATAGTACAGGTTCGGATCGCTGTGGCTCGCAACCGTCGCGGACAGTCTGCCGCTGCTTCCACCAAACCACGAGATCGGCGCGGGACCCACGGGAGACCACGACTGCGCATGCACATGGGCAGCCATGACGACGGCCAGGAATGCGGCTGCTCGCTTCATCGCACGGCCTCCTTGGTCACTTCAAAGGTCATCGTCGATGAATACAGCGTGATGTCAAAGTCCGAGCCGGGCGGCGCGGGCCTGGCCGTGTGGGCCTGAATGCGCCAACGCCCGGTGTGCGTGATGGGGAGATAGGCGATGCCCGCGCCGTCGGCGATGACGATCGTTGCCGCGCCGCCATCGAGACATTCCGCGTGAATCCTGATCCCCGATGCGCCCGAACCATCCGCATAGACGCGAACGGGCAGGTCGCTGCCGGGCGTGGCCATCGTCGGATCGAACATGGCTCGCATCTCGACGTTCAGGCCGTTCTTTTGCGTCGCGACTGGTGAGTGCCCGCCGTTCGGCTCGACGCGCAGGTGCGTGGAGAGCGACTCACGCCGGCGAACACGAATGACCTCGCGATTCGGCAGGGGGGGGACATCGGCTACGAGTCCCGGAAGGCTCTTCATCAGAGTCTCTCGCGGGATCGACTCGATCACCGGCCGGAGCTCAAGACCCACAAGCGTCACGCCGTTGGCCGAGGCCGTGATGGTGACGGCCTCGCTGGCGGGCTGATCCGGCACAACATCGTGACGATTGGCGATCCGCCCGCTTCCCTTGACAAACAGCCACTCGCACCGATCCTGTGGCCACGGGGCGGGCGCACGATCCGCTTCAAGGCTGATCGTCAACGGCGCGTTCGGCGCAGGCCCGTGCGTGTCGGGGACGAGAAAGCGAACCGTCTGAGCCTGTGCGGCTACGGCCGTAATGACCAACGCCGCGATGTGGATGCGCATCGTGAGCCTCCCGTGGAACTGCGGCCCATGGTATCGGAAATCGGATGTGTTTGCCTGCGAAGAGGCAAATCTGGAGTGTCCGGGTGGACCGCTCGCTCCGCGAGCGGTCGGCGCTCGTCTTCAGTTCAAGGACGTGATGTGCCGGCCTCGTGTACTCGATGGGCAGCAGCCAAGGCCACGCATTCGGGGCAAAGTCCCGCCACGGAGTGGCGAGCCACCCATTCACCCGTCAAAAAAGCCGATCCGCACGCCAACGCGGGGCACGGACCGGCTGGAGGAGAGAGGAGGGATCAGTGAAACTTCGCTCTCAAGGCCCCGGTCCACGCACAGGGCATTTCTGTAAGCGGGGAAGATAGCAAAGGTAGCGCGAAGAATGCCATAGGGAATTTCACCCATTGTTATCGGGCAATCCCAATCAGAATCGATCTCAACTGAATAGGACACGTCAAGAACGATGAGAGTCGCTACGCAACCGCCTGCGCCTCGGTCGCCCGTTTTTCAGCCTGCAATCGGCAAAACGAAGCCGTCATAGCCACGAAAGCACGCGTAAGCCCAATCCTCGATCTCGGCCCAACGGCCGTGAGCAACATGTGGGCGACCTGTCGGCAGCGGTTCACTCTTCCCGGAAACAGTCCGCCCGACGCGGCTCGCGGCGCGAAGATTTGACGACGAATGACGCAGTCGGCCGCCCGTGGCCGTTGTTCGCCGTGCCTGCGGTCCGAGCGGGCGGATTCCTATAGTCGGGGCCGGACGCAACACGCCGTGAGACGGATGGGCGGCGGGGTTCCCGCCCGTGCCAGTCACGGCCGGGTGCGGTCACAACGGCGGAGGCCAAGCGATGTCTGAATCGGTCAAGTCAATGGACGCCCTCATGGCCCTCTGCAAACGCAGAGGCTTCATCTACCAGGCCTCCGAAATCTACGGCGGGATCAACGGCTTTTGGGACTACGGCCCCCTCGGCTCACAACTCAAGAAGAACCTCCGCGACGCCTGGTGGCAGGACATGATCATGAACCCGTGCTGGGGCCGCAAAGGACCAAACGGCGAAAGGGTCCGCTGCGTCCCCGTCGAGACCTGCATCATCCAACACCCGAAGGTGTGGGAGGCGAGCGGGCATGTTGGTGGTTTTAATGATCCGATGGTGGACTGCCGACACTGCAAAGCTCGCTTTCGCGCAGACCATCTGAATGTGGTGCAACTGGATATTAATCCATTTGTGCCTGACAAGCGCTCAACTTGGCTCTTCTGCGATGTCGCTTCGCACGAGCAGATCCGACAGAAGCATCACAAAAAGATTGATAAATTGATTGCAGCTAACCAACAAGAGGAAGTCCAGTTTAGGCATGATTCCTTCACGCACCTCAACGAAGCAGGGCGATTGGCTTGTCCATGTCCGAACTGCGAGGAGAAGGGCGGACTTACAGAGCCTCGCCAGTTCAACCTGATGTTCAAGACGATCGTGGGTGCAACTGGAACCGAGGAGGACGCGGCCTATCTCCGCCCCGAAACTGCCCAAGGCATTTTCGTCCAGTTCAAGAACGTCGTGGATACCACGCGCGTCAAGATGCCCTTTGGCATTGGCAACACCGGCAAGTCATTCCGCAACGAAGTGACTCCCCGCAACTTTACCTATCGCTCGCGCGAGTTTGAACAGGCCGAACTCGAGTTCTTCTGCCATCCCGATGATTCGCAGTCGTGGTACGAGTTCTGGCGGGATTTCCGCATGGAATGGTGGCGCAGCCTCGGGCTGTCGTCCGACAATCTCCAACTCCGCGAACACGCCAAGGACGAACTCTCGCACTATTCCACTGGCACATGCGATGTCGAATATCGCTTTCCCTTCACGGCCCCTGGATTCGGCGAACTCGAAGGCGTCGCCCATCGCGGGTGCTATGACCTCACACAGCACCAGAACGCCAGCGGCGCGAAACTCGATTACTTCGACACCGATCGCGGCGAACTCCTGCCCAACGGCTCGCGCAAAGGTGAACGTTATATTCCCCACTGCATCGAACCGGCCGCCGGCCTCGATCGCGGCGCGCTGGCCATCCTCTGCGAGGCCTACACGCGCGATGAGTCGCGCCCATCGCCGGAGTTTCTTAAGATTCATCCGCGACTCGCGCCGATCAAGGCGGCCGTGTTCCCGCTTGTTAACAAGGACGGCATGCCCGACATCGCCGAACGCCTGCACGCGGACCTTGCGAAGCGCTACGGCCACGCGGGCTTCATCGAGACCGACGCCAAACAAAGCATCGGCAAACGCTACGCGCGAATGGATGAGGCCGGATGCCCCTTCTGCTTCACCATCGACGGCCAGACACTCACCGACCAGACCGTCACCGTCCGCGACCGCGACACCGGCCTCCAGGAACGCATCGCGCTGGATCGCGTGGTCGAGTATGTCGGGGAGCGGCTGGGATGAAGGAGATTCGGATATGGGGTGCAGATGCGGGTGACTTCGCAGCAGGGAGCCTGATCTGGAGTGCGTTGAACGAACTGCGGCCCGCGATGGCCATGGCGCCGTCTCGCGTTGATTTGCGGGATCTGCAACTCGTTCGCCCATACGCTTTGGCGGCCATAGCAGCGATCGGCTGCCTTGCGGATCGTCGTGCAGTTCTCCTCTTGCCACAGACTCACGAATGCCGAGATTACATCGTCAGGAGCGGGCTGTTGGACTTCTTCCAAACCGAAGAGCAAGTTCAACTATCGCCATCGCCTCGAATTGTGCCAGTACGCCAGATTGAGCGACCATCCTCTTCATTCGCGGATGAACTGGCATCCGCCTGGGAGTTGGAGTTCGGTGGCTTGCCGTTGGGGTTGCGGGGCCGGCTCGCGGACCACGTAGACGAGGTCGTTCGTAACGCCCTCTCGCATGCGGAATCGCCGATCGGGTGCATTGTCGCTGGAACCGTCTACCGGATGAAGCGCACGATCGAACTGAGTGTCCTCGACCTGGGCCAGACGATCCGCGGGCACATCACCAAGAATCCGCCCCATGCCCACATCTCGACCGACCACATGGCAATCGTCCGCGCAACAGGCGAAGGCATTACCGGAACACCACCCGGGCAACTGAACAGGCTCGGCGAACCAAACTCCGGCGTCGGGCTCTTTGAACTGCGCACCTATTGCGAAGGTGGCGGCGGGGATCTGGCGATCGTCAGCGGCGATTCGATCACCGTGTTCCAAGGTGTGTCCGACCCGATCGACCGACCTTTCGCGGGAGGCTTGCCCGGAACTCTCGTCAACGCGCGGTTCAACGCCTGAAGGATGCTTCGCACGGATCGGGAGATAGAATGCAGTCCGATGGCGACGCCAGTGCATGAAGTCCGTGCCGTGGAACCCACGCTCAACACCGTCTCCGCTGGTCTGCAAATGGCCACCGAGACCGTGAGCGCGCTGCAGCGAGGCGAGTCTGTTCGGCTTGATTTGACGGCGGCGCAGCGGATGACGCCTTCATTCGCCAATGCGCTGGTGATGTCAATCCTTGCCGCGGTTGGACTGGACCAGTTCCGGGAACACGTCTTCGTCGCAACGACATCCGATCTCGTTCAGGAAGCATGGGACAAGGCGTTTGATCGCTACCAGCGCGGAATCCGCCTGAGCACACAGCATGGCCCTCGGACCTGATCCGGTTAGTGGGACTCATGCCCCTGGCAACAATCGGGCGCCCCGACGGGCGAAGAGGCACACTCGCTTGCGCTTCGTGCGTGCCATCGAAGTCGGTTCCTCCGACTTCGATGCTGGGACGCAGTTCAACACCGAAGCATCGAAGTCCGAAGCGGACTTCGATGATGGTACGGGGATCTTACTTCTTCCCCTCCGCCTTCAGCGCCGCCTGCGCTGCGGCGAGGCGGGCGATGGGCACGCGGAACGGTGAACACGAAACATAATCAAGGCCCACGCGGCTGAAGAAGTCAATCGACGCAGGGTCACCGCCGTGTTCGCCGCAGATGCCGATCTTGATGTTCGCATTGGTCTCGCGCCCGCGCTCCACGGCCACTTCCACAAGCTGCCCAACGCCCGTCTGATCCAGCGACTGGAACGGGTCCGTCGGAAGGATGTCGCGTCGGAGATAGTCCGGCAGGAAGCCGGCGATGTCATCGCGCGAATAGCCAAAGGTCATCTGCGTCAGGTCGTTGGTGCCGAAGGAGAAGAAGTCCGAGACTTCCGCGATTTCGTTGGCCGTGAGCGCGGCGCGGGGCACTTCGATCATCGTGCCGATCTTGATGTCGAGTTTCGGCGAGTAATCGAGTTCTTCCTTGACGGCCGCGATGGTTTCTTCCGTAAGTCTGCGAAGCAGGGCGAGTTCAGCGCGTGTGCCCACGAGCGGGTGCATGATCTCCGGAATCGCCTTGATGTTGCTGCGAAGGCAGTCGATGGCAGCCTCGACGATCGCGCGGACCTGCATCTCAAGAATCTCGGGATACGTCACGCAGAGTCGGCAGCCGCGATGGCCGAGCATGGGGTTGGCCTCATGCAGTTGCGCCACGCGCTGACGGACCTTGGAGACCTCCATGCCCATCACCTCCGCCATTTCCTTCTGCGAGTCCTCTTCGTTGGGGAGGAACTCGTGCAACGGTGGATCAAGCAGGCGAATGGTGACGGGCAGGCCCTTCATGGCCGTGAAAATCTTGATGAAGTCGTCGCGTTGATAGGGGAGGAGTTTCTTGAGGGCTTTTTTGCGTGCTTCGACGGTGTCGGCGAGGATCATCTCGCGCATGGCGAGGATGCGGTCGCCCTCAAAGAACATGTGCTCCGTGCGGCACAGACCGATGCCCTCAGCGCCGAAGTCGCGGGCGCGCGTCGCATCGGGGCCGGTGTCGGCGTTCGCGCGGATGCCCAGGCGTCGGTACTTGTCCGCCCACTTCATCAGTTTCGAGAAATCGCCGGACAGCGCCGGCTCGATCCGTGGCACAACACCTTCAAGAACCTCGCCCGTCGTCCCGTCGAGCGAGATCGTGCTGTCGCGATCGAGCGTGTGTCCGTTGACGGAAATCTTGCCCGCGCGAGAGTCAATGTGCAAGTCACCCGCGCCGACCACGCAGCACTTGCCCCACCCGCGCGCGACCACCGCCGCGTGGCTCGTCATGCCG
>CAZTPJ010000091.1:8052-12464 GCA_964614515.1 uncultured Phycisphaeraceae bacterium | reverse complement strand
GGTGCGGGCGTCTCGCCTGCACACTCTTGATCCGGTGGTGCGGGCGTCTCGCCTGCACGTTCGCCCTTCCCGGCCATCCCCTCACAAGCGAGTATCATCGACCATGAAACTTCACCACGCCACCGCCATCACCCTCGCCCTGTTCATCGCATGTTGCAGCATCGGCTGCGCAACCGGCACACGCGCCGACGCCGCACCGTTGCACGAGAGTCAGCGAGCGTTCTGGTCTTCTCTTGAATCTCTGTGCGGCCGTGCGTTCGAGGGCCGTGTCGTTGAAGATTCCACGGGCAATCCGGACTTCGCGGGCAAGGCGATGGTGATGCACGTTCGCCGCTGCGAATCCGGGCGCATTCTCGTGCCGTTCCACGTCGGCGACAATCGCTCACGCACATGGGTCTTCACGCACGTGTCCGACGGCCTGCGACTCAAACACGACCATCGACACGAAGATGGCACCGAAGATGACATCACCCAGTACGGCGGCGACACCACATCGCCCGGCACGGCCACCACACAGGAATTTCACGCCGACGCGCACACGGCCACGCTCATCCCCGCCGCGGCCACCAACGTCTGGACCGTCGAGATCATCCCCGGACGTATGTATGCCTACGCCCTTCGCCGCGAAGGGACCGACCGGCGATTCCGCGTCGAGTTTGACCTGACACGGCCGATCGCGCCGCCCCCGCCGCCGTGGGGACACGAGTGAGAGTCACCTGCGGCGCGGTGGCACGGGCGTCTCGCCTGTGCGCCGCCCCGTCACGATCTATCATATCCGATGCTCCCGCCGATTCGGATCACCGATGATCGCGGCCAAACTGTCACGCTCTTTGAGCCGGACCGGTCATCCATCCGAATCCGCAGTTTCCGGGACTGGATTCGCGCCTTTCGAGGACCACAACCTGAACAGGGGCGTTCGCTCACGCCGGTACAACTCGCCGAGTGGGACTTTGAACAGCAAAGTGGCGGCGTGTACGGCGCGGTCATTGGGTTCAGTGTCATCCTTGCCTGCTTGATCGGGCTGCAATCGCTGTTTCCAGGCTCGTGGCATTGGCTGCTTGTCAGCGCTGGTTCAGCCGCGATCATACTTGCCTCGCTTGAGCCGCTGAACCGCTTCACACGATGGTTCATGCGGCGTCATACGGCCGAGAAACTTCGGAGGGCCTACATCGCTTCTAACCAATGCCCCGCGTGCGCATTTTGCCTCACCGGCCTCCAACCGGACGTCTGCGGCCTCATCCAGTGCCCCGAGTGCGGCGCCGCCTGGCGACTGTCATCCCCGACGCCTGCGTAACATTCCGTGTGCTGCCCCGCGTGCGCATCAAAGACTCTCGTGGAACCACGCGATCGCTGGTCTATGACCGCGAATCGATGCGGCACATCCGTCGGCGATGGAAAGAAAAGAGTCCACTCACGCCCGCTGAGTCGACCGAGATCGAGTGCGCCACCTACTCAATGTTCACGGGCATTCTTTTTTTCGTGATTCCTTGCACCTTCATCTCCCTTTTTCTTGCCAAGTTCTGGGGTCCGCTCGCAAGCCTGCCTGATCTCGCGGCCCGCGCCATCGGGTACGTGATCTGCTTGGCGGCGTTCTGGCCGCTCGTGTTCGCAGGCATCTGGCTCACACGCGTGAGTCTCCGCTATCGCCTCGTCAGTGCATATCTTGCGTCGAAACTCTGTCCCGCGTGCGGTTTCGACATCGCAGGCCTCGCGCTCGATGAGCGTGGCGACACGGTGTGTCCAGAGTGCGGCGCCGCCTGGCGACTGGATCAACAGCAGTACTGGTCGGAGACATCCACCGAGCCACGTTCGCCCGCGCCGACGGCCGTCGATCATCACACGTCGTAATAC
Source organism: uncultured Phycisphaeraceae bacterium (assembly GCA_964614515.1). Lineage (GTDB taxonomy): Bacteria > Planctomycetota > Phycisphaerae > Phycisphaerales > UBA1924 > CAZTPJ01. Next base: position 10,613 of record CAZTPJ010000091.1, on the reverse strand, counting down.
ACCACGTTGGCCCGGTGCAGTTCCTTGCCGCTCTTGGTCTCGGCCTTCTCGACGGGGAACGCAAGACTGCCCTTGACGCCGGGCAGGTATCCGCGCTCATACTTCATCTTCTCATTGCGCTTGTATTCGACGATGCATCCGTACACGGGGCCTTGCGTCGTGAGTTTCACGAACGTGCCATCTTTCGGCTCGATCGCGGCCGAGTCGAAACAGCCGACCTTGCCCTTGTATCCGATCAGATTCGCCTTGCCCTGATAGTTGCTTCCGCCGTGCTTGGCGTGGATGGCGAAGTTTCCGGTGCAGTACATCCATCGCATGGTCGCGGGCGTGGCGCGAATCACCTGCCGCAGTCGCGCCGCGACATCGACCTCCTGCGACGCATCGGTGAAGTGCGCCCCGACAAGCGACCCATCACCCATCACCACCGTCACGCCCATGCACAGCAGCAGGTGCGGATACCCGATCTCGTACGCGTCCGAACCTACTTGATCTTCATCCAGATATGTGGCCATGCTCGACTCCTTGGCCGCGCGGGATCGCGCCGGCGACTCGACGCATCGTATCAGAATCGCGCGGCCCCCGCACGCGACTCATGCACGAACAGGAAGTCGTTGCAGTATTCACCATCGCCGTAACGCTGGTGAATCTCCGCGTCAAACTCCGCAATCGGCCGAACCTTCCCCTGCGAGAAAAAGTATCCGCGATACCCGGCCACGGCCATGCGCTGCGAGGCTTCGGCCACTGCGTCCTCGCCCTCGTGGTGCCGCGCCTCGATCTCCACCTGCACCGATGGCCGATGATCGCGCAACGTCTGCGCACACCCGCGAAGCACGGCCGCCTCGTGCCCCTCCACATCAATCTTCACAAAGTCCACACGATTCACACCCGCCCGGCGCACCGCCTCATCAACCGTGATGACTTCGACCTCTTCATGATCGACAGGCCCGGCCGTGTCGGTCAAGCCGTCCAGCCGCGCGCCGTGCGTCGAGTTCCGGCGCAGGGCGATGGTGGCGATGCCGCAGGTGTCCGACACGGCCGCCTGCGTGACCTGCACCTGGGTGAATCCGGCCGCGAGCAGCGATTCGCGCGTGATGGATGCAACGCGGGTTTGGGGTTCAAACGCCAGGACGCGTCCATCGCGCCCGACGCGCCGCGCCATCCAGTACGAATACGCCCCCTTGTGCGCCCCCACGTCGATCGCCACGCCGCCGCGCGGCAGCAGGATCATCATGGCGCGAATCTGCGGGCCGTTGAGTTTGTACCGATATCGCAGCGCGCGATGCACCAGCCTGGCTCGAAGCACAATCCCGCTTGCCATGGCTCGCCCACCGCTTCGCGCCGCGAACGCCAACCCACGAGGCTTTAGTTCGCGAAGTGCGCGAACGCTTTGTTCGCCTCGGCCATGCGATGCGTCTGATCCCGCGTCGTCATCGCCTTGCCCTCGCCCTTGGCCGCGGAGTACAACTCATCGGCGAGACGTGAGGCCATCGGCCGTCCCTTCTCGCCGCGCGCCGCCACGAGGATCCACCGAAACGCCAGCGACTGCTGACGCTTGCGATTGACCTGCATCGGCACCTGATAGTTCGCGCCGCCGATTCGCTTGCTGCGAACCTCGACGAAGGGCTTGACGTTCTCGATCGCCTTGAGGAAGAGCGCCAGTTCGTTTTCCGGCTTGTCCTCGGCGGTCTCTTTCGCCAGTTTCTGCTTGATGAGGTCCATCGCGTCATAGACGACGCGCTGGGCCGCGGCCTTTTTGCCGTCGTGCATCAGCGAGTTGATGAACCGCGAGAGCACCAGATCCCCATAGCGAGGATCGGGTCGCAGTTGTTCGTCGGCCTTGGTGATTCGTCCGCCCATGTCTGATACCTCCGTGGCTCATCCGCCGGGTTCACCCGGCCCTGTTCACCAGCGTCGCCGGGCAGGGCGAGGCCGATTACTTGCCGTTGATTGTCCGAACTCGGTGGCACAGGTGTCTCGCCTGTGTAACCACCCGTTGTCACATTGGCGGACAAGCCGCCAGTGGCACAGGCGTCTGGCCTGTGCATCACTTCCCGCGCTTGGCCCCATACTTGGAGCGACCCTTCTTCCGCTTGTCCACGCCGAGGCAGTCCAGCGAGCCGCGAACGATGTGGTATCGCACGCCGGGAAGGTCCCGCACACGGCCGCCGCGGACCAGCACGATCGAGTGTTCCTGAAGATTGTGCCCTTCACCCCCGATGTAGGCCGTGACTTCCTTGCCGTTGCTCAGTCGCACACGGGCGATCTTTCGCATGGCGGAGTTGGGCTTCTTGGGCGTGGTCGTTCGAACAATCAGACAGACCCCGCGCTTCTGCGGACACGACGCAAGGTCCTTGGTCTTGGACTTGGTCGCCTGCGTGCGGCGAGGCTTGCGAATCAGTTGGTTGATCGTCGGCATACGGCAACATTTCCCTGGGTCAATGGACCGCAAGTGTAGGCGGGTCATGCCCCCAGGCAAGCCTCGCGTCGTTCGTATGCCGCGGCCACCGCCTCGCGCGGCCACGGGTAGGGCTTCACTTCAGCCCGGCTACGCTGCCCCATGA
>CAZTPJ010000091.1:0-8042 GCA_964614515.1 uncultured Phycisphaeraceae bacterium | reverse complement strand
TCGCCGCCTTCCAGAATCTCATCCGCGATCGCTATTACCCCACTGATTCGGCCCGTGGAATCCCCGGCACTTTCATGTGGTTCATCGAAGAGGTCGGCGAACTCGCAACCGCCCTGCACGACACCAAGTCCGCGGCGGACAAGCAGGATCACGCCGCGCTCACGGCCGCACGCGCCAACCTCCACGAAGAGTTCGCCGATGTTCTCGCCTGGCTCTGCACGCTTGCCAACATCGCCGATGTGGATCTCTCGAAGGCGGTCGACAAGTACACCGATCTTGATCGGGTCAAGGGTGTGAAGGACTGATCGAGTCGATCATGCGGGCACACCGGCGGGTCGCGCCGTGCGAGCCTCATCGGCGAGTCGCGCCGCCTTGCGAACCACATCGCGTGTGACCTCGATCACGAGCGTGTCGTCGATCGCCTGGCCCTCACGATGTCTGCCCACGGCCGCTAGGACTTGTTCCGCCCAGGCGCCAGGCTGCGCGGCCTTGGAGGTCGCGATGATCCGTCGCATCCCGGCCGTGCCGAGCATGCGCCCGTCGCGATTGCGCACTTCGATGGCGCCATCGGTATAGGCGATGAGCGTGTCGCCCGCGGTGAATCGAACAGACTTTTGATCCGAATCAAACGCTTCATCGGGACACGCGCCGAGCACGAAGGCCGTCGATGGCAGGTCTTCCACCGTGCCATCCACCGCGCGAAGGAACGCCGGCGGATGTCCGCCGCTGGCGTATTCAAGAATGTCGCGCTGCGGATCGACGCGCACGCACATGGCCGTGACATACACACTGTGCGTCGCGAGCGTCAGATGGACGTATTTGTTGAGCAGACGGAGCACATCGCCGGGCGCGGCGTCGGGCTGTTCCGCAAAGATGCGCTCGAGTTCACCGTGCAGGCGATTGACGGTGAGCGCGGCCGCGATTCCGTGGCCCGTGACATCGAGTACGACGAGATTGAGCCGATCGTCCGAGGCGGGATGGGCATACAGAAAGTCGCCGCCGATATGGCGCATCGGTTCGTATCGATACGAGAACTTCACGGGGCCGTCGGCGATGGGCTTGGGGAACAGCGATTCGTGAATCTGCCGCGCGCTGAGAAGTTCGTGCCGAATCTCCCCGTAACGCTGCTGGAGAAACCGCAGTTTGAACTCCTCCACGCGACGCGAATGTTTGACGAGGCAGACCAAACACCCCGGCACGGCCACGAGCGGACTCAGGAGCGATTGCACGATCACCGCGTTGGCGCCGATCTGGCCGAGCCACGCCCGAATCAGGAGCGTGACAACGTACACGCCGAGAATCGGGATCATGGGCAGCATCGCGCGCGACGCCTTCCACGGCAGCACGATCGACGCCAGCGTGTGCGCGATGATCACGCCCGGCACGCCCAGGGCCGACGTGATGCCCAGCGCGTGAAAGATGATCCGCAGCGAGCCATCGAACACCACAAGCCAGTGCGCCAAATCCCACAACTGCTCGCGCGACTTCAGACCCTGACGCACGAGGACAAACGTCCCGAGATACGCCCCCGCGGCCATCGCCCCGTACACGGCGAAGAGCACGAAGTGCGTCAACTCACCCACGCCCGGTCCGCCAAAAAAATACGCCGCGATCCCCCACACCCAACCGATCAGCGCTGCAGCGCCAACCAGGCCCGTCAGCCACAACAGCCGGTTTCGCAGCAGGTCAAGCGTTTCGGCCTCAAACTCCTCGTGGAAGTCTGAGGTGAACGTCGCGCTGGTGTGTCGTCGCCGCTTGCTCATGCCGCACGCTGGTTGGCAATTCCCGAACCCGTCTTCCCAATCTCTTGACTCACGGCCTCGCCGCGGCATCACCTTCGCCGCGATTGGCGCCCTTGATCCACAGGACATCCGCCGCGCCGTCATCGTTGGCCGCACGCGCCAGAACAAACAGAAGATCGCTCAGCCGATTCAGATACTTCACACATTCAATGCTCGTCACGTCCGGTTCGAGTTCCCGCAGCGCCACGGCCGCACGCTCCGCTCGACGCACCGCCGCCCGCGCGACATGCAGCGCGGCGGCCAGCGGCTTGCCACCGGGCAGCACGAAACTGTTGAGCGGGCCGAGTCGCGCATTGAACTCATCAATGATCGGCTCAAGCCGCGAGGTCTGCGCGGGCGTGACGCGGAGCATGGTGCCGGGCGCTTCATCGGTCGCGATCGGAATGCACAGGTCCGCGCCCACATCAAACATGTCATGCTGCACACCACGCAGCACCGCCACAATCGCGGCCGCGTGTGCGCCTGACCCGCTCTGCTCTCCCATCGCCACCGCCAGCCCCACGGCCGAGTTGGCCTCATCCACCTCGCCATACGCCGCGACGCGCACGCTCGACTTTGACACGCGCTGGCCCGTGCCAAGCCCCGTCGTGCCCTTGTCACCCGTCCGCGTATAGATCTTCGTCAGCCTGACCATCTCGCCCCTTTGCAGTCGATTCGCCTACACCAGTGTATTCGCCCACGGTCGTGGACAACCGCGGAGGGGTTTGCGTCCGGTGAGACAGGCGTCTCGCCTGCCTCTTGGCGTGCCTGACTGAAGCTGGCGAGCCGCGCCGACGCGCCTCTACACTTCGCTTTCGCGCACCACGAGACTCACTGTGTCAACCATCCGCGGCCTCACACACCTCTGGACCTTGCCTACGGATGCCCGCCACGCGCCGTCCCACGCCAGACTCGAACCGCTGACCGCGGACGTGCTCGCCGCTCGAGGCCTCGACAGTTCACAAGCCTCCATCGACTTTCTCAACCCGACTCTTCGACAACTCCATGACCCGTCGCTGATGCACGGCCTCGATTGCGCGGCCGAGCGTCTCCTCGCGGCCGTACGCGATGGCGAACCCATCACCATCTACGGCGACTACGACGTGGATGGCACATCCGCCACGGCGATCCTCTACCACATCCTTCGCGCCATCGCGCCGCACGCCGACATCCGCACGTACATCCCCCACCGTGTCGATGAGGGCTATGGCCTCAATGCCCAGGCCATCACGCAACTCGCCGCCGAGGGCGCTCGCGTGATCGTGTCGGTCGATTGCGGCGTGACGGCCATCGAACCGGCGCTGGCCGCGAGGGCCGCGGGCGTGGACCTCATCATCACCGACCATCACAATCTCGCCGAGGGCGCGCTGCCCGAGGCGTTCGCCGTGGTGCATCCGCGACACCCCGCGGGAACGTATCCATTCGCGGACCTGTGCGGCGCAGGCGTCGCGTACAAACTCGCGTGGCGACTGGCGACGATGCACGCGGGCACGGCCAAAGTCGGCGATGAACTGCGGGCGCTGCTGCTTGATCTGCTGGCGCTGGCTTCGCTGGGCGTGGTCGCCGATGTCGTGCCGTTGGTCGGGGAGAATCGGATCATGGCGCGATTCGGACTCGCGTGCCTGCGATCGTGTCGATTCCCCGGCGTTCGCGCCCTGATCGCGGCCAGCGGACTCGAGCGCGAAGACATCGACGCCTATCGCGTGGGCTTCATCCTCGGCCCGCGACTCAACGCCTGCGGACGCATGGGCCACGCGCGCGATGCCGTCGAACTGCTCACCACCAGCGACGCCTCTCGTGCGAAAGCCATCGCCGACTCTCTGACCGCGCTCAACAACCAGCGCCGCGCCACGGAACAGGCCATCACCATCCAGGCCGCGGAGATGGCCGAGGCCGCGGGCATGACCACCGACCAGCGCCGCGCGATCGTGCTGGCCCATGAAGACTGGCACACGGGCGTCATCGGTATCGTCTGCTCACGACTCGTCGATCGCTTCGCGCGCCCCGTGATCCTCATGCGTAAGCAGGCGGATGCATGCACAGGCTCCGGACGTTCCATCAACGGCCTGTCGCTGCACCACGCACTGTCGCAGTGTTCGCACCTGCTCGAGTCCTTCGGTGGGCATGACCACGCGGCGGGCCTTCGCCTGCATCCCTCGAACCTCCGCGCCTTTACCGACGCGTTCATCGACCATGTGAATGACACGCTGACCCCCGCGCAACTCGCCCCGACGCTGCGCATCGACTGCGATGCCGCGCTCGCTGACCTCACCCCGAGCGCGATTGCCCAACTCGAGCAACTCGCACCCTTTGGGCGTGACAACCCGCCCATCACCGTGCGATTGACCAATCTCGAAGTCGCCGGTCAGCCGCGCCGCTTCGGGCGCGAGGGTGCTCACCTCGGCCTGCACGTCCGCCAGGGCACTCGCGTGATGCGCCTGATCGCCTGGAACTGGGGCGGCCGTGCCGAGTCCTTCGCCGCCGGCCAGACCATCGACGCCGTCGTCACGCCGGTCATCTCAAAGTGGAACGGCACGGTGAAGGTCGAGCCGGAAGTGAGGGATGTGCAGCTGGCAACATGATCGCCTCATGCCTGATGCCTCATCGCTCATGCCCTCCTATCAAGTCAATGCGATGCACTGTTCGCTCAAAACTTCAAGTGCGTCGCCCGCCCATCCGGCCCGCGCACCCCGAGGATCGCTCGCGCCAGCGTCACATCACCCGGCCGGGTGATCTTGATGTTCCTCGCGTCGCCGGCGACAACCACGACTTCCTCGCCGATGCGCTCGACGACTTCCGCATCATCTGTCGGCGGTTTGAACCCGGGCGTTCCGGACTGCTTCGCCAACTCCGCATACGCCCGGCGCAGCACGTCGGCCTTGAAGACCTGCGGCGTCTGCATGGCCCAGAGATTCGCGCGGTCCAGCGTCGATTCGATTGTGCGAAGGCGCTTGGCCTGCCCGCTGGTGCCGAGAATCCGCGCCAGCGGATCCTCTTCGTCTTCGCCGGCGTCGCGCTCGCTGATGCGCTTGAGCGTATCGGAGACTTCAACGCCGGGCGCTGCGCCCGCGTGACGATCGGCCGCCTCAAGCACACGCTCGATCAACTCAACGGGCGTACACGGCCGGGCCGCATCATGCACCGCGATGTGCGTGGCATCGTCTGCGACCATCGCCAGCGCCGCGGCCACGGTTTCATACCGGTGCATCCGCCCTCCCCTGCAGATCGTCACGCCCATCAGGCCGAGTTTGTCCGCGTACTTCGTGCGAAACTCGCCCATTGCGACATCATCGTGCGGCCCGGCGACCACGATCGCGCCGAAGCGATCATCCTTGGTGAACAGTTCGACGGTGCGTTGGAGCACCGGCCGTCCCCCGAGGTCTTCATCGAGTTTGCTGCGCGGAAACTCGAGCGATTCTGCGTATCGCCGTGATGCCCCCGCGGCCGGGATGATGACTGCGACTTTCATGGTTCACAGGATAGCCGCATGTGGCGCGTGGCATGGGCATGCGGCGCGTGGCATGGGCATCCGGCACATGGCATGGACATGTGGCGCGTGGCATGGGCAAGCCTTCAGGCTTGCCCGTGAGATGCGGCAAACTGATACATGGACGGATCCTCAAGCCTTCGCTTCACACGCCAATCGCGTGGCCGCGCTGAACTGTGCCGCGCTGGCCGCGAGCGTCGCGGCGTCCCGCACGGCCCGTACGCGAGCGGCCTCCTCCACCGACGGCGCGTTCACCACCACGTTGCGCTGCGACGAACGTACCGACGCCTCCGCCAGAATCGCCGCGATCTGCAAGTCACTGTGCAAGTGTCGATTCGTGATCGGCGCCAGCGATTCCATCAACCGAAGGATGTCCACGCACGCAGCCATCGCCGCCAGCGGAATCTGAATGCTCGCCGCGAGGGCTTCGGGCAGTGCGGCCGTGCGCTGCGGATCATCGGCGGGCAATCGCTGCAACTCGTTGACCAGCGAATAGGCCGTGGCATCTTCATCGGCCAGTTGCAGGAGCATGGCCCGCGCTCGCGCGAAGGAACCCAGCGCTGTCTCCAGGCGCGGGCGATGGGCCGCCAGATCCTTTTTGCCGACGGAGTATGCGACGACCATCTCTGCCTGTGCGGCCGCGATCGCGCCCGTCACGCAGGCGCTCGCGCCCCCTCCCGGCGCGGGGGACTTCGCGCCGAGAGACTCAAGAAACGCCGAGACGGTCTGTTCGCCGATACTCTCCACGGGCAACGATAGCCGCCTGTCCGCGCTGACCACCTCGACCCACTTGACGGGCGAACCGACATTCGGTATCGTGCTCGCACACGCTCTTCCTGCGGGGAATGTGTGTTCGCACATCCGGGTTCGAGCGGAAACTGGAAGAAGGAGGCTCTGATGAAGCGATTCTGCACCGTTGCAATCCTGCTGGCCGGGATGGCTCTGCCCGCCACGGCCGACACGCTTGAGTTCGATCCCATGCTCGGCTGGGCCACGGCCGGCGGCGTCGGCCAGGGTCGATCCGCGTATTTCCGCTGCAACGAGGCGATCAGCCTGACGCACGCGGCGTTCATGTGCGACATGCCGGCAGGCTCATACGACGTGATCATCTATCAAGGTGTGGGCGAGTTCGTGCTCCCCGGCCCGATCCTGACTCGCGCGGTCGGCCAACTCGGCGGCATCGGCATGAATTGGCAGGAAATGCCGATCACGTTCGACCTTGAGCCTGGCCAGGAGTACATCCTGCATTTCCGCAGCAGCACGCCCGGCGCACCGGTCGCCACATCGTATCAGCGCGTCTTCTGGGGCGATCAGCCGGGACAGGACTTGAATCTGGGCGTCGTGACGATCATGGATGGGCGTGAGGGCTATGACGCACAGAACTCAAGCACCAACGTCGCCTTCCCGCGCATGCGCATCACATTCGACGCGGGCGGACAGTGCTACGCGGACTGCGACACATCCACGGGCGTGGGCGTGCTCGACATCTTTGACTTCCTGTGCTTTGGCAACCGATTCAGCGCGAACGACCCCTACGCCTGCGACTGCGACACCTCGACCGGCGGCGGCGTCTGCGACATCTTCGACTTCCTCTGCTTCGGCAACGAGTTCAACGCGGGCTGCCCGTAATCCGGCTCATCGGCGCTGGCGACTCTCTGAGCCGACGATCGCCAAGCGGGCAAAGGAAGTCAGCGAGCGGTTCAGGTTGGCGTGAGTGACAAAGCCCGTCCATGGGACGGGCTTTGTCAATGCGCGATGGAGACGCGAAATCCCGTGGCGATGCGCTCGCTACCGGCTTCACGCCTCATCCAGCACATCCACGCTTTCGAACCGCTTGCCCTCGAGCATCTCCAGGCTCGCCCCGCCGCCTGTCGAGACGTGCGACATGCGGCTCGCGAAGCCGAACTGTTCCACGGCCGCGGCCGAATCCCCCCCCCCGACGATCGACACCGCGCCCTTGTCCGTCGCGTCGGCAATGGCCTTGGCGACCTGCTGCGTGCCGATGCGAAACGGCGGCCACTCGAACACGCCCATCGGGCCGTTCCACACGATCGTCTTCGCAAGGGCGATCGTCTGCACAAAGTCGCCCTGCGTCTTTGGCCCGATGTCCAGGCCCATGAACCCATCGCGGATGTTGCCATCCATCACCTGAATGTCGCCGCTGGCCGCGAAGTTGTTGGAACACACATGATCCACCGGCAGATGCAGCGTCGCCTGCAAACGGCCCGCGAGATCGAGCATCGCCTTCGCCGCGGGCAGGCGATCCACCTCGACCTTGCTCGATCCGACGCCGCGTCCCGCGGCCTTGAGCAGCGTGTACGCCATCGCCCCGCCGATGAGCACATGATCCGCCTTGGGCAGCAGATGCTCGATCGCCCCGATCTTGTCCGACACCTTCGCCCCGCCGAGGATCACGACAAACGGCCGTGCGGGATTCTTGATCGCCTCCTGAAGGTATTTCATCTCCTTCTCAACGAGGAACCCCACGACGCGCGGCTTGCCCGCCATCGCCCGTGGCACGGCCACCATCGACGCATCCGGCCGATGGCACGTCCCGAACGCATCGTTCACATACACATCGCCATACGCCGCGAGTTTGGCCGCGAACGCCGCATCCCCCTTCTTCTCCGCCTTGTGGAACCGCAGGTTTTCGAGCAGCAGCACATCGCCATCGGCCATCTTCGCCACAGCGCCCGCCGCGGCCGCATCCACGCAGTCCGTCGATGGAAACGCCACGGCCTTGCCCAGCAGCACGCCCAGCGCCTCGGCCACGG
>CAZTPJ010000090.1:0-12575 GCA_964614515.1 uncultured Phycisphaeraceae bacterium | reverse complement strand
GTGGGTCCCACATCGTCACGACCGGAGCCACGCGTGACGCGGCAGACGCATGGAGTTCCAGGATTATCGTCCGCGACCAAGCCCTCCCTCACGGTCGGGCTTCCTATTGAGACAAAAGCCCTCCCTCACGGTCGGGCTTCCCATTGAGACAAAGCCCCCCCTTACGGTCGGGCTTCCTATCCGGACACTTGCTGGCGCTGCGTGCTCTGATCGGGTCACGACGCGGCGCTGCGGAGCGTCTCCGCCTTGTCCGTGCGCTCCCAGGTGAAGCGGTCGTCGTGCGGCGGGCGGCCGAAGTGCCCGTGATACGATGTCTTGCGATAGATCGGCTTGCGCAGGCCGAGATACTCGATGATGCCTCGCGGCGTCAGGCGAAACGTTTCGCGAATCGCGTGTGAAATCCGCGCCACGTCAACTTTCTCCGTGCCGAAGCAGTCCACCGCCACGCTCGTCGGCTCGGCCACGCCGATCGCATACGACAACTGCACCTCGCACACATCCGCCAACCCCGCGGCCACGACGTTCTTGGCGACATGCCGCGCCATGTACGCGGCCGAGCGATCCACCTTCGTCGGATCCTTGCCGGAAAACGCCCCGCCGCCGTGACGACCGCGACCGCCGTAGGTATCGACGATGACCTTGCGGCCGGTCAGGCCCGTGTCGCCGTGCGGCCCGCCGATCTCGAAGCGCCCCGTGGGGTTGACGTGAATCTTGATCCCCGGGTTCCACCACTCCTTGAGCACGGGCTTGAAGATGTGCTCGATGACTTCCTTGCGAAGGGTGTCCTGCCGTTCGTTCCAGGTGCGATCATGCTGCGTCGAGAGCACGAGCGTATCAACACGCACGGGCCTAAGCCCCTCGTATTCGATGGTCACCTGGCTCTTGGCGTCCGGGCGCAGGCCGGGGATGAGGCCATCACGGCGAACATCGGCCTGTCGCTCCACGAGTCGATGCGCGAGTTGAATAGGCAAGGGCATGAGTTCGGGCGTCTCACGGCATGCGAAGCCGAACATCATGCCCTGGTCGCCTGCCCCATCCTTGTCAACGCCCATCGCGATGTCCGGCGACTGCTTCTTGATCGACGTCAACACCGCGCACGACTCGAAGTCGAACTTCATGTCCACCGACGTGTACCCGATGTCGCGAATCACGTCGCGAACCACATCGGGAATCTCGACGTAGGCCGTGGTCGTGACCTCCCCGGCGATGACGGCCATCCCCGTGGACACCATCGTCTCGATCGCCACGCGCGAGTGCTGATCCTGTTCGAGCATCGCATCGAGGATCGCGTCGGAAATCTGGTCGGCGACCTTGTCCGGGTGGCCCATGGAAACGGATTCGGACGTGAACAGGGACGAGGATTGTGCCATGTCGTGCAGACCTCAGCGTGAAATCGGTGGATGTCGCCGCGGCGACCGGCTCGCGGCGGGAGGGAGTGTATGCGGGGTGCGGCCAACGTCCGCGAACACAGGCTTGAACGGCCACATCCACCGCTGAAGCTCGGGTCGTTGTCTGCCCAGAACGTCAGGCATCTGGACGGCACTTCTGATGACGCGCCTGAAGCGGACGCGACCAGTGCATCCTGGGTTCGCAAGCGTCCGAATAGTGCTGAAGCGGACCAAACGGTCTCGGCCGTCTGTTCCGCGTTGCAGGGATGGATTCCTTGCGTTAGACTGTCGTTCGGGTTCGTCCACCACCGATCGGCGATGGACTCATTGTTTTAATCCCTCTGTTCATGCTGGGTTCAGGAGTATCACATGGTTTCACTGGAACGAAGGCGAGCATTCACGCTCATCGAGCTGCTGGTCGTGATCGCGATCATCGCGCTGCTCATCGGGATTTTGTTGCCGGCGCTCGGACGTGCCCGGGATGCGGGAAGGCTGGCCGTGTCGATGAGCAACATGCGGCAGTTGCTCACGGCCATGGCGTCGTATCGCCACGAACGGAACGACAACGTGCCGATGAAGATGACCTACGGCGGCGGCGGTTCGATCTACGGCTGGGATACTTGGTCTTGGGGTGGAAAGGACACCAGCACGTTCTGGGGTACGGGTCCTAGCGGATTCACCGAGACGGCGTACGCCAAACCGTTGAATGAGTTCGTGTATCCTGAGTTCAAGGTCCCTGTGCCGCAGGGTTTCGTGGATCAGAAGTTTCCGGTCAAGATCTTCGAGGAAGGAATGCCCTCGGACGATGGCCGGGCGTATCCGTATATGAAGTCTTTCGCTCACCTGGCGACAAGAAAACCCACCAGCGCAATTGGCCGAACGCCGACTTCACGGTGAGCAGTTATGACGATGTGGGCACCAGTTACCACACCAACATGCGTTGGTGGGATGAAATCCGCACCGGAACCTTCGCCCAACGTTTCGATGAAGGTGTTCGGCGCATCAAACTCGCGGCGGATTTCGATACGACACGCTTCGTCTGGATCCACGATCAGACGGCCGATGTGGTGGCCAACGATCCGTCGCGCCGCGACTGGCGGGGCGAGTTCAACGATATGAACAAGTCCGTCATGGCCTTCCTCGATGGCCACGCGTCGTATGTCCTCATGGTCCCCGGCGCACAGTCAGGCCCCGACTATCAGTTCCACTTCAAGCGGCGCGGTGAATGACCACATCCTCAGACGCGCAATCAAGTCAGTGTTCGCAGCGACCCGCCCCACGGCGGGTTGCTGTCTTTGGTTAGGAAAGCCCGACCGTCGGGGAGGGCTTGGCGGCGGGCAATGTCGTGCTGCGTCAAATCGCTCGCCATCGTCACCACCGGCGGTGATGCAGCAGACGCATGGAGTTCCGGCAACTACGGGCGCGTCGAAGCCCTCGCTGATGGTCGGGTTGGCTAGAGAACTCGGCCTGCCTGCCTGGCCTGTCGCAGTTCCACGGCCACCGCCGCGAAGGTCTCCAACCGGCTGAACGCCCGATCCGCCTGCGCTCGAAACGCCATGTATGGAAACAGGGTCACGAGTGCGACGATGAGTCCAAACGCCGTGGTGTACAGCGCCTGCGCGATGCCGCCGGCGATCAACGTCGGATCACTCGCCAGCCGCGAGCCGCCGAGCAGGCCGAAACTCTGAATGATCCCGGCAACTGTCCCAAGAATGCCGAGCATGGGCGCGGCCGTGATGATCGTCGAAAGCGTCGTGCTGAAGCGTTCGAGCGGGGTTCGCACCTGTTCAATGAGTTCCCGGGCTGAGGCGTCGGCGAAGACCGCGTCCTCTTTCATGCGACGCAGCGCCTCGTGAGCGAACCAGCCATACGGCCCGCGCTCGCCCTTCGCCTTCCCAATGGCGGCGTCAACATCGCCCGCACGCACGGCCGTGGCGATCGCCGTCCACCGCGCCATCGCCCGTCGATTGTGTGTGCGTCGCCAGAAGACGACGCGTTCGATGATCAGGGCCAGCGAGACCAGACTCAGCAGCAGCAGCGGAACCATGACGGGTCCGCCGCGCACGAAGAGGTCGATGACTCCGGATATCGCGTTCATCGCGGTGCGATGGTATCGCCTTTGTTGAGAGGAAGTTCCGAGGCTCGATTCGTTCGCAGGACAATCGCCAGATTGCCGAATGATGCATCGCCGCACGCGTCTTCGACAACGCCCATCGCGGATTGGCCTCGCCGGGAGGCAGGCTCGGACGCCTGCCCCACCGGATCCAGGAGACCTGTGGCGGGCGAACCATACAGTCCCGGCATGAGTCAACCGCGACAGACCGAAGCGAGTTCGCCCGATCTTCCCGGTCAGGCGTCATCGTGGATCGCGGATGTCGATGCGCATCTGGTGGCGATGCTGGATCGCCGCGCCTTGCCGGGTGATCTTGACGCGGCCGTGCGATACGCCCTGTTGGGGGGGGGCAAGCGCCTGCGTCCGCTGCTGGCGATGGCTTCAGCGCAGGCCGTGGGCGCGAATCCCGCCAGCGCGCTGCCCGCCGCGGCGAGCGTTGAACTCGTGCATGCGTTCAGCCTCGTGCATGATGATCTTCCCGCGATCGACAACGATGATCTGCGTCGCGGCCGCCCCACGCTGCACCGCCACGCGGGCGAGGCGATGGCGATTCTCGCGGGCGATGCCCTGTTGTCGCTCGCGTTTGAGGCAGCCGCCCCGCCACAGATCCCGGATCCACTCGCCGCCAACCTGACTCGTGAACTCGCCACCGCGACCACCGCCATGATCGCCGGACAGGTGCTCGATTCCTTCGGCGACCGCGCCCCCGCCAATCACGCATCGCGCGAGGCTCGCCTTCTGAGGATCCACGAGGGGAAGACGGCCGCGCTCTTCATCGCCGCGTGTCGCATGGGGGCCATGTGCGGCCTGTCCACGTCGCCCCACCGCGACGCCGATGATTTTCTGGTCGCGATCACCGCCTTCGCCCGCGATATCGGGCTGATGTTTCAAGTCGTCGATGACCTGCTCGATGTCGAGCAGCCCACCGACAAGGTGGGTAAACAGACAGGCAAGGATGCAAAGGCAGGTAAGTTGACCTTTCCCGGTCTATGGGGGATCGAGCGATCCCGCGCGGAGGTCGAACGGCTCGCCGCCTCAAGCGTACAAGCGGTGGCGAAACTCGGGGCGCAGGGGGATTCGCTGCGGGCGATCGCCATTTTTCTGGCAAGTCGCACGGCATGAATCGCCGAAAGTCCGCTATACTTGACGCATCTCGGATGTGCCTGTTTCATGGCTGACTCACCCTCCGCACCATCCCTCCTCGCCGGCCTTCGCGGACCCGAAGACCTCCGGGCGATCCCCGTTGAAAAACTGCCGCAGGTCGCCGCCGAGATCCGCCTGGCAATCTTCGAGCAGGTCTCACGCACGGGCGGGCATCTGGCGCCGAACCTCGGTGTCGTTGAACTCACCATCGCCCTGCACTACGTCTTTGACTTCTCGAAGGACCGCCTTCTCTTTGATGTCGGGCACCAGTGCTACCCGCACAAACTGCTCACCGGGCGCCTCTCGGGGCTGAAGAACCTGCGCACGCGACAGGGCATCGCCGGTTTTCCCGACCCGCGAGAGTCCCCCTATGACCTGTTCTCCGTCGGCCACGCGGGCACGGGCATTTCCACGGCCGTGGGCATGGCCCGCGGCGACCTGCTCGCGGGCGAGGCGTATGACGCGAAGTCACGGCCCGATGGACGACGTGTCGCGGTGCTCATTGGCGACGCCTCGATCGTCAACGGCGTGGCGATGGAAGGCTTGAACAACGCGGGGACGCTCAAGCGTCAGTTCCTCGTGGTGCTCAATGACAACGGCATGTCAATATCCAAGCCGCAAGGTGCGTTGGCGCAGTACTTCGATCGACTGCGCATGTCGCACCTGTATGCGGACTTCAAAAAGGGCGCCCGGCACGTGCTCAAGCATGTCCCCGGCGGATCAATCGTCGGCGAGGCGTATCACAAGGCCGGCGAAGCGACCAAGGCCGTGGTCAATGAACAGGCCTGGTTCGAACACTTTGGCCTGGTCACGGTCGGGCCGATCGATGGGCACGATATTCCGGCGCTGATCGAGTTTCTCGCGGAAGCGCGCGAGTTCGATCGCCCCATGGTTCTTCATGTCAAAACAATCAAAGGCAAGGGCTATGACGTATGCGAGCGTGATTCGGCACGCTTCCACTCTCCCCCGGCGTTCAAACTCGATCCCGATCTCGCGGAGATCGGATGCCGCGTGGAGATGAAAAGCGAAGGTCGATCGTTCACGTCCGCGTTTGGCGATGCGCTGTGCGACCTGATGTCGCGCGATCCAAAGGTCGTGGCCTGCACGGCCGCGATGCCCGATGGCACGGGCGTCACTAGGGCGCTGACGGACTATCCGGACCGCGCGTGGGACACAGGCATCTGCGAAAGTCATGCGATGGACATGATGGCGGGCCTGGCCAAGACCGGGTTCAAGCCGTTCTTCGCCGTGTACAGCACGTTCCTCCAGCGAGCGTTCGATCAGGCGTTTCAAGAAGTCTCGCTCCAGGGGCTGCCGGTGAGGCTGTGCCTTGATCGTGCGGGGCTGGTCGGCGGGGATGGCGCGGTGCATCATGGCTTTTGCGACATCGCCATCTTGCGAACGCTGCCGGGTTCGGTGCTGATGGCCGCGGCGGATGAACCATCGCTGCGGGCGGCACTGGAGTTCATGCGCGGGTATGACTCGGGGCTGTCGGCCGTGCGATATCCACGCGACAACTGTTCGTCCGCGCTCGATGCGATGGGTGCGTGTCCGCCGTTTGAACTGGGTCGCGCGCGGTGCTTGACGCCGGCGCTGGATGTCATGCGCCTTCGCAGCGGTCACCAAGCGGAACTCGCCGAGCACCTCGTCCAGTCGCCGGATGTGGCCGTGCTCGCGTACGGCACCACGGCCATCGACGCGCTGGCCGCGGCGTCCGCGCTGGCCGATGAATATCGCGTCGCGGTGTATGATGCGCGCTTCGCCAAGCCGGTCGATACGTCGGTGCTTCGCGCCATTTTCTCGCACGATCTGCCCGTGATCACGGTCGAGGATCACGGTATTGTCGGTGGATTCGGCGCGGCCGTGCTGGAAGCGGCGCAGGAACTGGGCCTCGATGCGTCGCGACTTGTCCGATTGGCGTTGCCGGATTCGTTCATCGATCAGGACTCGCGGGCAAAGCAACTCGCCGAGGCGGGCATCGACGCGGCCGGGATCACGCGAGCCATTCGCACCGCGATGGATCCACACGACGTCCTCGAGAAACCGCCGCGCCCATCGACTTCCTCCAAGGCACGCGCGCGGTGAACGCGGGCACAACCGCCGCGGGGAGTACCCTTCCCCATGCCACGTTCGATTATCCTCGCCGTGAACCGCTCCATCCCCGGCGCTGGCGCTGTCGCCGATGACGTGCGATCGCTCATCAGTCGCCACGGCACGCTGATCGCCGAATGTGATACCAGCGACGATGTGCCCCCCCCCCACGCGGACACGGCCGACCTCGTGGTTGTTCTCGGCGGCGATGGCACATTGCTCTCCGCCGCGCGGACGTTCGCGCCGCACTCGCTGCCCCTGCTGGGCATCAACCTCGGCAAACTCGGATTCCTCGCGGAATTCGACTTGCAGTCCTTCCGCCATCAGTCCGCGTCGCTGTTAAGCGATGGGCCGATTGTGGTGCGGCGGGCGATGATGCTCCGCGTTGATGTCCACGGACGATCGGGTGGCGCGATTTCGCACACGGGCCTTGCGCTCAATGAGGCCGTGATCACTGCCGGACCCCCGTTTCGCATGATCGAGTTCCGCCTGCGCATCGACGGGCGCGATGGTCCCGTCGGATCGGGCGAC
The DNA here is from genome assembly GCA_964614515.1 of uncultured Phycisphaeraceae bacterium. Lineage (GTDB taxonomy): Bacteria > Planctomycetota > Phycisphaerae > Phycisphaerales > UBA1924 > CAZTPJ01. The sequence goes on along the minus strand of CAZTPJ010000090.1, from coordinate 5,309 downwards.
GGTCTGATCGTTTCCACGCCGACAGGCTCCACGGCATACAACGTCTCGGCGGGTGGCCCGATCGTCGCGCCCGAAGTCGATGCCCTGACCATCACCACGCTCGCGGCGCATTCGCTGGCCTTTCGCCCGATCGTCGTCCGCGGCGAAAGCATCATCGAAATCATCATCGACCGCGCCAACGATGCCGGCGACGCGGGAACATCGCTCGTCCTCGACGGCCGTGACCTCGTTCGGCTCCACGGCGGCGAAACGATCTCGCTCCGCCGTCACCATCAACAGGCGATGTTTGTCGAGAATCCCGACGCGAGTTACTGGTCAACACTGATCGACAAGATGCACTGGGCGGCCGTGCCCAAGGCACGGGGCTGAAAATTCGACCCGCCATGAGGGGAGGGGCGGCGAACATCCACTGGTCGCGAACGTAGTCAGCCACACACCCGCCGAGGAAGCCTCGTGTCGACGCCGCCGAATGTGGATCAATGTCCGCCGAACTACACGCCGCGGGACATCATGCTTCTGGAATTCCTGCGCGATCACGAGGCCCCGTGTCCGCTGTGCGGGTACAACCTGAAGTCACTCACTCGCCCGAAGTGTCCTGAGTGTGGCCAAGCGTTGGTATTGACGGTTGGCATTGCGCGGCTGCGGATGGGCTGGCTGTTCGCCGCCGTGGCGCCAGGGTTCTTTTCCGGCATCGCGGCATGTTTCGTTCTGGTGCCGATCGTGGGGCGACTGGTGTTTGGTGATGGCGTGTTGTCCCCGGCGCTCACTGCGCTCGATCTTTTCGGATGGTGCAGCGGGTTGTTCGCGATCATCCTCGCCGCACAACGAGCGCGCTTCCTCGCCCAATCACCTGCTCGCCAGCGATGGTGGGCGATTCTCATATGGGTTGTTCATGTCGTGGCGCTGGCGATGTTCGTTCTGTTCGGCGCCGCGTACCTGTGAAAGCCGACGCTCGAAACTCTCGCCGATGCTCCATGTCGAATGCCGGAGACAGGAATCGAACCTGCACGGGGTTTCACCCCCAACGGATTTTGAATCCGTCGCGTCTGCCAGTTCCGCCACTCCGGCTGGAACACGCACAGGATAGGCCACATGCGAACGCGTCCGGGCGCATGAGCGGCATCTTCGCGGCGGCGCACCCAACCCTCACAGACGCCCCGTCCGTGGGCCGATAGAGACTCAGCCATGCCCGCCGATGTCACCGCCATCTTGAAACTAGAAGTTCCCCTCATCGTTCATCTCGGCGAGCGCCAGATGACTTTGGCCCAAGTCATTTCCCTGGTTCCCGGCGTCATCATCGAACTTCCAAAGCACGCCGAAGAGGAACTGGAACTCCTGGTCAACAACAAGCGGCTTGGTCTTGGCACGGCCGTAAAGGTCGGCGAGAACTTCGGGCTCCGCATCACGCACATCGGGGATCTCAAGTCCCGGGTCGAGGCCATGGGCGGGGATTCGTCGCGAAGTCACGCCCCTTCCAAGGCCGCGTAGCGTCCGACGCCGATTCAGTGCGAATGATCTGAACCAGCCCGCAGCGCCTCGCGGGGGGTGAGGATGCCCGTGCGCGACGAGATCATCATTCAGGCGGAAGAACTCGGGAAGCGATTTCGGCTCTACGGCCGAGCCTGGCATCGTCCGGCGGAGTGGCTCAGCGGGGGTCGCGCATCGCTGCATGAGGACTTCTGGGCCGTGCGCGATGTGTCGCTTTCGCTGCACGGTGGGCAATGCCTTGGCGTGATCGGTCCCAACGGCTCGGGCAAGAGCACGCTGCTGAAAATGATCGCCGGCGCGATGACGCCCACGAGCGGGCGGTTGCGCGTGGCCGGGCGCGTGCTGAGTCTGATCGAACTCAGCGCGGGACTTGATCCGAATCTTACGGGTCGCCAGAACGTGCGACATCTCGCATCGATGCTGGCGTTCCCGCGCGGGTATGCCGATCGCACCATGTCACGCATCGAAGCTTTCGCCGAGATCAATCACTTCTTCGACCGCCCGGTACGCCTGTACAGCACGGGAATGCGCATGCGACTCGGCTTTTCGATGTTCGCGTGCTTTGAGCCGGATGTCTTTCTCGTCGATGAGGCGCTGTCCGTCGGCGATGCCCTCTTCCAGCAGAAGTGCGCCACGCGAATCCGAGAGATGCTCGCCGGCGGAACGACCATGATGTTCGTGAGTCACGACACCGCGGCCGTGCTCGCCCTGTGCGATCAGGCGATCCTGCTGCACAAGGGCGTGACGGCGTATCAAGGCGATCCAACCGAGGCCGTGTCGCGGTATTACTCCCTGCTTGGGGCGCAGGATGGTCGGATGCGCGGGCGGTGGTCGTCGGCGGCGATGGACGATCCCCCCGTCGCCCCCCCCGCCAGCGACGCCGCCGAAGGACTCAGCGCTGCGGACATTCACGCCGGCGACGTGATCGGCCCGCGCGCGGCCGGCCGCCACGGCCTGGGCGACCTTCGCATCGTCGCGGCCGCACTGACGGATCGCGCCGGTTCACACGTCCGCTCCATCCCACTGGGCCAGACGCTTGAGGTTCATCTGATGCTTGAAGCCTCGCGCGACATCGCTCGCCCGCGCACGGGCCTGCGGATTCACGATCGTCTCGCCACGCACATCTTCAGCGCGGGCACGGATCAGGTCGGCTGTCGTCTGCCCGCGATGGCCGCGGGCGAGCAACTGATCGTTCGGCTCGAAGTGACGATGAACCTGCAACCAGGGCCGTACACCATCACGCTGACGACCTCCGAGCCTGGCGATGGCCCGAATGCCAACGCGATCTTTCACGATCAGATCGATCGCGTCGGGCCGATCGAAGTCACGCACCCGCCCTCATCGCACCTGCCGTTCTTCGGATTGGTGCAACTCCCGCTTGCCGCGTCATGGCGCGCGTGCGAGCGTACGGCCGTGCGTTGATTCGACGCCCTGTCAGATCAAGTGTGCCATCGAGCCTGCGTTGGCCGATAGCAGCAGTCGATGTCCGGTTCCGCGACAACTCGTCGTCATAAGCCGTGGCCGCCGCTGGTGGGTGTGCCGTCGCCGCTGGCGGTGGCGCGGGCGGGTTTTCTGACGCATTGCCGAGTGGAGGCGGGACTGTCGCCCGCGACGCTCGATGGATATGAACGCGACATCAGATCGCTCCTGCACTTCCTCACCGAACACGGCGTGAAAGAGCCATCGGAGATCACGCCGCGGGTGCTCGCCGAACACCTTGCTTCGCTGCGCAGCGAGCGCGGTCTCGATGCCTCGACTGTTGCGCGGCATCGCACATCCATTCGCATGTTCTGCCGATGGATGCTTGCGACGGGCGTGATCGCGGAGGATGTCACGACGCTGCTCGAAGCGCCACGGCGAGCGAGGCGGTTGCCCGGCGTGCTCACGCCCGGACAGATGCGCGCCATGCTTTCGCCGCCGCAGGGCGAACCGGAGAATCGCGAGCTCCAGGCCGCGCTTGCTCTGCGCAACCGCGCAGTGCTTGAAATGATGTATGCCTGCGGCCTTCGCGCATCGGAAGTCGGCGCGATCACGCTCAGCGATATTGACCTCAAGACGCGGCTCGTTCGCGTGCTCGGCAAAGGCAACCGGCGACGGCTCGTGCCCATCGCGGAGGCGTCGTGCCGCGCGGTGCAGCAGTATCTCGATCACGCTCGCCCCGTGTTGGCCGTGTCACGGCGGGATTTGGGGCGCGTGTTTCTCTCGCGGTTCGGACGGCCGTTGGATCGCATGGGCGTGTGGAAGTTGGTCAAGGCGTGCGCGAGGCGCGCGGGGATCAAGGATGCGCACCCGCACACGCTGCGGCATTCATTTGCGACGCACCTGCTCGCCGGCGGCGCGGACCTGCGCATCGTGCAGGAACTCCTCGGCCACGCCGACATCGCCACGACCGAAATCTACACGCACATCGACCGATCGCGTCTGTCAGAAGTGCATCGGCGATGTCACCCGAGGCCGTGATGGATGCCCGCGACGCTACGGCTGGCACGCGGCGAAGAGGTTCTGAAAGCAGAGGAAGTCGAAGATGTCGAGGGTGCCGGGTGCCATGGCTTCGGCGCAGCCGTAGCCATGCGGGGGTGCAAGATTGAACGCATGGTCACACCCGTCTGCGAGACCATGGCACCCGGCACGCGGCTCGCATCACGTCGGTTCGCCGGTCAACGCGAGGCGAATCTCCGTGCGCACTCGCGCGAGTACCAGCCCATACCACGCGCTGGCCGCGAGCGGCATCGAGACAATGGCGCACGTCATGATCGCGTACTTCACCCATGCGGGAAGATCGACGCGCTGCCGATAGGCGATGCGGTCGGCGATGTTGAACACGATGATCCAGAAGATCAACAGGCCAACGAGGATCAGGCCCAGCGTGAGGTGGCGATAGAGGAACAGCACGCCGGCTCGCGCTTGTGCAGCCGCGAGCGTGCGCATGGCCTCCTCGCGCGTGCGGCATTCGAGCAAGTCGGGATACAGCGCGACGATCGGCGGCGGCTCCCACGCACGGGTGAGAAGATCGGTCATGTCCGCGCTGCATGAGGGGCACTGCTGCACATCCTCCTGCCCGGCATCACGCCCGCAGCGCAGACAGATCTGAACTCCGTGACGAATCAGGTCGCGTCGCCACGCGCTGCGAGCGCGCACCACGGCCGGGATGCACAACACACTCACAAGCCAGATGTTCGTCGCCGCCACGTATCCAATCATGATCGCCGGGTGCGAGCCAAACCGTTGCAACACGGCCGGCGCAAGAGTCAGCGCGATCAAGCTCCCGGCCGCCAGGCCTAGCAACCACGGCGGAAGGACCAGCCCCGTCACCCGCAGTTGCCAAAGCACGATCGCCAGCGCCCGAAGCCAGGCGGTCGGGCCGCGATAGTGCCGTAGTTCCGGGAGGCCGGGGATGCGCATGGGCAAGTGTATTGGGAGGTGGGGTGGTCGGCGGGGTGGCATTGAGATGTTCGGCCGTGCCACCAAGATCGGTCCTCCGATCTTGGTGTTCCGGGGCGTGGGATGTCGCGGTGAACTATCATTGTGTCCCTCGCTTCCGCGGGGTGTCGGTCGTTTCACATACATAAACTTCCGACGTGCGGACGCCCAAGACATCAAGATCGAAGCGATCGTGCTGGCACGAAGGCACATCAAGATCGAAGCGATCCTGATGGCACGAATGCGTATCGGCCGTCGCGCTTGGTTGGCCAGTCGAGATCACGGCCGCCTCCATCCCTCACCCCGCGCGGTCACTCCAGGGCCACCAACGCGGAGCCCCCGCTGCGAGGCCCCGTTTGGAGGCCCCGTTTGGAGGCCCCGTTTGGAGGCCCCGTTTGGAG
>CAZTPJ010000089.1:0-12959 GCA_964614515.1 uncultured Phycisphaeraceae bacterium | reverse complement strand
GGACTCGCACTTCGTGCCATCGAAGTCCGCACCGGACTTCGATGCCCCTCGTGCCATCCGACGCAGATGCATCGAAGTCGGAGGAACCGACTTCGATGGCACTCAGAGCGACACTCGCTTGCGCTTCGTGCTCGGATGTGGGTCCGTGGGCTTCGGCGGCTACGATCAACGCTTCCCAGGTGATCGCACGCCACGGCTGTTCCATGTATGCACAGACTGGTTCCGAAGTTGGTCATCACGCTACGCGAGGGGTATGGCCTGCGGAGGTTCGTGGGCGACCTGTCGGCCGGGGCGACGGTGGCCGTCATCGCGCTGCCACTGGCGATGGCGCTGGGCATCGCATCCATCCCGCTGCATGTCGCGATGGAACTGCGCGAGATTCATCCATGGCTGACGCCGCCGGCGATGGGCCTGTTCACGGCCGTCGTCGCGGGGTTCCTCATCTCCGCCCTCGGCGGCAGTCGCGTGCAGATCGGCGGACCCACGGCCGCGTTCATCCCGATCGTGTTTGGCATCGCGTCAGTTCACGGTTACGCGGGGCTGGCGATCGCCACGATCATGGCCGGTGTGATCGTGATCCTGCTGGGTTTGTTTCGCTTCGGCGCGGCGATCAAGTTCATTCCTTATCCCGTGACGACGGGCTTCACCACGGGCATCGCGGTGACGATCGTCGCGTCGCAGATGAAGGACTTCTTCGGACTGACGATTCTCGATGAGGCCGGCAATCCCATCGGCCTGCCCGCGCACTTCATCCCCAAACTTCAAGCCCTCGCGGCGAATCTCGACACGATCAGTTGGCCGGCCGTGGGCGTCGGCGCGGGTTCGCTGGCCATCCTCATCATCATGCGTCGATTCATGCCCAAGATTCCCGGCGCGATCATCGCCGTCACGGTCGCGGCGCTGGTCGTCTCGTTGATGGGCTGGTCGCGCGCGATCGCGCCCGACGGCACCGTGATTCGCCCGTTGGTTGAGACGATCGGCACGCGATTCGGCGGCATACCACGCTCCATCCCCGCGCCAAACTTCGCCTTCCTCGCCGATGCGTTCTCCTGGGAACTCGTGCGCGATCTGATCCCCGCGGCCACCACCATCGCCATTCTCTGCTCGATCGAGAGCCTTCTCTCCGCGGTCGTCGCGGATGGCATGACGGGGCAGCGGCACAAGTCCGACAGCGAACTCGTGGCCCAAGGCACGGCCAACATCGCCTCCGCGTTCTTCTTCGGTCTCCCGGCCACGGGAGCCATCGCGCGAACCGTCGCCAACATCAAGAGCGGCGGCCAGACGCCCATCGCAGGGATGCTTCACGCCGTCTTTCTGCTCATCATCATGTTCGCGCTGGCGGACATGGCGGCGCTGATTCCGCTGCCGGCCCTGGCGGCGATTCTCATCATGGTTGCGTGGAACATCAGCGAACTCGATCACTTCCGCAGCCTGCTTCGCGCGCCAAAGCCCGATGTGCTGGTGCTGCTGACGACGTTCGCGCTGACGGTCTTTACGGACCTGACCATCGCCGTGGGCGTGGGCATGGTGTTGGCCGCGATGCTCTTCATGAAGCGCATGGCCGAGGTCTCCAACGTCAGCGCCATCACGCAGGAACTCAGCAACGGCTCGGAGAACCGCCCCGAGGATCGCAAAGACCCCGGCTCCGTCGAACGCAGCAGGATCCCGCCTGGCGTCGAGGTCTATGAGATCAACGGCCCGTTCTTCTTCGGCGTGGCGGATCGACTCAAGGACACGCTCAATCAGGTGGAGCGTCCGCCGAAGGTGTTCATCCTGCGGATGCGGGCCGTGCCGCACATCGACGCCACCGGCCTGCACGCCCTGGAAGAGTTTCACGCGAAGTGCAAGCGTCAGGGTACGATGCTGCTGCTCGGCGGTGTGCATGCGCAACCGATGTTCGAGTTCGTGCGGCAGGGATTCGATCAGGTCGTGGGACTTGAGAATATCTTCGAGAGCCTTGAAGGCGCTCTGGAGCGGGCCAAAGCCATCCTTTCCCCGCCCCTGGCGAGCCATGAACCGCCGCGATCTTCGGACGTATCAGCATGATCGGCGGGAGGCCGCGGCCCCGACTTTCCCCACGTCCCGCCCCAAGGCTGGACGCGCCAACGGCCGATATCAAAGCCGTCATTCCGGCTCCGGAGCAGAGACCATGTGTGGAATCGTCGCGTACATCGGAAACAAACCCGCCCGGGACCTCCTGATCGAAGGTCTCAAGCGTCTGGAATATCGCGGGTATGACTCCGCCGGCGTCGCGATCCTCGACGGCACGATCCACATCGCGCGGGCCGTCGGTCGCGTCAGCGCACTCGAAGCCAAACTTGAAGCCTCGCCGGGGTTTGACGGCTCGCTGGGCATCGCGCACACGCGCTGGGCCACGCACGGCGGCGTGACCGAACCCAACGCGCATCCGCATCGCGACGATCGTTCGGGCATCGCGCTCATCCACAACGGCATCATCGAGAACTACGCCGCGCTGCGCACCTATCTTGAAGAAAAGGGCCACGTCTTCACCAGCGAGACCGACACCGAAGTCCTCGCCATGCTCATCGGTGAGTTGTATGAGGGCGATCTTGAGGCGGCCGTGCAAAGCGCGCTCCGCGAGGTCACAGGTGCGTATGCCATCGCGGTGATCTGCGAGCAGGAGCCGGACACGCTGATCGCGGCGCGCAAAGGCTCGCCGCTGATCGTCGGCATCGGCAGTGGTGAGTACATCGTCGCGTCGGATCCCGCGGCCATCGTCGCGCACACCAGCCAGGCGGCGGCGCTCGATGACTACAACGTCGTCAAACTCACGCGCTCCGGCTTTCGCACCTCCACGATCCACAACGTCTCCGTCACGCCCAAGGTCATGCAACTCGAGATGGAACTCGAGGAGATCGAACTGGGCGAGCATGAACACTTCATGATCAAGGAGATCTACGAACAGCCCAAGGCCCTGCGCAACACGCTGCGCGGGCGCGTGGATCTTCAGGATGGCAAGGTCGTCCTCGGCGGCCTGAGTGACAAGGCCCGCGAACTCATCCGCGCCCGCCGCGTGATCCTCACAGCGCAGGGAACCGCCCTGCATTCCGCGATGATCGGCGAATATCTGCTCGAAGACCTCGCCAAGGTCTGCGCCGTCGCCGAGTATGCCAGCGAATTTCGCTATCGCAATCCCATCATCGAAGAGAACACCGTGGTCATCGCCGTGAGCCAGTCCGGCGAGACGGCCGACACCCTCGCGGCGCTCACCGAAGCCAAAGACCGCGGCGCGCTGGCCCTGGGCGTGGTCAACGCCGTTGGATCAACCATCGCGCGGGAGACCGATGCGGGCGTGTACTTGCGCGTCGGGCCGGAGATCGGCGTCGCCAGCACCAAGGCCTTCGTCGGACAGGTCGCCGTGCTCACGCTGATGACGCTGTTCATGGCGCGACGGCGTTTGATGTCGGGAGAACAGTGCGGGCGATGGCTGAAGGAACTCGATGCGATTCCGGACAAGATTCAGCGCGTGCTGGAGACGGCCGAGACGATCAAACGCGTCACCGAGCGCTATGTCGAGCGTGAGAACTGGCTCTTCCTCGGGCGCGGGTACAACTATCCCGTCGCCCTCGAAGGCGCGCTGAAACTCAAGGAAATCTCATACATTCACGCCGAAGGCATGCCCGCGGCCGAGATGAAGCACGGCCCGATCGCGCTCATCAACGAGGGCATGCCGGCCGTGTTCATCGCCAATCGCGGACGACAGTACGACAAGGTGATGAACAACATCGCGGAAGTGCGCAGCCGGGGTGGCCACGTCATCGCCGTCGCCACCGAGGGCGACACCGAGATTCGCAACCACGCGCAGGATGTGCTGTATGTCCCCGATGTGCCCGAGCCGCTCAGTCCCATGGTCACGGTGATCCCGCTGCAACTGATGGCGTATCACGCGGCCGTCCTTCGCGGACATGATGTGGACAAGCCGAGGAATCTGGCGAAGAGCGTGACAGTGGAGTGACCCACGCCGCATCATCTGAAGTTTGTGTGAAGGCGCTGGAGTAGCAGGTTGCGAGCAGAATCGCAAGATTCCTTCACGTAATGGCCCTTGACTAACACCGCCCATGGTCTACGATGCATGACGACGGTTTCGCGGACAACTTCGGAGCCGTCATGGAAGAAATGACGATTCTCGTCATCTTCTCAGACATGTGTACATTCTGTCTGGCTTGATAATCGCACGGGGCATGGCCCGTGGTGATGACCTGGCGCGCGAGCGTTGATGCCCGTGACCGGATCGGCACAAAACATGTCGCGCAAACGCGATGCGGACAGCCAAGGCGAACACGCCGGCTTCCGCGGCGCGATGTGAGCGGCGAACGCAATTCATCAGTCAGTCACACGCGCATCGCATGTATGCAGCGCGGTGTTGTTCGTGTTCGAGCGGTACACACTCAGGCGGCAATCACCGCCGGAAGGAGAGTTGGAAATGAAGAACGCAAGTCTCAGCGTGGCGGGCGCGTTGCTGGTCGCCGCGGGCGCGGCGTGGGCGCAGCCGTCAAGTCCGGTGTACACCAACAGCGTGCAGGATTGCACCACGGCCGACAACCGCATCACCGGCCCCGGCGGCGAGTTCTGGTGGTTCGTTGATGCGGGCTGCGATCGATACCAGATCGACGTATACGAGCGCCCGACGACGCAGGAGTATCAGAACGTATACGAGCGTTACGCCGCGAAGGAGGCCTTTGAGTACCTGGACATCACCCGAGCGCGCCACGGGTTTGATGATCGATTTCTGTACATCGCGATCGACCTCTTCGGCCGAGATCACCTGACATCGGACGGCGATCGAGATGAGAAGGGCATGATCGAACGCTACGGCTTCCGTTTTAGCACCGATCCCGATGGGAGAAACGGCCTGCTCGTCGTGTCGGATCAGCCGGAAGTGAAGAACGAGCCAAACACTCGATATGGCCCGCTGGGCACATTCGCATACCGCGATACCAACCGGGACGTGGGCGGAGCGGCCCGAAGTGGACCCACCGGCCTGAACGTCACCAAGAGCGACAATCCCAACGAAGAGAGCGGCATGAACGGGTATGACCAGGTGGTCATCAGCGATGGACGCATGGAGAACGAGCAGGTTGTTCTCTGGGTCCGGCTCAGTCCTACCGATGACACGATTGTCGAGTTCGCGCTTGACTATCGCGCGATGGGCTACACAACGCAGTACATGCAGAACCTGCGATACCTCGACTTCGAAGCGATCAAGGGCGGTCCGAAGGATCCGCAGAACTACCTGTGGAACGACAAGTACACCAAAGAAGAGGCCGGCTCGCCCAACAAGGGACAGAACGGCCGGTCGGAGTTCGGCACCGTCGGCCTCCAGAACATCTATGAGTGTGACACCGTTCGTGCGGACTTGACGGGTTGCTACGCCGACTGCGACCAGGCCACTGGCCCGGGCGTGCTGGATATCTTTGACTTCCTGTGCTTCGGCAATCGGTTCTCAAGCAACGATCCCTACGCTTGCAACTGCGACACAAGCACTGGCCAGAATGTCTGCGACATCTTTGACTACATCTGCTTTCAAAACGCTTTCGCCGCGGGTTGCCCATAACAACGCGGCCACACTCCTATCGTCGCGAACTGAACGATGATGCATCCAGTCGCGCGACCTCGGCCAACGCCGGGGTCGCGTTTTCGTCAGAACTCGCCCTACCCGATCCCCGGCGGCAACAAAGGCCACGGCGCGCCGCATGTTGGACATGACGCCGGCCCCGCGTTGGCGCCATCGAGATCGTCAACCGCAATCGCCGGGCGGACGTCTCGCAACGAGGCTCCGCAATCCGCGCAGCATCGCTCGCGCAGCGCACGACGCAGTCGCCCGCGCAGCGCGATTCGCGTCGCGAACAATCCGCCGATTAATACAAGCCATACAACCAACGCCGTCACCCATAACCACGCGGTCGCGATCAGCACGGCCGCGATCACGAGCGCCATCAGCAGTCCCCCCCCCACCGTGACCATCGAGTCCCCCACCAGCCCGGCGAAGTTGACCCAGTCGCTGGGGGCTTCGCCGCGCGTGTAGTCGCGCTCCAGGTTCACCTCCCAACGCTTGACGCGCTTGCGATAGTCCTGCCCGAGTTCGTACACGCGCTGGCCGATGACCTCCTCAGGCTCGTCGCCGTGGCGCAGCGCATCGGCGAAGGCGTCATACGCGGCCGTGCGCCGCATCGCGCACGCCCACAGCGCCCGCCGTGGCCCGCGCCTTGCAATCGCCATCGCATCGCGAGTTGATCGCACCAGCATCAGCCGGTCCCACACGGCCGCGCGTTTCGACGGTTGCCCGTTCATACCTCGTCGCCTACCTGATGCACGCGGGAGGATAGGCTGATCTGGCGGCGCCGTGCCCGACAGTCAGTTGCGCGTGGCATGGGCAAGCCTCCTGGCTTGCCCGTGCATGGCCCGTCCATGGCATGACATCGCAGGAAGCATCGAAGTCGCCTATGCCGACTTCGATGGCACGATCAGCGCAGGAAGCCCGACCAGGCCCTCCCTTACGGTCGGGCTTCTTATCGTTGCGCACGGCTCTCCCTCACGGCCGGCCTGCTTTGTTCGTGGACTTCGAGCTTCGTATATAATGCTTGCATGTCCCGGCCGGAGCGAGCCTACCTCTCCGTGATTCAGTGGCCATCCACGTATGACGAGGATGACGCGGCCGCGCTTGTCGCCGATGTGCTGAACATCGACTTGTACAGCGCCCGCCAGCGCGTGCGACAAGGCGTGCCGGGGATCATCTCTCGCATCCAGCGCCTCGACGCCCCGCGCATCGTCCAACGCCTCACCGACGCCGGCGTACTCGCTTTCGCCGCCACTGAATCTGACTTCCGCGCGATGGGCCGGCCGATTCGGGTGCGCGGCTTCGCGTCGATCAACTCGGCGCAGTGCAGCGTCGAGACGTTCGACCACGGACGCGTCACGTTTCCAACCAGCGGCATCTTCCTGCTCGTCCGAGGCTCGCCGTCGATGACCGAGCAACGACCCGCCTCACCCCTCGATCACGCGGACCAGATGACGATGGGCGGCTACTACATGGTCGGCGGCGTGGCCGGCGCGGCCATGGCCTATAACGAAGCCGCCAGCCGACGCGGCACCACACGCACCACACGCACCGAACTCCTCGACATTCACCTACGCACCGGCGAGTGGCTCCGCTGCGATGGCACGCGGTTCTCCTTCGACATCCTGCGGACGAATCGCGGCCCGGCCGACTCGGTCAACATGGACACCCTCACATGGTGGCTCGCCAAAGCCGCACCCAAGGCCATTCCCGAGGCCAACTTCCAGCAGTTCAAGTGCCCCCTTGAGTTCATCCGCACGGCCATGCGGAGCATGTCCGCCGACGCCACGGCCGTCACCACCAACGCCCCCGCCTTTGACTTTTACTCCGTATGGACCTGCCTGTTGTACCGGACGTTATCGCCGGACTGGAAATCCCCGACACCAATCCCCCAATGACCCCCATCGGAGGCGCCCATGGAATCGCAAACTCTGCTCAACCGGCTTCTGGAATCAAACGTGCTGTTCTATCTCGTGGGCGGCTTTGTGGCCGTCACATGGATCGTGCTGGGCACAATCACGAGCATGGTCAAGTCCGTGGCCCGAGAGCGGACCCGGCGCGAGGTCGCGGCGTACATCGCTGAGGGGTCGATGACGACCGAACAAGGGGAACGCCTGATGTCGGCCGGGCGTCCAAAAGGCGAAGCCTGAACCCACCCGCTGGAGACTCAGTCATGTCGGACTCTGCGTTTGCCCCATTGATGCTGGCGTCGATCCCCGATGAGGCTGTGGCGCTTTTGGCCGTCGGAGGGGGGTTCGTCGTCGCGATCATCTGGATCGTCGCGGCCACCGCCGATTCGATGCTCAAGACGCGCGCCAGGGAGGCGTCTCGCCGCGAGATCGCCGCGTATGTTGCTGAAGGTTCCATGACGCCCGAAGAGGGGGCGCGGCTGCTTGAAGCTGGCCGTAAGCCCAAGAGCATGAAGTCCTGACCCGCAATCGAAACCGACATCCATTCAAAGGATGCAGCGAGCACACCATGATCGAATCACATGTTCTGACACTTGGCACGGATGCGGAGAGCATCGTCAAACTCGTCGCGGTTGGCGGCGGGATCGCGTGCGCCGCACTTTGGATCGTGTTCACGTCCGTCAAGGCGATGGTCATCGGCAAAGCGCGTGAGGACACGCGCCGCGAGGTAGCCGCATATGTCGCTGAGGGATCAATGACGCCCGACGACGCCGCGAAGATCATCGAAGCGGGCAAGAAGTTCGACAAAGGCTCATGCTGGTCGTGAGTTGACTGGATGCAGTGCGAGCGGCACACCCGATGCCGCCGTGTGAATGAATGATGGAGGAGTGTTCGATGACCGACAGCGTGTGGACCATCATCGAAACGCACGGTTTCTTCATTTTTCTGCTGCTCCTTGGGATCGGGTTCCTGATCTCTTTCATCGTCAAGACCGTCGGCGATGTGATCACGGCGCGCGCCTTTGAGGCCTCACGGCGAGAGGTCGCCGCGTACGTCGCGGAAGGCTCCATCACGCCCGCAGACGCAGCGGCGCTCTTGGCCGTCAATGGTGAGGCTGAAGATTCCGCCTCGGACGCCGCGAAAGAGGCCGCCAAGAAGGATCCAGCCAAGAAACTCGCGAGCATGGTCGCGTGGGGCAGCATCAAGAAGTCAGACGCCGCCCGCCTCGTCGAAGCCCGCGCCAACGTTTCCGAAAGCGTCTGGGCGGAGATGGTCAACCTCGTCAGCAAAGGCATGCCCGTCGCCGAGGCCGTGCGACTCGCCACGCTCCGCAGCGAGCACGCCCCGGAGCAGGCGCAGCCGGCGTAGTCTCGTTTCTGCCTGATCCCGCGTTTTTCGGCCGTGAAATGTCTGTGCCTACACTGGCCCATGACGATTCGTTGGCTGTTCCTCGCGGTTGCGTGCATCACGCTGGGTGGATGCGCGAGTTCGCCGACGCTCATCATCGATAACCAAACCGACCACGAGGTTCAGACGCTCGTGAATCTTCCATCGCGACTGTGCATCGGTTGGCCGCTGCGATCCCACCGCATCGAGACAACCGTGGCGCCAGGCGAGCGACGACTCTTGCATCGGCGGTCGCCCGGCTCGGTTCGTGCCGATTCATACTCAACGCTGATCCACGTCGCCGTTGCACGCGCTGACAATGGCTGGGACGTCTGGAGCATTCACTGCGAGGACGCCGGTAGGCACCATATGCGGATGAGCAACGAGGGCACGGAATCCTCCATCATCATGTTCACGCCGGAGCGCCGGATCACGCATGTCGTGGCGAAACAACGAAGCGAACTTGTGCGCATCATCGGGCCGTAGTCCCACGCACATGTGAGACATTCGCCCCCAGCCGCCCGGCCGAGATTCAATAACGGCATAGCGCAGCGCACGAACCGCACAGCGTGGCTTGATGACGCCTCGGCGGTTCGTGCAAACCCACGTTCAAACACACGGACTTGCCTACGCCCACATCGCGCCAACAATCATCCTTACGGGGCTGCCTGTCGCGGCCCTCGGGGGCGGTTTTCAACATCGGAGCGGACCACATGGCGACGAGAACGGGCGGTCGGACCTTGGCCAACGGCCGGGAACGGGCGGAGTATGACATGGCGAACCTCACGGATCGGGCGGCGGCGGACTATGAACGAAACTTCGCCGCCGATGTCTTCACCGAACGCGTCATGCAGCAGCGACTGCCCAAAGATGTCTTCCGAGCGCTCCAGCGGACCATCCGCCTCGGCGAACCCCTTCGCCACGAGGCCGCGGATGTCATTGCCGCCGCCATGAAAGACTGGGCTTTGGAGAACGGCGCCACCCACTACACCCACTGGTTCCAGCCGCTGACCGGCCAGACGGCCGAGAAGCACGACGCCTTTCTCTCGCCCGACGGCTCCGGCGGGGCGATGACCGAGTTCACCGGCGCGGCCCTCGTCCAGGGCGAGCCGGACGCTTCGAGTTTCCCCAGCGGCGGCCTTCGCGCGACCTTTGAGGCCCGCGGCTACACGGCCTGGGACTGCACCAGTCCGGTCTTCCTCAACCGCTCCGGCGGCAGCGTCACCCTCTGCATCCCCACCGTCTTCGTCTCCTGGACCGGCGAGGCCCTTGACAAGAAGACCCCCCTGCTGCGATCCATCGACGCCCTGAGCGAACAGGCGCTGCGCATCCTCCGCCTCTTCGGCACCGATGCCGGCGTCGCCCGCGTCACGGCCACGCTCGGACCCGAACAGGAGTACTTCCTGATCGACCGCGAACTGTTCTTCGAGCGCCCGGACCTTGTCACCTGTGACCGCACCGTCATCGGCGCACGCCCGCCCAAGGGTCAGCAGCTCGAAGACCACTACTTCGGCTCCATCCCTCAGCGCGTCCTCGCGTTCATGACCGAAGTCGAGCGTGATCTCTATCGCCTTGGCGTGCCCGTCAAGACTCGGCACAACGAAGTTGCGCCGTGTCAGTTCGAACTCGCGCCCCACTTTGAAACCGCCAACGTCGCGTCTGACCATCAAATGCTCATCATGGAGACGATCAAGCGCGTGGCGCCGCGCTACGGCCTCCAGGCCGTGCTCCACGAAAAGCCCTTCGCCGGGATCAACGGCTCGGGCAAGCATGTCAACTGGTCGATGGCGACGGACACGGGCGTGAATCTGCTTGATCCGCAGGATGAGACGCACACGAACGTGCAGTTCCTGGTCTTCCTGTGCGCGGTGATTCGCGCGGTGGACCTGCACGCGGATCTGCTTCGCGCGTCGGTCGCCTCGGCCGCGAATGACCATCGACTCGGCGCGAATGAAGCGCCGCCTGCGATCATCTCGATCTTCCTCGGCGACATGCTCTCCGACATCATCAATCAGATCGAAAAGGGAGGCCCGAAGAGTACGATCAAGGGTGGCAAACTCGATCTCGGCGCCCGCACGCTGCCCCACCTGCCCCGACACTCCGGCGATCGCAATCGCACAAGCCCCTTTGCCTTCACAGGCAACAAGTTCGAGTTCCGCGCCGTGGGCGCATCCATGACGGCCGCATGGCCCTCGACAGTCCTCAACACCATCGTCGCCGAGTCGATTGATTACATCGCGACGGCCCTCGAAAAGGCCGTCGGCCCCAAGCCGACCGAAGCCAAACTCATCCCCGCCGCCAGCGCCCTGCTCCAGAAGATCATCAAGGGCCACAAGCGCATCCTTTTCGACGGCGACAACTACGACACGTCGTGGCACAAGGAGGCCGAGAAGCGCGGCCTGCCAAACTTCCGCGACAGCGTCGAGGCCATCCCCGCGATCAAGACGAAGAAGAACATCGACCTCTTCGGCAAGTACTCCGTGCTGAACAAGGTCGAGGTCGAGAGCCGCGCCATGATCCACATGGAGAAGTTCTGCAAGCAGGTCATCATCGAGGCCGAGACGATGGTCTCGTTGGCGCGGACGTATGTCCTGCCGTCGGCGGTTCGCGCCCAGACCGAAATGGCCGAGGCCGTCGCCGCAACCGAGGCCGCGGATGTTGATCCCGGCGATTTGCGGTCAACGCTCGAAGAATTCGTCGCGCTGGTCACGCGATCGCGCAAGGCCGTCAATGCCCTCAAAGACCTTCTTGATGAAGATCACAACGGCGACCCGTTCGCGCATGGCAAGTTCATCAAGGCCAAGGTACGCCCGGCCATGGCGGAACTTCGCGAATCGCTCGACGATCTTGAGGCCGTGGTCCCTGCGGACCATTGGCCATTGCCGACGTATCGCGAACTGCTCGTGATTCAGTAATCACGAAGCAGTGGATTGGATCTGGAGGAACGGACGTCCCTCAATATGGATCCGATGGGGCGGACGTCTCACGCGCTGGATCCGGTGGGGCGGGCGTCCCGCCCGCCTCTTTGTCGCCAAGCCGCCTCCGTCATCTCGACGCACGGCGTCTTCGCGCGCCGATCGCCATCGCCATCAGCGCCAGCGCTGCGCCGCCCGGCGCTGGGACGTAGAAGTGCACCCGGTCGTAGTCCACCACGCCCGTTCCCGCGTGGCCGGTCAGGATGAGTTCATAACTCCTCCACTGGCGGATTTGGGGCGGGTCAAACCTGAACTCCAGTTCGTTCCACTCGCCGGGCGTGGCGTTCGGCGAGAGATTGTTGAACTCTCGCACAAGCACGTTGTCGGAATACAGAAGCACGCGGGCTCCAGTCCAGTCCTCGCCCGGCCGTCGCGCGTAACGCAAGTTCACAAGCAGGAAGTGCGGATTGCGCCAGGATGTTCCTGTCGCGAACGATCCATCGCCGACGACCGTCGCCACGTTCACGCCATGCTTCGCCCGATACCCTCGAATCTGCCCGGCCATGTTCTGAATCCGCACATCGCCGCGGATAGACCAGGCCGGAGCGCTCGGCGCCGTTTGTCCAGGTGACAGGACAGGCAACTCGAACGATCCGTTCATGGCGCCGACCTTCCAGTCGCCCATCGCGCTCGAACCCGTCAACGCCACCACCGCGACCAGCGTCAATGCTCGTCTCATGTCTCGTCTCATGTCTCGTCTCCTTCCGTTTCCGGATGCTGGGGCTGAAGCCGAACTACCAATATCATACCACAAAGTCATCCGCCTCGCGATAGGCCTGAATCACGGCCAGTTCGCCCTCAGTGCCGCCGCGCGAGTTCCCATGCTCCATTCCCACGATTCCCTCAAACCCGCGGGAATGAATGAACTTGAACACGTTGCGATAGTTGATCTCCCCCGTGCCCGGCTCGCGACGCCCGGGGTTGTCGCCGACCTGGAAGTATGCGATTTCATCCCAGCATCGACCGATGTTCTCGATCAGGTTCCCCTCCGTCGCCTGCTGGTGATACGCATCGAACAGAATCTTGCAACACGGGCTGCCCACGGCCTTCATGATCGCATACGCATGATCGCTGTATCGCACGAACAGGCCCGGATGATCGCGCGTGTTG
>CAZTPJ010000088.1:0-13019 GCA_964614515.1 uncultured Phycisphaeraceae bacterium | reverse complement strand
TTTGTTGATGACCAGTGTCGCCAGCGCTTCGCCCGTCACATCTTCCGCGATGATGAGCAGCGGCTTCTTCGCCTGCATCACCTTCTCGAGCAGCGGAACCAGTTTGCTCACGCTCTCGATCTTGTCCTCATGCACCAGCACCAGACACTTGTCCAGCACCACGCGCATCTGGTCCGTGTCCGTCACGAAGTTCGGCGAGAGATACCCGCGATCAAACTGCATCCCTTCCACCACCGTCACTTCGGTCTCAAGGCCCTTGCCCTCTTCGACCGTGATGACCCCATCCTTGCCAACCTTCTCGAACGCGTCGGCCATGATCTTGCCGATCTCCGTGTCGTTGTTCGCCGAGATCGCCGCGACGTTCTGAATGTCAGCCTTGCCCTTGACCGGCGTGGAGAGTTTGTCGATGGCGGTGACGGCCGTGTCCACCCCCGCCCGCATACCGCGGATCAACGCATTGGCGTCAACCCCTGCGGCGATGTGCTTGAGTCCCTCGCGGAAGAGCGCCTCGGCGAGGACGGTCGCGGTCGTCGTCCCGTCGCCCGCATCGTCGGAGGTCTTGCTGGCGGCCTCCTTGACGAGTTTGGCCCCCATGTTCTCCGCTTTGTCGGCGAGTTCGATTTCCTCGGCGACGGTCACGCCGTCCTTGGTGACGGTCGGCCCGCCCCACGACTTGTCGATCACGGCGTTTCGACCCTTCGGGCCGAGCGTGCTCTTGACGGCCCGCGCCAACTTCTCAACCCCGGCCAGCAACGCCTGACGGGCCTCAACATCGAATGCCAGCTCTTTGACTGCCATAGCGGAGATTCTCCTGGTCTCGAATTCGTTCAGATCGCCGCGCCCGACCCACGGCCGACTCGTTCGGCGCGGACTAACATACTCCTCAAGCACGGCAACCGCCGTGCCATCGGCCGCCGAGCCTCCGACCCCGATCCCACCGTCCGATGGTGGACTGTGGCCGTCACGGGCCTGTCACCATGCCGCCGACACGCTCGGGCGACTGCCGACTTGGCAGATCATTCGGCGACCTCGCCCCGGCAAAACTCCGGCCGAGATGCGATCATATCGCCCCCATATGGCGTTGGGCCGTCGGTTGTGGTACAGTCCGCCCCTGACCCCATGATGCTCACGCTCACCGCAACTTCGCTGGCGACCATGCTCCGGCCACCCAAAGGCCGCAAGCCGTCGCTCATCCTGCACGACATGCCCGCCTATGTCCGCCAAAGCCTTGGACTCAGCGGCATCAACCTCACCACCGACCTGCTCGCGGGCCTGGACCGCACGGCCTTTGAGACCCTCCGCGAACGTGCCGACAAGGCCGGCTGTGCCTGCATCCTGCTCATCGAATCCGAGCCGCAGCCGCTTGGGGATGATGGCGCTGTCGGCGACGTGGCCGAAGAACGCGCCAAACGCGTCATGCAGGCGGCGCACCTCCTCGGGTGCAACGCCGCCGCGATCACCACCGCAGGCGCGGATGATCCTCACACGCTCGAGATCTGCGCTGAACGTTGCAAGTCCATCATGGGCATCGGCGAGCGACTCGAACTCAACCTGCTCATTTCGCCCGGCCCGGGTCTCACCGAGTCTCCAGAGCGAGTCTCTGATCTGCTCAAGAAAGTCGGCGGCTTTCGCATCGGCACGTTTCCCGATTTCGAGGCGGCCGCGAAGTGGAAAGACCCCGTCGCGTACCTGCGCCGCCTCACTCCATACGCTTCGGTGGTGAGTGCCTCCACCGTGGCATTCTCGGATCTCACGGGCGGGAAGCCGTCGGACAACTTTGATGAGCCGGTAGTTCACAAGGGGTATGACCTTCAGCCGCTGGTGGATGCCGTCGTGTCGGTCGGCTATGACGGAACGCTGGCGATCGACTATCGCGGCAAGGGCGACCCTACACTGGGAGTGTTGCGAAGCAAGACCAGCCTCGAAGAGGCGCTCGCGAGGGAGGCCGGCAAGTCATGACGGGGGTCAGCGTGTCCGAATCGAACCCCAGGCAACGCCAAACCGCGCGCGACGACACGCACGCACACGAAGTCCCACTCCCGCCCGGCGCAACCATCATCACCATCGACGGCCCCGCCGGAACCGGCAAGTCCTCCGTCGCACGCCAACTCGCCAAGCGACTCGGGCTGGACTTTCTTGACACCGGCGCGATGTATCGCGCCGCGGCCGCGATTGTGCTCGATCATGGGATTAACCCGTCAGAGGATTCTCGCGTGGTCGAGGCCGTGCTCGCCGCGGGCATCCGCTTCGACTGGACCACCGATCCGCCGGCGATTCTGGCTGGGGGGCGGGCGATGGGCGAGCGGATTCGCAGCGCGGATGTGACGGGCATCGTCTCGCGCATCGCGGCCAACTCTGAACTTCGGCGATACATGGTCGCGTGGCAACGGCGCATCGCCCACGAGCATCCGCGCCTCGTCACCGAGGGGCGAGATCAGGGTTCGGTCGTGTTTCCCTCCGCACCCCTGAAGTTTTATCTTGATGCGGCCCCGCGCGTGCGGGCCGCGCGGCGCACCGCCCAACTCCGCGACGCCGGACAGCCTGTCAGCGAAAACGACCTCCTCGATGAAATCCTCACGCGCGACCGCTCCGACTCATCCCGCGTCGACGGCCCATTGACCTGCCCCGACGACGCCATTCGCATCGACACCTCCACACTCACCTTTGACCAGGTCGTCGATGTCCTCGAACGACACGTCCGCCAGCGCATCGCCGCCCCATGATGCGACACGTTGGTTCGACTGGTCAGTGCGACACCATGCGACGCGACGCCCGCACCCAACGTGACGCACCCCCGGCCATTCTTCAGGCCCCCTTCTACTTCATCTGTCACTGCATCTTCGCCACCATCCTCTCGCTCGTCTTTCGCGCGAGATGTCACGGCGGGCGCAACATCCCCGCCCACGGCCCCATCCTCCTCGTCGCCAATCACCAGTCCTACCTCGACCCCCCCCTTGTCGGCATGGGCATCTGGCAACGCCAACTGCACTATGTCGCGCGGCAGGGACTCTTCGGCGTTCGCGGGCTTGCGTGGGTCATCCGGTGGCTCAATGCGATCCCGATTCCCGAGGATGGTTCGAGTCTCACCTCCATGAAGGAGATTCTGCGCAGACTCAAGGCCGGACACGCCGTGCTTATCTTCCCTGAGGGTTCTCGATCTCGCGACGGGCGTATGCAGCCGTTCAAGCGCGGCACATCCGTCCTCGTCGAACGCGCGGGCTGCCCCGTCGTGCCCGTCGCGCTCGAAGGCGCGTATGACACATGGCCGCGAACCGCCAAACGCCCAAAGTATTTTCACGGGCGAATCGGCGTGAAATACGGCCAGGTCATCACGCACGCAGATCTGATGAAGGACGGCGCCGACGCAGGCCTCGATCGCCTCGCAACGATCATCGAATCCATGCGTCTCGAACTGCGCGATGAACTGCGCTCGCGGTCCCGCGGGCGCTTTCCGCCCCCGGGGCCGGGGGATCAAGCAACGCGATAGATGAGCGCATCATCGACAAATCGCCCGTGGATGACGTTCTTCGAGAAGCGAACCCGCGCGATGACCGGGCCTGTCTTCATAACGAGTCGCAGCCGTTTCACAAGATCATCGCCGGAGTTCAAGACCGCGATGGATGACATCGGCGCCGCGGCCGCCTTGGGTCCTAACTCGTCGAGAGCCCTTTGAATCCGTTCGTACACGGCCCGCGGGCCGACTGTGGACACATCGGGCGACGCGATCATCAACCGCCACTCATTGATCTCCGGCTCGAAGAACCACAAGGCCGCGTCGATCACCAGACCGAATTCATCGAGTTTGCGCGTCAACGCGGCGCCGGCTTCAATCATGGCGTCGGTCAACTGGTCTTTCACCACACCGTTCTCAGCCACGACAGGACTCCTGACGCTGGATCGTTCACCGCCGAGAACATGTCCTGAGCCTCGGCCTTGCTGATGACCAGATTATAGCGGGATGCCTCGCTCCACTGGTTCACGATACTCCAGTTGACCTTGAAACCCGAATCCACCTTGGCTCGATCCTCTTTCATCGACTTGAGCTCAGCGACGTTGAGCAGTTTCTCAAGATCATGCGTGTAGAAGTCAAGGACCACTTTTTTATCCGGTACTTCATGTTCTCCAAACCGCCGCGCTGCACATGCCTTCAGCGCGCACTCCACGGCATATCCCAGCAGGTAGTACGCCGCCTGCCATCGTTCCGATCCAAGCAGCGCCTCGGCGTCCTGGACCCGATGATCGGCAAGACTTTGGAGTTCACTTCGGTTCATGGCAGCGCCCGTCCCGGCATCCGGAAAGTGCCGGATGATACCGGAACGACCTCTGCCCCGCAAGGCGGCACTTCCAGCGCTCACGAGAACCAAAGTGAGGCGCGGCCGACCGACCGCGCCTCACTTTCATGTGCCACATGAGGCCCTTGCCCCCTTGACTTCACCCAATTCCCTACGGACACCCCGCCGCGAACGCATTGCTGAAACACAGGAAATCGAAGATGTCGCACACCTTCGGCCCGGTGGTCAGGTCGCAGTCGCACGCATACGGATCATTCGCCGCGAACGCATTGCCGAAACACAGGAAGTCGAGGATCGTGAGCGCGGTGTCGCCATCGCAGTCCGCGTAACACTGAAGCGGCGGCGGTGAGAACTCCGCCCCGCGCAGGCGAATCGCATACGGCCCCGCGGCCAACGTGTTGCCCTGCCAGTTCGCCAGCGGTCCCGGCGCGCCGGGACCATCGGGCGGACGCTCCACGTTCGTCGGCGCAGACTGCCAGATCGGGAACCCCTGTTGATTCAACGCGTCGCGGTTGTACCGCGAGATGCCCAGCAGATACTCGCCCGGCGGTCCGAGGAACTGCCCCGTGATCGTCGAGTGCTGGCCGCCAATCCCTGGCGTGTCGTCATTGTGCGTCACGCCAAACCCCAGCGGAAGGAACAGCCACAACTGCGTGTCCCAACCCACATACGAACGCGTCGACGCGCGGAAGAACGTCGGATCGATGATCCGAATGCGATACAGATCCACGTCGTTGTCGCCCATCATGCCCATGATGTACTCAAGCGGACCCTCGCCAATCGTCGCCTGCGCGAACTGCGGCAACTGACCCGCGTCATCATCCTCGAACCACATTCGCGCCAGATGCTCAGGTCCGCCGCGGAAACCGATCGAGATCAAGCCAAACGCGTCAGGCTCGAACTCCATGTACGAGCCTTTGTAAATCGACGCCCCGTTTACAATCACCTCAAGCACGGGATCAATCGGATTCAGATCCCACATGTACTTGAGCATCACGTCCGTCGTCCCCGGCATCGGCACGGCCGGGACGAAATTCTCAAGGTAGTTCCCGTTGATCGGCGGCGTCGTGAGACTCCACCACGACCAACCCGAGATCACCGTCTCGCTGCCACCGGGCGCGATGTACCGATCGCCTTTGTAATGGAAATCATTCGGCTCAGACGGCAGACTCGTGGTGTCCATGCTCATGCCCGGACCGTTCTGCTGGCCGCCCTGTGGGAACGTCGTTCCCGTGACCACACCGTTGAGCGTCCACCTGCCGGGCGTGATGACATACTTGCCCGGACCTGTGAGCGTCACCTTGTCAGTGACTTCAAAGCACGGCCCCGGCGCGCCGCCGGCGCCGCCAGCGCCGCCAGCGCCACCCGCCCCGCCTGCGCCGCCGAGTCCAACTCGACCATCCGTCCCGGCCGCGCCACCCGCGCCACCAGCGCCACCATTTTGACCGCCAAGTCCGCCATCGCCGGCCGCACCACCCGCGCCGCCAAGTCCGCCACCCGGGCCACCGAAGCCGCCAAAGTTCCCCGCGCCGAACCCGCCCATCGCGCTAAGCAGCGCTGCGGGAAGGTGCGATCGATACTTCGCCTCGAGGATGATGCGCCCCGGCGCACCGCCACCGCCAGAGCCATTGCCGCCGTCGGCCTGCAATGTCGCGCCGTCGTGCACGAGTCGCCGTGATCGCGTCACGATCGAGCCGCCGCCACCGCCGCCGCCGCCGGGCGCCGGGCCGACCCCCGCATCCACTCGCACCTGGCCCGGAATGAAGATCGAACTCTCATGCGGACACGCGCGCAGCCAGATCGCTCCCGCTCCATGCGCCCCCAATGCGCCGGGCAGGCCACCAAATCCATTCATCCCTCCACCGCCACGCTGACCCGGATCCCCGCGCTGGCCAGAGTCCCCGGCCGCACCCGCCGCCCCAGGCATCGCCTGCACGACCGCGCCCGGCCCGAGCACGCCATCTTCACCGCGCTCGCCGAATCCGCCGAGTTCGCCATCCTGTCCACGCTGGCCCGAGGTCGTGGTCCCACCCCCACCGCCGCCACCACCACCGCCACCGCCGCCACCACCGCCACCCGAGCCGCCACCGCCACCGCCGGAGCCGCTCGGTCCTGCCCCACCACCGCCGCCGCCACCACCGGCCGCGCCGCCACCACCCCCGCCGCCACCACCACCGCCACCCTGTCCGGCCTGGCCGCCACCACCCCCGCCACCAGATCCACCCCCGCCGCCACCGCCCCACAGCCCGCGATCGGCGAGGTCGGGCATCGTGATGACGCCGCGCCGCGGCGCCGCATTGCCGCCGCCGAGTCCGAACTCGCCCGGCTGACCCGGAAGCCCAGGGAGTCCGCGCCGACCGGCGTCGCCTCGGGCGCCGCGCTGCCCGGGTCCATCGCCGTCGGTCCCATCATCGCCTGGATCGCCTGCTGATCCCGCTGTGCCATCTGCCCCACGCGTTCCGGCCGTGCCGGGCGTACCCGGCGAACCGTCCATGCCCGCCACGCACGGTGGCCCACCCCTGCCTGAGTTTCCGCCGCTGCCGCGCATGCCGACGACCTGTGCCGGCTGGCCACCCTGGCCGACGTTCGGGGAGCGCGCGCCGCCATCGCCGCCTTCACCCTCATCGAAGTTGCCCCATCCGCCACGTCCGCCATTGCCGCCGAGACCGCCCGCGCCGCCGCGACCGCCGTTTCCGCCGAGACCGCCCGCGCCGCCCAGCGAGCCTCCAAAGCCCACGCCGCCATCGACTCCATCGTCACCATCGAGGCCAAAGCCGCCCCGTGCGCCGGGGTTGCCGGGCTTGCCGCGTCCGCCAGCACGGCCTGACTGACCATCGCGACCCGGGAACCCGGAACCACCGAGCGTGCCATTGCCGCCCTTGGTGCCGACGACGCCATCGCCGGGCAGAGTCGCGGTGTTGCCGCCGTCAAACCCTCGTGTCAGCGGTGGTCCACCCGCGCCGCCCGGGAAGTTGCCGCCGAAGATGCCGCCATTGCCACCGGATCCATGAGCGCCGTGGAGACCATGCGCACCATCACGTCCGCCGGCGCCGCCGTTGCCGCCACGTCCAAGATTGCCGCCCGCGCCGCCGTTGAACGCGAGAAAGCCGCCCATGCCGCCCGCACCGCCGAGTCCCCGACCGCCGCCGATACCGCCGCCGATCTCGCCCGGATCCGCCAGCAACGATCCGGTGATCTTCATGTCCTCACACACTTCAATCACCAAGGGACGCGAACCGAACGCCTTGACTCCGCCGACGATGCGCAGATTCGGAAAATTAAACACGGCCACATCGCCCTGCGGCGTCGACTCGACGCGCGTGCGCACTCGCACGCCGGGCAGCCCACGCGTCGAACTCACCGTCAGAGAGTCCGTGTTGAACACATCGCCGGTGCCGAGCACATACGCCCCGCCCACGGCCTGACAATTGTCAGGAATCAAGTTGCGATCATCATCCACGCCCGCCAGCGACACGAGAATACCGCGCACCGAGGCGATGGCCGCGCCCGTAGGCTTGGTGATCGGCGTGGCCGTCAGTGATGCCACGGTGTGAACGTACAAACCCGTCGCTCCGCCGAACCATGCCGTGGACATCGCGGCATTGGTGGCATCGCATGCGGCCTCGCCGTGTTCGATCAGTGAAAGCGGCGCGGGCGTCGGATCCGCCAGCGCGCTGGCCGTCGTCGTCCCGACCACATGCAGATAGGTGTCGGACCCATTCCAGAAGTACGCGCGGCTGCCCACGGCCACGGTCGCATCAAGCCTGCGGATCGCACCTTGCACCAGCGGGATCGGGTTCCCAACCGTGGTGCGAATCTCAACCGTCGAAGTCGTCCCAAACACATGCAGGAACACGCCCTGTGGCGTCCACACGAAGGTTGACGTACACGCCGGACTCACGCCATCAAGCACATGCAACATGCCCTCGGCCGGCACGATGGATCCGCCGCCGGGGAGCGTGATCTCGCTGGCCGTGGTCGTCGCGGGAACATGCGCAAACACGCCGCCGGTGCCGCGCATCCACGCGCGGCCGCCCAGCGGACTCGTCGCATCGCCGGGAACCGTGATCTCCTGCATCCCCGCGATGGCCGCACCGCCCACGGCCTTGCGAACTTCAACGGCCGTGGTTGTCGTCACAACATGCACATACACACCCGCCGCGTTCCAGAACCACACCTGACTCTCGGTGGGGTTCGTCATGTCCTTGCCCGCCGCGATCCCGAGCGGGAGCGAGATCGGGCTGCCGCCGACGGTGATGGGCACGGCCGTGGTCGTGCCGACGCGATGCAGATAGATGCCATCGTTCGCGCGGATCCACACCGAGGTCTTGGTCGGCGAGGTGTCATCATGCACGCCCAGCACCTGCTGCACGCCCGCCAGCGCGCCGCCAGTGGTCTTGGTGATCTCCACCGCTTCGGTCGTGCCCACGAGATGGAGCCACAGGTTCGTCGCCGTCCAGGCCCACACACTCGAACCCGTCGGGGATTGCTTGTCACACGCCGTGGCAGCGCCGAGCACGTCGCCAAGCGTGCCGCCCCCGGCTCGCGTGATCTCGTTGGCCGTGGTCGTGCCGACGACATGGAGATACAACCCGAGTCCACCCCACGGCCAGACGGATGTCGTCGTCGCCGTGGTGTCATCATCCGACACGAGTACACCGCGAATGCCGCTGATCGAACCGCCGACGGATCGTGTGATCTCCACGGCCGTGGTGCTCGCGGCCGCGTGCAGATAGAAGCGCGACGGCGTCCACATCCACACCGCGCTGCGTGGGCCGCGTGTGATGTCGCGGCTTTGCACCATGCCGCGCGCATCGAGAATCGGGAACCCACCCGAGGTGATCTCGTGCGTCAGCGTCGTGCCCAGGCGATGCAGGAACACGCCTTCAGAGTTGAACGCCCACACATCCGTGCCCGAGGCGGTTTGCGCACGCGATGACACCGCGCACAACGCAACAACACACGCGCTGACCAGCGCGAGATTCATCATTCGACTTGGGAACATGGCTGCACTCCACTGCGAGGGGAGTGTTCAGCCTACCCGAAATCTCCGGCCAATGCAAGCCTTGGGCGAAAGTCTAACCCGGAATGATTCCATGTAACACAAATCAGACGCATGCCGAAACCCGACACGTTCGTCCCCGTTGGCGGGTCAAGTGCCGTGAAAGACGTACGGCCGCATCAGTGCTACCCACCGCGCTTCGCGGTCGTGCGTAGGGCGTGTGTCACCGCGTCTTGCGACGCGGTAACCCACACGCACCGCCTTGCTCCGAAGACTCCGCAAGTCGATGGCACACATGCGCCATGGGTCCGGTGCGCGCAGACGAACCGCGCATGCGTCCATGCATGCGCGGTTCACCCGCACGCCACACCCCAACAAAACGTCACGCCGCTTTCTTGACCCGCCTGCGGCCGACCGTGCGGCTCTCGAGGTTTCCGCGAACCGTCGCGCCCACGGCCATCGCCTCAACAAGCTGCAGCGGATCCGGCGCGAACAGATCCGCGCCGATCTCCTCCGACAACCCATCGGCCCGATTGAACACGCCCCCGCCCACAACCACCTGAATGTCCGGACATGCACCGATGTCGTGCAGCGTGTCGATCAACTGCCGCAGTTGCGGAAGGTCGGTCGAGCCCGCCGCGAAGAGCAACAACACGTTCGGACGCACATCGTGAATCTGCGCCAAGATTTCATCGTTGGGAATCCCACCCCCGGCGAACGTGATCTCGAAACCCGCCGCCTCGAGCAGGTCCACGGCCAGTTGCGCGCCGAGTTCATCCGAATCGCGCGGCCCGCAGAACGCCAGGACGCTACGCCCGTTTCCCGGCGCGAGTTTGTACAGCGCCGCGGTCTGATCGATCAGGACGCGAAGGAACCGCGTTCCGGCATGATGGGCGAGTTTGGACAGTTGATCGGAGCGGTACATGCGCTCGATGCGTTCATAGGTTGGCCAGAAGAGCGAGTGAACGAGTTCTCGCGGGTCGCGCGTCGCTTCGAGCGCTTCGCGGAAGACCCGCCGGGATTCCCGCCTGTCTCCCTTGATGAGGGCATGATACAACCGATCGGCACGCGTCTCGGCAGCCATCGCGAACTCCTGTCGAGGTGTCTCGATCGGAGCCGGTTCCACCAGGGCCGATTCGGATTGTTGTTGCGTTCCGGCGAGCCTCCACCCGCCGTGGTGCCTGACTATCGGGCGCGGCTCGATGCAGACGTGAATCTTCAGATGAATCTTTCCGCGCGGGCAACACCGACGCATCAGGCCGATTCTGCCGCGCGATGTCCCACATAGCACGCGCAAATCCCGAACGTCAGCGCGATCGCCCGCGGCCGGACAAACCCCACGGCTTCAAGCGCGGCCAGCATCCGCGTCCGCGACATGAACGAACCCACGGACTTGGGCAGATATCGGTATGCACCGGTGCGATCGCCGCTGAGGAGCGTGGCCGTGCGCGGCATCAATCGAGCGCAATAGACATCACAGAACCACCGCATGGGCGCAAACGTCGGCCGATCGAATTCGAGGATAACCACGCGCCCACCCGGGCGCAGCACCCGCGCAAACTCCCGCAGCGCGGTTTCCGGACGCTCAACGTTGCGAATCCCGAATGCGATCGACACCACGTTAAAGGAAGCGTCGGCGAAGGGCAGCGCCTGCGCATCGCCTTGGACATACTCAATGCGCGATCGCGCCTCGGCCACAACGCGTTCGCGCTTGCGCTCGGCGATGTCGAGCATCTCCCGCGTGAAGTCGAGGCCGACGATTCGGCCCGCAGGGGTCCGCGCAAACGCCTCCGTCAAGTCCCCCGTGCCGCAGGCGACATCGAGTACGGCATCTCCGCGCTCCACCCGCGCCTCGCGCACCGCCCGCCTGCGCCAGGCCTGATCGCGCCACATCGAATGCACGCGGTTGTTCAGGTCATACGACGGCGCGATGGCCGCGAACATTCGACGCACCTTCACGGCCTTGTCCGGGTGCGCGTGCGGATCGGCGAGATCGCGATCGGACCACGCGGCAGGCTCGACGGCATTGGATTCGGGGGCGCGTGTCATGGCAAGACGACTCGACGCGGGAAGACTAGTCTTCTTCCGTGCCGCGCGATGGGCACGAGTCCGGACACCTCGGACTCCAATGGAGGTTGTGACATGTTTCGACGATGGTTGGCGTCAGCGCTGGCGGTGGGTGTGGGGTTCTTTGCCCCGGGGTGTTCCACCAACCCGGCCACCGGTGAGCGAATCCTCACGCTCCTGCCGCGTTCAGAGGAAGTTCGCATCGGAATGGAAGCCGCGCCGCAGTTCACCGCCGAATTCGGCGGCGCCACGCCAAGCCCCGCGCTGCAGGATTATGTCACACGCATCGGGCGGTCGATGATGGTCCACACCGAGGCGGATTACCCCGAACTTCCGTGGGAGTTCACGCTCCTCGACTCCGACACCATCAACGCCTTCGCCCTGCCCGGAGGCAAAGTCTTCATCTCCCGCGGTCTGGCCGAGCAGATGACCAACGAGGCCCAACTGGCCGGCGTCATCGGACACGAAATCGGACACGTCACCGCGCAGCATTCGAATCAGCGCATCAGCAACACGGCCATGTTCAACCTGATTCTGGCCGGTGCGGCCGTGTCCGTCGCCGTCGCTGACAGTGACTCGGACTATCGACGCTATGGGCAGGTTGCGGTTCCGGCGTTGGCGGTCGGGGGCAATCTTGTGCTGCTGAAGTTCGGTCGCGATGAGGAGTTGCAGGCGGACATGCTGGGCGTTCGGTATATGACGCGCGTGGGGTATGACCCGCGCGGCGCTCGCGAGGTGATGGAACTGCTTCAGAGCCTCAGCGGCGGGGCGCGACAGCCGGAGTTCCTCTCCACGCACCCCGACCCCGCGTCTCGCATCAATCAGATTCAGCGATTGATGCAGGGCGAGTATGCCCACACGCAGAACAATCCGCAGTTTCAACTCCACGAAGCGAGATTCCAGCAGGAGTTTCTCAGCATCGTCAAAGGCCTGCCCCCGCCGGCGCATAAGCACTCGCGTCGCATCCTCAATGGCGAAGCCATGGCCGCGCTCGGCCCGCCGTCGAGTTGGTGCGCCCACTGCGCAGGCGGCGAAGAGTGAATCACGGTGTCGATGGCCGGACTTCATCCGGCACTTCGAAGGAACATCGCCGTCAATCCATCGGATTCGGACTCGCCACCGTCGTCGGTGCGCCGCCGATGGCCGGGACATCGGGCGATGTGCGTCGGCCCGTCCACACCGTGCGCAGCGCGCGCCGCGTCTGATCCGTCGCGGCCAGCAGACACGGCAGCCCGATCAACACCAGGACCGTCGAGCCGATCAACCCCGCCACAATCGTGATCGCCATCGGAATCAGCACGCGCGCCTGGAATGAATCTTCGAGGATCAGCGGGCCGATCCCGGCCGTGGTCGTGATCGTTGTGAGCATGATCGGCCGCAGCCTTCGCACGCCGGCCGCCCTCGCCGCGTCAACAACGGACTTGCCCGCGGCGATCCCGCGGTTGAAAAAGTCCATGTACACAATCGCGTTGTTCACGACGACGCCCGAAAGCGCGACAAACCCGATCAGCGACAGCATCGCAAGGTCATACCCGAGAATGATGTGCCCCCAGATCATCCCGATGATCGCCAGCGGAATCGACACCATGATGAGCAGCGGCTGCACATAACTCCCCGTCAGCACCGCCAGCACGACGAAGTTCAACCCCAGCGCCACG